>JANMFL010000446.1:0-3573 GCA_031377945.1 Acidimicrobiaceae bacterium | reverse complement strand
CGCCCGTGTTCCGTCAATTCGTCCTCGACCATGCCGATGCGCTGAGTGAAGTGATCGCCACACACAACACCCAGACCAACGAAGTGGGCCGCTGCGCCCAGTTCGTGCCGGCCCTGGGTCTCGTCGCAGCAGAGTGCGGTGCACTGGCCCACGTCGACGTAGGGACCAGCGCAGGCCTCAACCTGCTGCTCCCCCGGTACTCGTACGAATACTCCCCGGGCGGATCCGTCGGACACCCCTCGCCGGTACACCTTTGCTGCGCCACCAGGGGGAACGTCCCGGTGCCTGCCGTGATGCCCACAATCTCCACGTCCATCGGCATCGATCTCGCGCCCATCGACGTCATGGACGACGACGCCGTCCTGTGGCTCGAGGCGTGCGTGTGGCCGGACCAGGCCGATCGATTCGGGCGGCTGGTCGCTGCGATCGGACTCGCCCGCGAGCGACCCCCGGACGTCCGTCAGGGCGACGCAGTGACGGCCCTCGCCGGAGTCGTTCGCGAAGCCGCCTCGCTGGGCCACCCGGTGGTGACGAACAGCTGGGTGCTGAACTACCTGCCCAACAATGTTCGCCGTGCCTACGTCGACGAACTGGATCGTCTGGGCGCCGAGATCGACCTGTCCTGGATCATCGCCGAGGCGCCGGCGCAGACCCCCGGTCTCCCCGTTCCGACCACGGACCCGCCGGAGGAGATCACCGTGGTGTCGCTCGTCCGCTGGCGACGCGGGCTCCGCACGGTCCAGCGGTTGGCGACCACGCACCCGCACGGCTACTGGCTGCACTGGGAGGCCGGTCAGGCCTGAGGGACCACCCAACGTCGAGGCAGCGAGGCCGCCTTGGTGATGCCGACGCGTGCGGTGACCACGGGAGCAACAGGAGGTTGCGTGCCGTCGTCGAACAGTTCGGCCACACACCCGTTCCACGACAGGTCGATGCCGAGCGCCTTCGTGAGGCGACCCGGGCCCGACGTTCGTCGGGGGTCGAGCCCGTCGACCAGCACCCCGCGCACGAGTACGGCCTGACCATCGCCCTCCGCTCCGGTGACCAGGTTGACGCAGAAGTGCATCCCGTAGATCAGGTACACGTACCAACGACCCGGCGGCCCGAACATCACTGCGTTGCGCGCCGTGCGCCCGCGGAAGGAATGGCTGGCCGCATCGTCGGCGGTGTAGGCCTCCACCTCGATGACCCGAGCGAGCACGTCGCCGGCTCGCATCAGCCGGTTGAGCAACTCGGGCGCCACGATCGTGGCGTCGCGTTCAGCGAACGTCGACGGCAACCGCTGCACGGAGTTCGTCCAGCTTGGTGCGGAAGCGTTCCATCTGCACCGCCACCGGCGCCGGACCGGCGCCGCCAGGGGTGATGCGGCGCCGTACCGAGACCCCTGGAGCCACGAGGGCTGCAGCGTCGGCGCCGAGCACCGGGTCGGCCGCCACCAGATCGCGCAGCGCGCCTTCGCCTGCCAGTGTGCGGCGAACCAAAGCCCCCACGATGGCGTGTGCGTCGCGGAACGGCGTCCCGCGCTGCACCAGCCACTCGGCCAGATCGGTGGCAGAAGTCGTTTCGGCGTCGGCCGCCGATTGCATGCGCTCGGGGACCCACGTCACCGTGGCGATCATGCCGGTGATGGCGCCCAGCGCCAGCCGGATCTGGTCCATCGCGTCGAACAGTGGCTCCTTGTCCTCCTGGTAGTCACGGTTGTAGCTGAGCGGGAGGCCCTTCATCGTGGCGAGGAAGCCGGTGAGGTCGCCGATCAGTCGACCGGCCTTGCCGCGTGCCAGTTCGGCGATGTCGGGGTTCTTCTTCTGCGGCAGCATCGACGACCCGGTGGCGTACCCGTCATCGAGCTTCGCGAAGCCGAACTCGTCGGTCGTCCACAGGACGAACTCCTCTCCGATGCGCGACAGGTTGATCCCGACCAGCGTCAGCACGAACAGTGCCTCCGCCACGTGGTCCCGCGAGCCGACGGCGTCGAGCGAGTTCTCGAAGCGCGCCGCGAAGCCGAGTTCGGCTGCAGTGAAGTCGGGGTCGAGCGGGAGCGAAGAGCCGGCCAGCGCTCCGGCACCGAGCGGCGACACATCGATGCGCTCGAGGGCGTCGAGCATCCGCTCGACGTCGCGCCCGAGTGCCCAACCGTGAGCCAGGAGATGATGTGCGAGCAGGACCGGCTGCGCTCGCTGGAGATGGGTGTAGCCCGGAAGGTACACATCGCCGGCGGCCTCGGCACGTGCCAGCAGGACGTCCTGCAGCACGACGACCCGTTGGGCGACCGTGGTGAGCTCGCGCTTCAGCCAACGACGGACGTCGGTGGCCGATTGGTCGTTGCGACTGCGTCCGGTGTGCAGTTTCGCGCCGGCCGGGCCGGCGAGCTCGGTGACCCGGCGTTCCACCGCAGTGTGAACGTCCTCGTCGCTCGGCGCGAACTCGAAGGTGCCGGCGGCCAGCTCGTCGGCCACCTGCTGCAGCGCGACCAACACCGCGTCGCGTTCGATCTCGGTCAGGATGCCGACGTGGGCGAGTCCGCGGACGTGAGCGACCGAACCAGCGATGTCGTCGGGCCACAGCCGCAGATCGAACGACAGGCTCTCGGTGTAGGCCATCAGCTCGGCCGCCGGGCCGCCTTCGAAGCGGCCATGCCACAAGGTGTTCCCGCCGCTCATGACAGACCCGCCAACTCGCGGAGCCGGTCGCGGAGCGACTCGCCACCGAGTCCCTCCTCGGCGATGCACAGCAACGTGTCGTCGCCGGCGACAGTGCCGAGCATGCCCGACAGACCGCTCCGATCGAGCGCGGAGGCGACCACGTGCGCACAACCTGGCGGAGTCCGCAGCACGACCAGGTTGCCGCTGTTTCGCACCTCGGCCACCCACTCTCCCATCACCCGCCGAAGCTGGTCCTCCGGCGCCAGGCGCGCTGGTTCGTACTCGGGAATCGCGTACACCGTGTCGCCGCCGGGCACGCGAACCTTCACCGCGCCGAGATCCTCCAGATCTCGCGACACCGTGGCCTGCGTCGCGGGAATGCCCTCGGCGTCGAGCAGGTCGACCAGCTGCGGCTGATTGGTGACGGTGTGGTTGGCGATCAGCTTGGCGATCGTCTGTTGGCGTTGCACCTTGGATGCCATGGTCAACGAACTCCCATCAAGAAGGCCAGCGCGCCGCGAGCGGCATGCAGCCGGTTGTGCGCCTGGGCGATGACATGGCTGTTCGGGCCGTCGATGACGTCGGCACTGACTTCGTAGCCTCGGTAGGCCGGGAGGCAGTGATAGAAGCCGGCGTCGGGAAGCGCCTCGGCCATCAGCGCTCGATCGACTCCGAACCCCTCGAAGACCTTCACGCGTTCGGCCTTCTCCGCCTCGCGCCCCATCGAGACCCAGGTGTCGGTGTGGACCGCAACGGCACCCTGCACGGCATCGACACCCCGGTGCACCTGGCGCACCGTGCCCGCACCCAGCGAGGCGATGCGTTCGAGTTCGGCAGTGCCGGCGTCGTAGCCGACCGGGCAGCCGAGCGAGACGTGCGCGCCCAGCAGCACGCACGCCTCGGCGAGTGAACGGGACACGTTGTTCCAATC
>JANMFL010000401.1:0-6942 GCA_031377945.1 Acidimicrobiaceae bacterium | reverse complement strand
GCGGCAACAACGGCTTCGACATGATCTGCCCGACCGGCGTCTACATCCCGCAGCTCGTCGGCGAGAGCCTCTTGGAAGAGCTCGACCTGGCCAAGGTCACCAACTTCAAGAACCTCGACGTCGCCTACACCAACCAGGAGTGGGACCCGGGCAACAAGCACTCGGTCTGCAAGAACTGGGGCTCGACCGGCTGGATCTACGACAAGACGATCGTCACCCGCGAGATCACGACGTGGGCCGACTTCATCGACGTCGCGTCCAACGAAGCCAGTGGCAAGACGTCCATCCTCGACACTGCGCCGAACCTGTGCGGCATGTACTTCTGGGCGAACGGCAAGGATTGGAACACCACCGACGAAGCCGATCTGAAGGCCTGTGAGGACTTCCTGGTGGGCGAGTTCGCCCAGCACGTCAAGGCGTTCGACTCGTACCCCGGCATCAACCTCACCCAGGGCAACTACGCCCTGTCGATGATCTGGAACGGCGATGCCCGTCAGGGTCTGCTGTCGGTCGAGGAGAGCGGTGACGACCCGGCCAACTACGCCTGGGGCCTCGGTGCTCCCGACACCGAGCTGTGGATGGACAACTGGTGCATTCTCAAGGGCGCGGCGAACATGGACGCCTGCTACAACTTCATCAACTTCATCCTCGATCCCGCCAACTCGGCCAAGGACATCCAGTTCCACGGCTACAACACGGGCATCCAGGCAGCCAAGGACGCGCTGCCGGCGGACACGAAGTACATCGAGATGATCTACTTCACCGATGACGAGGTGAGCCGCATGAAGTCGGGTTCGCTCGACAACCAGCAGGCCGTCGTCGACATCTACAACAAGGTCAAGGCCGCCGCGGGCGCCTGATCCCACGACGAGACCACACACCGACATGGCCAGTACGACCGTCGCCCAAGGACCGCCGCGCAGCCGCAGGCTGCGCATGCCCAAGTTTCTCCTCGCGCTTCCCGCGTGGGGATGGTGGCTGCTGTTCTTCGTGGTGCCGGTCGTGCTGGTCGTGGCAGCCAGCTTCGGCACGAAGATCGCCGGTTCCGCCGGTCGGGTGAGCTACACCACGCTCAATCTCGACAACTACCGGACCGCGCTCGAGGGTGGTATCGACGGCACGTTCGCGAAGGTGTTGGTGCAGGGCATGCGCACCACCGTCCTCGGCACGGTCCTGTGTTTGGTCATCGCCTTCCCCCTAGCCTACCTGTTGGCCACCCGGGTGAAGAGGGGCAAGGGCATCGTGCTGGCGCTGCTGGCGATCCCGTTCTTCACCAACTTCCTCATCCGCACCCTGGCGTGGCGCATCGTGCTCGCGCCGAAGGGTTTCATCTCGAACACGCTCGTCGACTGGGGCATCCTCAGCGAGCGACTCGACGTGCTCGACTCGCGTCTCGGTGTGCAGATCGGCGTCGTGTACAACTATCTGCCGCTGATGATCTTCCCGCTGTTCGTCGCGCTCGACCGGCTCGATCCCACCCAACGCGAGGCCAGCAAAGATCTCTTCGCCAGCCGTTTGAAGACCTTCCTGCAGATCACCTTGCCGCTGGCGGCGCCGGGCATCGTCGCCGGCGTGGTGCTGGTGTTCGTGCCGCTCGCCGGCGACTACATCACGGCCAACGTCCTCGGTGGTGCCGACGGCAACATGCCCGGCAACCTGGTCGCCACCCAGTTCCTGCAGTCCCAGAACCCGCCGCTCGGCGCAGCGATCGCCGTCATCCTCATCTTCTCGATTCTCGCCGCCCTGGGGCTGAGTTTCCTGGTGGCCCGCGTGCTCCGAGTGGCGTCGAGGGCGGACCGCACGCTCGGCGCAGTGCTCACCGCCCTCGTGCTCATCGCCGTCGGCATGTTCGTGTTGAAGCCGTCGTTCAGCAGCTTCGTCACCAGTGCGGTCGCCATCACCGTCATCGGCGGGGCCGTGTGGATCGGTGCCAACGCCGCCCCGAAGGTGAGCTCGGCGATGTTGTGGGCATGGTCTGCGCTCGTCATCGGCTTCCTCTACCTGCCCATCGTGTTCGTCGTGGTGCACTCGTTCAACGACAACAAGGCGCTCGAGGTGTGGGCCGGATTCTCCACTCGTTGGTACGGCGAGATGTGGGACAACACGCTGCTCACCGGTTCGGTGAAGTCCTCGTTCGAGGCGGCCGCCGTCGCGGCCATCCTGTCCGTCATCCTCGGCACGCTCGCCGGCATCGCCCTGGCACGCCGATCCGGGAAGTGGACCGTGGGTTTCATGGCCATTCTGCTGTTGGTGCTGACGACCCCCGAGATCGTCGATGCCACCGGTATGCAACTGCAGTTCATCTCGTTCGGTGGCATCTTCCGCGAGGGCCTCGTGCCGCTGTGGATCGGCCAGTCGATCTTCTCGGCCGCCGTCGTCACCCTCATCGTCCGGGCCCGCATGCAGGGCATGGACGAGAGCCTCGAACAGGCGGCGAACGACCTGTTCGCGACACCGTTCACGGCCTTCCGCCAGATCACCCTGCCACTCATCGCCCCGGCCGTGCTCGCCGGCGGTCTGTTGGCGTTCACCTTCGCGCTCGACAACGTCATCATCTCCGATTTCGTGAAGGCACCCGGCACGAACACGTTCCCCACCTACGTGCTCGGCCAGGTGAAGACGGTCCGCAAGCCCGACATCGCCGCGATGGCCACCGTGCTGCTCGGCATCACGTTGCTCGTCTTGTTCTTCGCGGCCGGCATCCTGCGCCGCTCCGGCGACGACTCGTCGAAAGTGGCCGCAACGCTCACCGGCGGGGGCTGACCGACCGCATGCGGGTGATCGTGGTGGGCGCCGGCTTCGCCGGCCTCGGAGCAGCCGCGCGGCTCCGTGCTGCGGGGGTCGACGTCACGGTCGTCGAAGGTGGTCATCGGCCCGGTGGTCGAGTGCGCACCGTTCGCGATGCGTTCGTCGGTGGGCAGTACAGCGAGAGCGGTGCCGAGTGGGTGGACGACATCCATCCTCGCCTTCTCGGGTTGCTCGATCGATACGGCATCGGGTTGCTCGGTGCGGGTGAGCAGTGGACGGTCATCCGGCGTTGGTTGCATCACAACGGTCGGCTGATGAGCGCCCAACAGATGCGTGCCGAGGATCCGCAGGTCGCCGAGCAGTTCGCCGCGTTCGACGCCGTCGTGAGTGCGGCGACCGAGGGCATCGTCGACGCGGCCAATCCGCAACTGCATCCCGAGGCGGCGGCGCTGGATGCTCGATCGGTGGCAGACGTGGTGGCCGAGGCCGGCTACGGCGAACTCGCGGGTCTCTTCGCCCGGCGCGACGCGCAGGGTGAATTCGCCAGTGAGCCGGCGCAGGTGTCGCTGCTGTTCGTGGCCCAACAGCGGGCCCACCAGCGCGATTCCGCGGGCGGCTGCGAGGTGACGGCGTATCGGGTCGACGGTGGGTTCAGCCAGGTGGCCGAGCACCTCGCGGCAGAGCTCGGCGACGACGTCGTCTCGTTCGGCGAGATGCTCACCGGCGTCGAGCAGGATGCGGACGGTGTCACCGTCACCACGTCGACTCGGGTGCTGCACGCCGACCACGTGGTTCTGGCCTGCTCGCTCGTGCCGCTTCGATCGGTGGATTTCCACGACGCCATGCCGGGCGCGCTGCATCGGGCGGTCCACGGTCTGGGGTACGGCACCGTCACGAAGACCTCGGTGCAGTGGTCGCGGCGCGAGTGGCAGCCCGGCTACGCCACCACCTCGGGCAGGGCGCAGCGCGTCTACGAGCCGACCGCCGATCAGCCCGGCGAGACCGGCATCCTCATGTCGTACTGCGGCGGCGACGGCGGGCACGAGTGGGCCCGGCTCGGCGAGTCGGAGCGCATCGCGCTCGCCGCCGAAGAGATGCGCGCCATGCACGGGCTCACCGCTGATCAGGTCGGCGGGTACTCGCGGGCGTGGAGCACACTGCCGCGTTTCGGCGGGTCGTACTCGGTGTACGAGCCTGGTCAGGTCACTGCGTTCTGGGACGTCTTGCGGCAGCCGTGGGGCAGGGTGCACCTGGCTGGCGAGCACGTCGCGGCGTGCACCGGTTACATCGAAGGCGCGCTCGAGAGTGGTGAAACCGTCGCGACGCGGCTGACCACTGCGGGCTAGCCTCGGCTCACCATGCCAAGTACCACCGCGCCACGAACCGGGCCCGAATCCGACGGGCCTCCTCGCATCGCACTCGCGCCGGAAGGCGCTCCCACCTGGATGGCCGACGCCATCACCGCCGGCGGCGGACACGTCGTGCCGCTGGCCGATGCCGAAGCCCTGGTGTGGGGGGCCCCACGCGACCCCGACGCGCTCCGCCGCGCCCTGGAGGCAGCCCCCGACCTGTCGTGGGTTCAGTTGCCGTTCGCCGGCATCGAACAGTTCGTCGATCTGGTCGACGACGACCGAGTGTGGACCTGCGGAAAGGGCGTGTACGCCGAGCCGGTCGCCGAGCTGGCGTTGTCGTTGGCGCTCGCCGGACTTCGCCATGTGGCGACGTACGCACGAGCCACCGAGTGGACACGGCCGCACGGTCGGAACCTGAAGGGCTCGAACGTCACCATCCTCGGAGGTGGCGGGATCACCGAAGAACTCATCAAGCTGCTCCAACCGTTCGACTGCCGGATCACCGTCGTCCGCAACCGCGTCAGCGAGATGGACGGTGTCGACGAGGTGCTGGGCGCGGACCGATACGTCGACGCGCTGCCCGACGCCGACGTCGTGTTCATCGCGCTGGCGCTCACCCCGGAGACCGATGGCATGATCTCTCGCTCCGAGCTCGAGCAGATGCGCTCCGATGCCTGGATCGTGAATGTGGCCCGTGGACGGCACATCGTCACCGACGATCTGGTGTGGGCGCTGCAACACGGGGTCATCGGTGGTGCGGCGCTCGACGTCACCGATCCGGAGCCGCTGCCCGTCGAGCATCCGTTGTGGACGTTGCCGAACTGCATCGTCACCCCGCACGTGGGCAACACGCCGGAGATGGCCGTCCCCCTGCTGAGCGACCGAATTGCCGGCAACGTCCGCCGCTTCGCGCAGGGTGATCCGCTCGTCGGCCCCGTCGACGTCGACCTCGGGTACTGACCGTGGGGAAGGCCAACGGCAAGGGGTTGGAGCGCCTTCCGCCCGAGCAGCAGCGGCTGCTCACGCCGTTCGTGTCCGACGGTCGCATCGTCGCGATTCCCACGAAACCGGCCAAGCGGTCGGCGCTGCTCGACTGGTTGGCGCAGGACTTCGAGCCCGGCCGGCACTACAGCGAGCAGATGGTCAACCTCATCATCGGTCAGCGGCACGCCGACACGGCGGCGCTGCGTCGGTACCTGGTCGACGAAGGTCTCATGGACCGTGAGGCGGGCCAGTACTGGCGAGCCGGAGGCAGCACCGAGGCCTGACCGCTCGTAGGGTTGGGGCATCGCCACCCACTACGAACTGCTCGGCGTCGCGCCCGACGCGCCCACCTCGGTCATCCGCGATGCGTACCGGCGGGCCGCACGTGAGCATCACCCCGACCGGCACGGCGACCACACCGGCGATCGCATGGCCGACGTCAACCGGGCGTGGCAGGTGCTCGGCGATCCAGTGCGCCGCCGCGAGTACGACGTGTCGTTGCGCGAGCCGACGTCGCGCGATGCCGGGCGCTCCGCTGCCGCTGCGTCGCCGCGTTCCGGCGGGGTGCAGCACGAGCCGCCGGCGTCGCTCGAGCCGGCCAGATTCCCGTGGAAACTGCTCGGCGTGCTGTTCGTGCTGGGCCTGGCATTCGTCGTGGTGAACACGGTCACGGCCAGTGATCCGTTGCCGCCGAAGGTCGACAACGTGCTCGAGCCCGGCGACTGCGTGGCCATCGAGGCCAACGGAGATGCCGCCGAACGACTGTGCACGGAACCCCACGACGGCACGGTCGAGGTGCTGCTCCCGCTCGGCGAACCGTGCAGTGCGACCGCCGAGCCACACCGCGACAAACAGGGCATGGGAACGGCGTGCGTGCGCCTCGGGTGACGGCCTGCGTGCGGTTCGGGTGAGGTGGCAACCGCCAGGTGCCCTGATAGATTGCCTCGCCTGTGAGGGCGATTAGCTCAGTCGGCTAGAGCGCTACGTTCACACCGTAGAGGTCACAAGTTCGAGCCTTGTATCGCCCACCACGAAGCCCCCGGTCAGTTCGTCTGGCTGGGGGCTTTCTCGTACCCGGGGTCGATCACGGGTCGCGTCGACCGAGCGGGGATTCGCCGCCGACCACCTGCGCAGCCAGCGCCGACAACCCGATTCGGTGCTCGTTGGCGTGGCGGCGGAGCATCTCGGTGGCCATCTGGATGGACACACCGAACTCGGATGCGACAATGCCCTTCGCGGTCTCGAGCGTCATGCGGCTCTGCAGCACGTGGCGCATCTGAGCCGGCTCGCCGAGTGGTTCGCGCGTGGCCTCGAAGGTGAGGATCGACAGGGTGGCGATGTCGGCCATCGCCTGCGCCTGGCGGGCCTCTTCGTCGCGCATGGACCCCGGACTTCGCCGGAACAGGTTCAGCGCACCCAACACCTGACCGCGTTGGCGCATCGGGAACGCCGACACCGCCAGGAAGCCGGCCTGGATCGCGTACGGGGCGAACAGCGGCCAACGGCTGGAATCGGCGCGCAGATCGTTGCTCACGACCGGCTGCCCGGTCATCGAGGCCTCGAGGCACGGACCCTGGTCGTTCTGGATCTGGAACAGTTCGGCGAGATGCGCCTCGTCGCTCGTCGAGGCGAGCAGGTGGAGGAACCCGTGCGGGTCGCGGGTGAGTACGCCGGCCTCGTCGGCTGCGAACAACGCGACCGAACGGTCGGCCAGGAGCTGCAAGGCGTCGATGATGTCGAACTCGTCGGTCAGCGTCTCGGCCAACTGGATGAGCGTGTCGGAGAACATTGCCTGGTCGCTCACGTGTCGCCTCCCCGGTCGTCCTGCAGTTGCAAGCGCCCGTCGACCACCTCGCGG
>JANMFL010000397.1:0-4290 GCA_031377945.1 Acidimicrobiaceae bacterium | reverse complement strand
GCGAGTTGGCGCAGGTGGTAGAGCAGGACCTCGGTGCGGTCGACGGCGAACGCGGGGATGATCACCTTGCCGCCGCGTGCCACCGTGCGTTCGATCACGTCGGCCAGCATGTCCGACCCATGTGCTCCGTTGGTGTGCTCGCGGTCGCCGTAGGTGCTCTCGACCACCAGGTGGTCGCAGTCGCCGACCGGTGCGGGTGGCACGAGCAGCGGGTGCGTGGGTCGACCGAGGTCGCCGCTGAAGCGGATGGTCGGCCCGTCGTGCAGCTCGACGCGCAGTGTCGCCGAACCGAGGATGTGACCTGCCGGTTGGAACGTGATGTGGATGCCGTCTGCGGCCTCGAATCGCTCGTCGAAGGCATGCGACCGCAGCTGTTCGAGCGCGGTCCAGGCGTCGTCCTCGGTGTAGAGCGCGAGCGCAGGGCTGTGGCGCGAGTACCCCGCTCGATTGGCGTACTTGGCCTCTTCCTCCAGCAGCCGGGCGCTGTCGGGCAACACCACTGACATCAGCCGACCGGTGTCGAACGTGACGTGCACATCGCCCCGGAACCCGGCCTTCACCAACCTCGGCAGGTATCCGCAGTGGTCGAGATGAGCGTGGCTGATGACCACCGCGTCGAGCGAGTCGGGCGGCACCGGGAAGGGCGCCCAGTTCCGTTCGCGCAGCTCCTTCAGACCCTGGAACAGGCCACTGTCGACCAGCACGCGGCGACCGCCGTGCTCGACGAGGAACTTGCTGCCGGTGACCGTCTGTGCTGCTCCCAGCGGGATCAGGGTGGTGACTGCACCGTGGCTCATGTGCGCCTCCTAGCGGTAGCGCGGTTGTGCGAACACCTCTCGTACCAGCGGCTCGAAGTGCTCCAGGGGCTCGGTGGGGCCTTCCGGGTCGAACGCGATCTGATCCCACTCGTCGGTGAACTGTTCGCACAGCGCGAACCACGGTTCGTCGCGGAACTGCTCGCGCAGGTCGGTGGGCATGCCGAAGTGGTTGTAGTAGTGCCGACCCTGGAAGTCCTGGTGGTGGTGCAGCATCTGCACCACGTCGGGCCGCACGTAGGGGCGCAGCATCTCGGCGGCGATGGGGCCGTGGTTGGGCACGCTGATGGCCTTGCCGATGTCGTGGCACAGCGAGCCGAGGATCACTTCGTCGTCGGCGCCGGCTCGTTCGGCCAGCGTGGCGGTCTGCAGGCAGTGGGTGAGCTGGTCGGTGGCGAAACCGTCGGTCACCTCGGACAGCGACTGCAACAGCATGAGGATTCGGTCGGCCACGCGGCCTTGGTTCTGTGCCGTCTCGCGGCCGATGACGGCCCATTGCTCGGCGGTGGATTCGTCCATGCGGGTGAAGGTCGCTGCCATGCCTTCATTGTGGCATCACTGCGCAACCCGCGCCGGGGCGTGGGAACATGGAGGGCAATCGCACCGCTCGATGGAGGCATGGATGAACCCGACCGAACTCGCACTCTTCTCGGCGAACGAGCAGACGCTGCTCGTCGCAACCGAGCCGAAGCGCCTCGCGCTGATGAACGAGGACGAGCTCGGCGACGCATTGCTGCTCGTCCGTCGGGCGCGCAACAAGTACTCGAAGCTGCACCGTCGGCAGGCCAGCGCGACGGTGTCCGAGGTGGGCCGTCGGGCAGCCACGCAGTCGCAGAACCTGCGCACGCTGCGCAAGGCCGAGATCTTCGAGGATGCCCTGGCGCGGGTCTCGCGGGCGTATGCCGGCGCGGCGAAGGCTGCGGCCAACGAGCTGAAGTCCGAGCGGCTCGCCCTCGCCAAGGCGGCCACGCTGCCCACTCCGAAGGCCACCAAGAGCACCGCGAAGAGCACCACCAAGTCCGGGCAGACCAAGGGCACCACGGCGTCCGGCCGGGGTGTGGTGCCCGCGTCGGCCACCGCGTCGCCGTCGCGGCGGGCATCGTCGAAGTCGCAGGGCGCGAAGCGTCAGGCGAAACGCGACGCTCGCTGACGACGTGAGGGTCCGTCCGCCTCGTCCTCGACGGTGGCGGGGGAGAACACTTCGGCGATGGACTTCGATCTGCCGCAAGACCTCCTGGATCTCCTCGCCGAGCTCGACACCTTCATCGAACAGGTGATCAAGCCGTTGGAGCAGCAGGACGACAACATCCGCTTCTTCGACCATCGCCGTGAGGACGCGCGCACCAACTGGGAAGACCAGGGTCTGCCCACCGAGGAGTGGGAGCAACTGCTGCACAAGGTGAAGCGGCTCGCCGACGACGCCGGCTTCTACCGCTACCCGTTCCCCACCGAGTTCGGGGGGCGCAACGGCACGAACCTGGGCATGGCGGTCATCCGCGAGCATCTCGCCCGCAAGGGGCTCGGGCTGCACAACGACCTGCAGAACGAGCATTCCATCGTCGGCAACAACGTCGGTCTACTGCTGATGATCGCCTACGGCACCGACGCGCAGAAGTCAGCGTGGATCGACGATCTGGCCGAGGGTCGGCGCGGCTTCGCGTTCGGCATCACCGAGCCGAACCATGGCAGCGACGCCACGCACATGGAGACCACCGCCGTCCGCGACGGCGACGAGTGGATCATCAACGGTGAGAAGACCTGGAACACGGGCATCCACAAGGCCCAGTACGACATGATCATGGCGCGCACCAGCGGCAAGGCCGGCGACGGCGACGGTATCACCGCGTTCCTGGTGCCGACGCAGAGCCCGGGCTTCGAAGTGCTCGAGTACCTGTGGACGTTCAACATGCCCACCGACCACGCCCACATCCGCCTCACCGATGTGCGGGTGCCGCACGGGGCGATCTTCGGTGGGGAAGGTCGCGGCCTGCAGGTGGTCCAGCACTTCTTCAACGAGAACCGCATCCGCCAGGCAGCCTCGTCGCTCGGCGCGGCACAGTTCTGCGTCGACGAGGCCGTGCTGTACGCCAAGGAGCGTCGGCCCTTCGGCAAGGCGTTGGCCACCAACCAGGGCATCCAGTTCCCGCTCGTCGAGCTGCAGACCCAGTGCGAGATGCTGCGCGCGCTCATCCACAAGACGGCGTGGATGATGGACAAGTACGGCGCGTTCAGCCAGAGCGACAAGGTCAGCATGTGCAACTACTGGGCCAACCGGCTGTGCTGCGAGGCCGCCGACCGGGCCATGCAGGTGCACGGTGGAATGGGCTACTCGCGGCACAAGCCGTTCGAGCACATCTACCGTCACCACCGTCGGTATCGCATCACCGAGGGCGCCGAGGAGATCCAGATGCGTCGCGTCGCCGGCTACATGTTCGGCTTCATGAACCAGCGCGCCCCCAAGGGCGTCAAGCCCGACTGAGAGCGACCGAGCACCCCGCGCGAACTTAAGTTCCTGGTGAACGCGCCTCGAAGACCTCGGCGAAGTGGGCGACCATCGCTCGCCAACTGCGCAGATCGCTGGGCTCGTGGTACTGGAAGCCGGGGCGGCTGCCATCGGCGAGTCGGTTGGTGAAGCTGTGCCCGGCACCGCTGTGCAGCAGCATCTGCCAGTCGACGCCTGCAGCGTTCATCTCGTCCTCGAACGCCTGGCGTTGCGCGGGCGGGATGATCGGGTCGTCGACACCGATGCACACGAGCACCTTCGCGTCGATGTTCGCCGCGTCGGCGGGCGTGGCGTTGGCGAGGCCGCTGTGGAAGCCGACGATGGCGTGCACGGGCGCCCCGGCCCGACCCAACTCGAGCGCCATCGTGCCACCGAAGCAGTAGCCCATTGCACCGACGCGGCTGCGGTCGGCACGAGGGTGGGCGAGCAGCAGGTCCAGCCCGGCAGTGGCGCGCCGGCGGGTCTCGGCCTGATCGGCCATCAGCCCGCCGAGCTTCGGCATCACCTCATCGGCCGGAAGCGGCTGGCCGTCGCCCCAGTAGTCGAGCGCGAACGCGACGTAGCCCAGTTCGGCCGCCAACCGGTCGGCCCGATGCCGGGGGTGTGCGGTCATGCCCGGCCCTTCGTGACACACCAGGACCGCGGGACGCAGGTCGTCGCCGTCGGGGACTGCCATGTGGCCCAGGTAGCGGACGCCGTCGATGTGGTACTCGATCTCCTCGCGGTGCATGGTGGGCAACCTATCCGTCGTCGCACGAGCCGGTCTGCAGCGTGCGCTAAGGTTTCCTGAACAGACGGTCAGTCCATCGGACGTCATTCGTTGGGGGCAATGAGCAATGGGTGAACAGGGCGCCGGCGGCGGCCGCATCGAGTTGACGGCACTGTCGAAGTTCTACGGCTCGCTCAAGGTGCTGAACAGCATCGACCTGGTCATCGAACCGGGCGAGTTCTTCTCGCTCCTCGGTCCGTCCG
>JANMFL010000385.1:0-5929 GCA_031377945.1 Acidimicrobiaceae bacterium | reverse complement strand
GACATCGCCAGGGTCACCGTGTATACACCCAGCGGCTTGCCGACCGGCACCGCCATCGACACCGTCACCTGGCAGTTCCTGCCAGGGGCGACGTTGTTGCACCCGACCTGCGCTGCCGAGAACATCGGTGCCGGGTTGTTCGCAGAGACCGCCGTGAACGTGTAGAACGGCGCACCCACGAGGCTGAAGGGCGCCGTACCCGTGTTGGTGAGCGTCAGCTTGCCCGTGCTCGTCCGACCGACCTGGCCGGTGATGGTCAACGTCGACGCCACCGAGATGGTGCCCTGGGCTCCGGTCCCGGTGAGGCTCACGTTCGAGGCGACCAACACCGCGTTGGTCGTCACGTCGAGTCCCTGCACTGCGAGGGTCGCCGGCTTCGATCCGACCGAGGTCGGCTTCAGCGCCACCGAGATCGAGCACGTCAGACCCGGGTTCAGGCCGCCGACGGGGCAGGTGGTGGCGGTCTGCGTGTACTGACCACCGTTGGCACCCCCGAGCACACCCTGCACCTTCAGGGCGACGTTGCCGGAGTTCTTCACCGACACGCTCTGGCTCGTTCCCGTCGATCCGACGGTGACGGTGCCGAGCGCCAGGCTCGTCGGCGACACCGTCATGCCGGGAACGGTGGGGACGATCACGTTGCCGGAGAGGCCGACGGTGAGCGGCGAGCGAAGACCGGCATAACCGATCGTCAGCGAACCGGTCTTGACACCGACACCATCCGCACCGGTCGGCGTGAACCGCACGGTGATCTGGCACGAGGTGTCGGCCGCGAGGGTCGCCGCGCCGGCCGGGCACGAGTTCGCCGTGATGGCGAACAGCGTGCTGTTCGACGTTGCTGCCGTGAACGAGCCGATCGCGGCGGTGCTGATGTTGCTCACGCTGACCGTCTGCGACGCCGTCGTCCCCTGCTGGACGGTGCCGAAGTCCTTCGACGTCGGGTTGCTGACCACCGGGCCGGCGATGCGACCGGCCACCAGGAACTTGTCGGTCTCACCGATCGCTGCCCCACCCGGGGCGACGATGCGGAAGTAGTTCACCGGCTCGCCACCAGGGGCGAGGCTGAACTGCGAACCGACCACCTTGTGGAAGCTCCGGGCGTCACCCAGGTAGCCCGCAGGGGCAGCGCTGACGTTCGGGTCCCACTGGAGGATGGCAGGGGTCAGCGGGCTCGAGCCGGTCACGTTCGGGTTGTCGAACGTTCCCGCCTTGGGCTTGATGTCGCCCACGCCGTCGGTGGTGAGCGACACCGTGCCGTAGGGCTGCACGAAGGTGTAGGTGGTACTCGGGCAGAGGCCGTTGGCCGTCACCCGAATGCGGTTGAACCAGGTCTGAGCGCCGGCAGTGGCGGTGGTGACGCCGGCGAAGGTGGCCTCGGTGGCGAGACGCACCATGGCGAATCCACCGGCCGAGGTGGTGCCACCCACGCAGGCCTGCGGGGCCAGGGTGACCAGCTCCGAGTCGGCCAGCGAGTAGAACGCCTCGAGCGGGTAGTTGGTCGGCCACACGATCGGCTGCGCCGGATCGAAGCCGGCGCTGGGCAGCAACACGCAGTTCTGGTCGGCCTGGCTGAGGCAGGGCTCGACGCGCACGCCGTTACCGTCCTGGAACCACATCGGGAAGCCAGCGACCGTCGTGGCCGCGGACTGGGCCGGCACCGCCGACACACCCTTGCCGCTGAGCGCGACGCTCAGCGTGCCCGACGGGGCGTTGCTCGGAATGCTGAGCGTGGCGTTGAACGTGCCGACCACCGAGGGCACGAAGTGCACCGAGATGGTGCACGTGCCGACGTTCGGCTGCACGAAGATCGGCGCCGCCGCGGTGCCGGTGCAGCTGTTGCCGGTGATGGTGAACGGCTGGCCATCAGTGATCGACGGGTCGCCGACGACCAGGGCCGACGAACCACCGAGGTTCGAGATGGTCAGGTCGACCGAGGCGCTCTTGGCACCGATGTGGAGGTCGGTGAACGTCACCGTGGTGAGGCTCGAAGAGATCGACGCCGTGCCGGCCGCCGAGTTGCCCACACCGGTGAGCGACACGCCCAACGGGTTGTTCTTGCCGTTGTGGTTCAGCACCAGCGAGGCGTTGCGAGCACCCGTGGCCGTCGGGGCGAACGTCACGTCGACGGTGCACGAGGCCCCGACGGCCAGCGTTCCGTTGTCGGCGCAGGTGGTCGTCGTGGTGTTGAAGGTGTAGTCCGCCGCCTGGGCGCCCCCGATCGTCAGTGCGGGCGTCGCCAGCGTGACGGCGTTGATGCCGGTGTTGGTGAACGTGATGGTCTTGGTGACCGCCACCGAGGCGAGCCCGACCTCGGCCGAACCGAAGTCCTGCGCCGCAGGGGTCGCCACCATCGGGCCGACGAGGCGGCCCGACACCGTGAACTGGTCGGTGGTTCCAATGACGTCGGCACCCACGCCTCCGCTGATCGTCTGCACCCGGAACACGTTGGCGGGAAGGCCGGTGGCGGGGTCGATGAACGGTGCGCCGATGGCCGCGCTGGGCGCCAGCGGGTTACCGAGGTAGCCGGCCGGATGTGCCGTCTGCTCCATGAAGCTCTCGAACTGAGGAGCCGAGAGTGCGATCGAGAAGTCGCACGGCGCCCCGACGCAACCGACGTCGGTGGTCCCGGCCTTCGGCTTGATGTTGCCCAGGACGTCGGTGGTGAGCACCGTCTGGCCGTAGGGGTGGGTGATGAGGTACTGGGTGTTGGGGCACAGGCCACCCTGCGACACGATGCGCAGGCGACCGAAGGTGGTCCCGGCGTTCGGTGCCACGGTGCCGAGGAACGCCGACTCGACAGCCGCCGTCACGAACATCGCCTTCGAGGTGATGCCACAGGCCGGATCCTGCACGTCGATCGGGGTCGACTGGGCGAGGTAGTAGAACCACTCGCTCGGGTAGTTGGTCGGGAACGTCGCCGTGCCGGACGGGAATGCGGTGATGCAGAGCGGGTTGCTCGGGTCGTCGCACTGACCGACTCGCACGCCGTGCTCGTCCTGATACCAGTCGGGTTGGGTGTTCACCGGGTTGGTCGGGCCGACGGCGGCGTTGCCGCCGGTGCCGTCACCGGTGAGCGCCACCACGAAGGTGCCGGTGGGTGCGTTGTTCGCGATGTCGAGCAGCGCCGAGTACAGGCGCACCTGCGTCGGCACGAACTTCACACCGATGGCGCACGAGGCGCCCACGGCGAGGTACGTGGTCGTGCAGTTGTTGTTCGTGATGGTGAACGCTGCGGCGTCGGCGCCGTTCAGCGTCGGCTGCACCAGGAGCGGTGCCGTACCGGAGTTCGTGACCGTGACCGTCTTGACGGCGCTGGTGGTGGTGAGACGCACCGCACCGAGGGCGAGGTTGCCGTCGGCCGGGTCGACCGTGATGGCCGGGGCCTGACCGACGCCGAGGCCGCTGCCGGCCAGGGGAAGACTGAACGTCTGTGCCCCACCGTTGAGCGACACCACCAGGGTGGCCGTCTCGGCCACGGCGGTGGAGGGCGTGAAGTTGATGCCCACGTCGCAGGTGGCATCGCGGGGCATGGCCGCCGCGAGCGGTGTACCGGTGACCGGGCAGCTCGTGCTGTGCACGAAGAAGTCAGCGGCGTCGGCACCGGTGATGGTGAAGCTGTCGACGATGCTCGAGTCGAGGCCGAGCGGGCCCGAACCGAGGTTGGTGAGGGTGACGGTGCGATCGGGGCTGGTGACGCCCTGCGCCTGGCCACCGAAGTCGAGCGTGGCAACCGAGGCCTGCAGCGGACCGGCCAACTTGGCCGAGACGCTGAACTGGTTCGTGGTGCCGAGCAGGCTGCAGCCGGGATCCGTGCAGCTGGCGCCGAGGCCAGTGGCCGGCGGCGTGACGTCTGCGGGCCACTTCATGATGTCGACCTGGTTGAAGCCGCCGAGGCCGCCGGCGACGGTGTCGAAGCCGGCGCCGCTGCCGAGGTAGCCGGCTGCAGCGCTGTTCAGCTGGTGCAGCAGACCGACGGTCAGCACCGGGGCTGCGAGCGCCTTGTTGTAGTCGCACGGTGTGGACGGGCCGGGGAGGCAGCCGACGTCGAAGGTGTTGAACGACGCGACGGCGCCGGCGATGGCGCCATTGGCATCGGTCTTGATGGTGGCGTCGCCGTAGGGCGTGCGGAAGGTGTACCAGCTGTTGGCACACAGACCGGAGCCCTGCTTGGCGACGATGCGGATGCGACCGAACACCATCTGGTCACCGGCGGTGAGCGTGCCGTTGAGGAACGCACCCTCGAGCGCCAGGTTGGCGACGACGCCCGGGTTGGCCGCCGGGTTGCCGGCGCAGTCCGCGACGACGAGCGCCTGCGAAGCGGCCGCCGAGTAGAAGAACTCGTTGGGGTAGTTGCCCGGGAACGCCAGCGGCAGTGCCGGGTTGTACGTCGGGTTCGCTGCGGCGTTGCAGTTCACGTCGGCGGGATCGATGCAGGGCGTGACCCGGACGCCGTTGGCGTCCTGGTACCACAGCGGGAAGCCCGCCATGTCGACCTGTGCTGAACGGGCGGGGGTGGGGGGCGCTGCCGATGCGCCGGTGGAGAGCGCCAAGAACGGCACCACCGACACAATCAGCAGGAGCGCTGCGAACAACGCCTTGACCCGACCGGCCCGCGCCGTCGTGTCCTCCCGTGAGGAGCTGTGCTGGTGCACAGCAGTATTGGTATTGCGAATAACGCTCATCGCGCCCACCCTTTCCCGCCTGCCGCTCCCGTCGCGACAGTTTCCGCCCGGTCACCAGACCATTTCCCCAGGTGAACCACAAGATGACCCGGCGGTCTACAGCCCCGGAGGGGTGTGGTCGCACCTCATGTGCGACCCAGGTCGTAGTCCATCGGTCATCCGACAGCAGCCCGTGGTGGCTCGAACTCGCTGTGCAGACCAAGGACCGTTGCCACCACTGGTCGTGGGACCGTTGGACGGACAGTGAGCGTCCGAAGAAATCTTCGGACAATCAATGTGACCTTGGTCACATCGAACGCGGGCGGTGGTCGCTGCTCAGGAGCTCTGGTTGTTGGGCAGGTTGCGCATCGCCCAGACCGCGGCCTGGGTGCGGTCGGTGACGCCCAGCCGCTGGAACAAGCGGCTGCAGTGGGTCTTCACCGTCTTCTCACTGATGCCCAGCGTTCGTGCGATCTGCTGGTTGGTGTGTCCGTCGACGATGAGCTGCAGGATCTCGAGCTCACGCGGCGTCAGCGACGACGGCGACACCATGCTCATCTGGTTGCTGCCACGCAGGAGTCCAGCCGCGACCGACGGACTGAGCGGCGCACCGCCCTGCACGGCGGCACGAATGCCGGCGACCAGCACCTCGGGCTCGACGTCCTTCACCAGGTAGCCGGATGCACCGGCGCTGAGCGCCGCTGCCACCTGGCGAGGTTCCTGGAAGGTGGTCAACACCACGACGTGGGTCTCGGGGTACAACTGCTTCAAGGTCGCCGTCGCCTCGATGCCGTCCATCACGGGCATCGACAGGTCCATCAACACCAGGTCCGGGTGCAATTCGCCCACGACCTCGACCGCCTCCTAGCCGTCGGCCGCAGTGCCCACGACCTCGAGGTCGTCGAACGAGCCCAGCAATTGGGAGAGGCCTGCACGCACCATGGCGTGGTCATCAGCAATCACGATCCGGATCATCGTTGTCCTATCAGTTCGAGTCGCAGGTTAGTACCAACACCGGGGGTCGAGTCGATGACCAGTTCCGCCCCGACGTCGTGGGCCAGGTCGTAGAGCAGCTGCAGCCCCAGGTGGCCCTCGCTGCGGCTGGAGTCGGCGTTGGCCGCGGTGAAGCCCTTGCCGTCGTCGTTCACGTGCAGCACGATGCGGCCGAGACGTTGCTGTTCGAGTTCCACGAGCACTCGTGATGCATCGGCATGGGTGGCCACGTTCCGCAGCGCTTCTCTGGTGACCCGCAGCAGCAGCAACTCGTC
>JANMFL010000327.1:0-11525 GCA_031377945.1 Acidimicrobiaceae bacterium | reverse complement strand
CCAGGTGACAGCCCAGGTCACGGACGGTTGCCGCACCGTCGGTGGTGATGCCAGACACACTCTTGACCAAACGTTTCCGGTTGGTGCGGCGTGTCACGATCGTGCACGGAGATGGGGGCGTCATCAAGCGGGTGAGGGTTCGCACCTTCCTCGCGCTGTTCACTGCCGCTGCTGCCCTGGCGGTGGGCATGGTGCAAACGGCCGATGCCAAGCCACCGACCCCGAACCCCATTTCGTGCTCGCAGCCGGGTGGCTGCACAGCGTTGGACGACACCCAACTCTGACACCCGGTCAGTGCTTCCCGCCTGGCGTGGACGCGGGTCGTTTGGCTCCGAACGACCCGCGCTACGTTCGCGACATGCACTCGTCCGACTCACTCCCCCACCTCGACATCGTGGGCCACGACGTGTACGAGCGCGGTGTGCCGTTCGATGCGTACGACGAGTTCCGCCGCACCTCCCCGGTCGCGTGGATCGGCGAGACCGAGGCCAACGGCCACGAGGGCAGCGGGTTCTGGTCGTTGACGACGCACGAGCACGTCGTCGCCGTCCACAAGGACTGGCGCACGTTCTCGTCCGAGGTCGGCGGCACCGAGATCGAAGAACTCGCTCCCGACGCACTCGCCGCACGGCGGACGATGCTCGAGACCGATCCGCCCCGCCACACCCGGTTGCGGCAGTTGGTGAACCCCACGTTCAGCCGGCTCGCCGTCGAGACCTACGCCGCGCACGCCCACGAGTTGGTCGCCGACGTGCTCGACCGCACCTTGACCATGCCCGTCTGCGACGGGGTGTACGACGTGGCCCGCGAACTGCCCATCCGGATGATCACCGGGTTGCTCGGTGTGCCCGACGACGATGCACCACAGCTGTTCCACTGGGCTGACCAGATCGTGTACAACGCCGACCCCGACTACTCCCCCGCCATCAGCGACCAGGTCGACACCGATCCGTACCGGCTGTTGCCGTTCCGCAGCCCCGTCAGCCTGAAGGTGCTGGACTACGTCCAGCGTCTGGCGGCGGCTCGCCGCGGCGTCGACGGCGGCGACGTCCTCACGGTGCTGACCAATGCACTCGTCGACGGTGAGCCACTCACCGAACGCGAGCAGGGCACGTTCTTCCTGCTGCTGCTCATCGCCGGCAACGAGACGACCCGCCATTCGCTGTCGCACGGCCTGCTCGCGTTCGCCGAGCATCCCGAGCAACTCGCCCGACTGAAGGCGCACCCCGAGCTGCTCGACTCCGCCGTCGAGGAGGTGCTTCGCTGGACCAGTCCGCAACTGCACTTCCGTCGCACCGCGACGGTCGACACCGTCATCGGCGACACGAAGATCGCTGCCGGCGACAAGGTGGTCACCTGGTATCTGGCCGCCAACTTCGACCCCACCGAGTTCCCCGATCCGCACGTGTTCGACGTGTCACGAAACCCGAACCGGCACGTCACGTTCG
The DNA here is from genome assembly GCA_031377945.1 of Acidimicrobiaceae bacterium. Classification (GTDB taxonomy): domain Bacteria; phylum Actinomycetota; class Acidimicrobiia; order Acidimicrobiales; family Ilumatobacteraceae; genus UBA668. Next base: position 10,077 of record JANMFL010000327.1, on the reverse strand, counting down.
GCGGCGGCGGCCCCCATCTGTGCCTCGGTCAGTGGATGGCCCGGCTGGAGGTTCGGTCGTTCCTGCAGGCACTCGTCGAGCGCGTCGAACGAGTCGAGCTCGCCGGCGAACCCCGACGGGTACGCAGCAACTTCATCAACGGCCTCAAGGCGCTCCCGCTGACCCTCCTCGCGCGAACTTAAGTTCCTGGTGAACAGGCCGCGATGTAGCGGTCGGGGCGGACCAGCACGGCCGACTCGCCGTACGTCGCTCGCGGCTCGACCACGACCATGCGGCCGTCGGGGGCGTCGAACCACGGGTCGGCCGCCACCCACACCCAACCCGCCGGAAGGCGGTCGTCGAGACGGTCGGGTTGCGGCAGCAGATGACCGACGGGGAACTCGCCGCCAAGGTCCAGGCCGGGCAGCCGCGACCACCGAGTGGGGTCGGGCATGTCCGGCGCGGGCAGGTCGGTGGGGTCTGCCGCCAGGCGTGAGAGCGTGCGTCCGGCTTCGATGGACATCCGCACGACGGCCTCTGCGTGCGGACGACGTTCGGGCTCGTAGGTGGCGAGCAGCTCGACGGCGTCACCGGTGTCGCCGGTGTCGCGCACCTCGGCGAGCTTCCATGCCAGGTTGACCGCGTCGCGGATGCCGCTGCACATGCCCTGGCCCATGAACGGCGGCATCATGTGCGCGGCATCGCCGGCGAGGAACACGCGGCCCTCGGGGCCGCCACGCCAGCGTTCGGCGACCAGCGCGTGGAAGCGATAGCGAGCGGCGCGCACGAGCTCGGCGTTCGCCGGTGTGACGCCCCACGGTGCGAGCAGGTCCCACGGATCGGGGTGCTCGTCGCCGTGGAGCAGGAACTCCCACCGTCGGTACTCGGCATGCGACGGGACGAACGTGGCCAGGCGTGCTGGGTCGCAGACCTGCTGGATGATGGTCGGCAGCGAAGGCTCGGCGACGTCGCGCAGGGTGACGTCCACCACCAGCCACGGCTCGTGGTACTGCAGGTCGAGCATGCGGATGCCCAGCAGCTCGCGGGTCGGGCTGGTGGCACCGTCGCACGCCACGACGTAGCGCGCGTCGGCCAGGAGCACGTCGAGCGCGGGCGCTTCCACGCCGAGGTGGACGGTGACGTGTGGGAACCGCTCGAGTCCCTTCCGCAACATGGCCTCGATCTGCGGCTGCACGAACACGTAGTCCTCGTTCCAGCCGAGCAGCGGCTCGCGTTCGAACCCCTCGAACGAGAACAGGCGACGGCCGCCCGCGTCGACGTACTCCATACCCGACGACACGGTCAGCAGGTCGTGCAGCGCTCGATCGAAGCCGAGCTGTTGGAACACACGGGCGATCTCGGCGTCGAGGTGGCACGCCCGCGGCTGCGAGTACGGCGCGGGATCGCGCTCGTACACGACGGTTCGCAGACCGGCCGCGCCGCAGAGGTTGGCGAGGGTGGCCCCGGTGGGTCCGAGGCCGACGATGGCGACGTCGAACTGCACGGTCACTCCGGCGCCACGGTCTCCCACTGGGTGGTCCCCCACGTGACCGCGAGCAGCGTGGTGTCGTTGCCGGACACTGCACCGTGCCAGTGCCGCTCGTTCGGCGGGCACACGACCAGCGTGCCCGTGGCCAGGCGCACCTCGCCGTCGGCCTCGGTACCGACACGTGCCTCGCCCGACACGACGAACAGTTGCTGGCCGCCCGGGTGCAGGTGCCAGAACGAGACGGCGCCGTCCTTGAAGTGCACGAGCGCCGTGTCGGGCTGATCGTCGGTGGGTGTGGCGTGGAGCATCTCGAGCTCGACGGTGCCGGTGAAACGGCCTCCGTAGCTGACCGACTTGTCGCCCTCGGGAACGACCTTCATGTCACGGCTCCTGTCGCTCGACGACCGGGTTGCGCATCGTGCCGATGCCGTCGATCGTGGTCTCGACGACATCGCCATCACGCAGGAAGCGGCCGCGGGCCTCGCCCACTCCACCGGGGGTGCCGGTCCAGACGAGGTCGCCCGGCTGGAAGGTGATGTAGCGGCTGAGCCACACCACGAGCGCAGGCACGTCGAAGATCAGGTCGTTGGTGTTCGCCTCCTGCATGACCTCGCCGCTGACGACGCCGGTCAACGACAGCGCATCGGGATCGGGCAGCTCGTCGGCCGTCACGAGGTACGGGCCGGTGGGCCCGAACGTGTCGTACGACTTGGCGATGGTGAACTGCTTCAGCGGCGGGCGGAACTGCTCGCCGCGGTCGCTGATGTCCTGACCGCAGGTGACGCCGGCGAGAAAGCTCCACGCGTTCTCGCGTGTCGCCCCCTTGCACGTGCGACCGAACACGATGACGAGCTCGGTCTCGTAGTCGATCTCGGTGAGTCCTTGCGGAATGACGATCTCGTCGAACGGACCACACACGCAGTTCTCGGTCTTGGCGAACAGGTGCGGCTCGGTGGGCATGTCGCGGCCGCTCTCGATGGCGTGCTGCTTGTAGTTCAACCCAACCCCGTAGCCCTTGGGCGGACGCGGCACCGGAGCGCAGAGCAGCCGCTCGTCGAGCACCGGCCAGTCGGCGGGGATCGCGGCTGATGCGATGGCGCGCAGAGCGTCGTGATGGGCGAGGTCGCTGAGCAGCATCGGGTCGCTCCCGAGGCGTCCCTCGGCCGCCTGTTCGACGTCGACCGCATGACCGTCGATGACGATGACGGCGCGACCGCCGAGGTTGGCCAAACGCATGATGGATCTCTCTTCTGCCGGTAGGGGCGGGCTCAGCGGCCCGCAGGGAACCACATCTGGATGTTGCCGGTGCCCGCAGCGTTTTCATAGTCGCTCATGGCCACACCGGGCCAGTTCCACGCTGCCCCACCCATGGCCGAGGCCATGAGCAGGTAGTGACCGAAGCGACCTTCGGGCGAGAACGTGCGGAACTCGGGGTAGAACGCGAGCGCCGCGGCGTGGTCGCCCTGCTCGAGCAAGCCGATGAGATGTTCGTCGGCGGCCCGATGCTGGGGGCTGCGCAGATGGGACGGATCGGCCGACTCATGTGCACGTAACTGGCGGAGCGGCCAGAACTTGTGCGACAACGCGCCGCTCGCAAGCAGGACCACCCGTCGATCGCTGCGGCGGATGGCCTCGCCGAGCACGGCACCGGTGTCGATGAAGTCGTCGTACTCGGCGGTCTGGCACAGGCTGAACGACACCCACCGCTCGTCGCGCTGCAGGAATGGCGTGAGGTAGACCGTGGCGTAACGCACCGGCAGGTACGGGTCGTCGCTGGCGTGCACGAAGACGTCGTCGTGCTCGGCCGCGACCTCGGCGACGAGCCGCGCCAGTTCGGGGTCGCCCGGAAGGTCGTACGGCATCTGCGGGTTGCCACGAGGGAGCTCTTCGCTGGTGAACCGGCCGGAGCGGTGATCGTGCGCGCTGACGACGAATTCGAACGTGGTGAACCAGTGCGAGTCGAGCACCACGATCGTGTCGGGCTGGAGCGCATCGATCTCCTTGCGGATGCGGTGCAGTCCTTCGAGGATGGTGAAGTCCTTGCCACCGTTCATCTCGAGGCGCGTGGCCTCGGGCAGCACCAGCGGAGGCACATGAGACACGAGTGCCGCGCCGACGATCTCACCCATTGCTGCTCCCCCTCGAATCCTTCGGTCCCGAAGAATCTACACTCCCGGCGATGGTCGTCACGCTCGCACTCACGGCCGCAGTGGTGATCGGCGTGGGCGACTATTGGGGCGGCACCGCCACCATCCGTCGCCCCGCACTCGTGGTCACCTTCTTCGGTCAACTCGTGGCCGCGCTCGCATCGGTCCTGGTGGTGTTGGTCTCGGGCTGGACCGTCCTGCACCGGGGCGACCTGATCCTCGGCGGGTTGGCCGGCGCCTCGGCGGCCACCGCGACCGTGGGGTTCTTCCACGCCCTGGCGAACGGACGGATGTCCATCGTCGCTCCCGTCACGGCCGTCACCGGCGTCCTCCTGCCCGTAGCGATCGACGTCGCCACCGGCGTGTCGATGCGCGGCATCACCTGGGCGGCGATGGTGATCGTCGTCGCCGCCGTGCCGATGGTGGCCATTCGGCCGGGCGGTGACCACCGGCTGTCGCTGCGCGCCGAACTGAGCCTGTCGGTCGCCGCTGGCGCCGGCTATGCGGCGTACTTCGTGCTGCTCGGGCACACCTCGCAGGACAGCGGCCAGTGGCCGGTGGGCGCGTCGTTCATGACCGGGGCGCTCGTGGTGGGCGTCATCACATGGGCGAATCGGATGCCATTCGGTCGCCCGCCACTCGGCGCGATCGGCAGCGGCGTCTGCAGCATCGTCGCCGGTGTGTGCATCACGCGGGCCCTGCAGTTGGGTCCCATCTCGCTGGCGACCGTGCTGGGATCCCTGTACCCGATCGTCACGTCGGGGCTCGCGGTTCGACTCGACGGAGAACGCCTTCGACCGATCAACGCCGTCGGGATCGTGCTGGCCGTGAGCGCGGCTGCCGTGGTCGCCGCGACGCGGTGACCGGCCGCGGTGACCGGAGGCGGTGACCGGACGCGGCGATGTGGTCCGTCAGCCGTTGGCGAGCAAGGCGCGGACCGTCTCGACGAGCGGCTCGCGGTGGTCGCGCATCTCGGGGTGTCCCGCAAGACGCAGCACGGCGTTGTCGAGCACGCTGTTCGTCGGCCGAGGAGCCGGACGAGGCGGATACAGCTCGGCCGAACTGATGGGTCGAACCATGCCGGGGTCCTTGCCCATCGCCCGCACCACCGACTGGGCGAAGTCGAACCACGACACCGCACCCTGATTGGTGGCGTGCACCACACCCGACAGGCGGTCGAGCGCGATGCGGCGCAACACCGGTGCGAGGTCCTGGGTGAACGTCGGGTGGCCCACCTGGTCGGCGACGAACGCCAACTCGGGATGCTGGTCGGCCAACCGCATGATGGTCTTCACCATGTTGGCGCCGTTGGCACCGCACATCCACGACGTGCGCACCACCGTGGCCGCCGCGCCGAGCATGAGCGCTTCCTTCTCGCCGATGAGCTTGGTGATGCCGTAGATGCTCTGCGGCGTCGGGTCGTCCCACTCGTGATACGCGCGATCGAGCTCACCGTCGAACACGTAGTCGGTGCTCACCGTCACCAGATGCGCCCCACTGCGATGACACGCCTCCGCCAACCACCGAACGGCGGTGCCGTTCATCGCCAACGCCAGCTCGGGGTCGCCTTCGCACGCGTCGACCGCTGTCCAGGCTGCGCAGTTGATCACTGCGTCGGGCGCGACCGAGGTGACGGCGCCGAGCACCGCAGCGCGGTCGCTGACGTCGAGCTCCGCCCGGTCGAACGCGAACACGTCGTCGCCGGCCGCGGTGCACGCGGCGACGAGATCGGTACCGACCTGACCGGCGGCACCGGTGATGAGCACTCGCATCAGAGGCCGGCCTTGGCCTTGAGCGGCTCCCACCACCAGCGGTTGTCGGCGTACCACTGCACCGTCGACGTGAGGCTCTCGTCGAACGAGCGCTCCATGCGCCAGCCCAACGCCGTGACCTTGTCGATGTTCACCGAGTAACGACGGTCGTGACCGAGGCGGTCGTCGACCGGCTTGATGAAGCTCTCGTCGCGGCCGCACAGTTCGAGGAGCGCATAGGTGAGTTCCTTGTTCGTCATCTCCTGGTGGGCACCGATGTTGTACACCTCGCCGACGACACCGTCGGTGAGCACCAGGTGCGCGGCACGGTTGTGGTCCTCGACGTGGATCCAGTCGCGCACGTTGCCGCCGTCGCCGTACAGCGGCACCTGCTTGCCGTCGAGCAGGTTCGTGGTGAACAGCGGGATGACCTTCTCGGGGAACTGGTACGGGCCGAAGTTGTTGCTGCAGCGCGTCACCACCACGGGGAGGCCGTAGGTGGTGACGTAGCTGAGTGCAATGAGGTCGCTCCCCGCCTTGGCCGCCGAGTACGGCGAGCGAGGAGTGAGGATGTCGGTCTCGATGAACGAGCCCTCGTCGATGGTGCCGTACACCTCGTCGGTACTGATGTGCAGGAACTTCTGCACACCCACCTGACGGGCGACATCGCACAGCACGTTCGTCCCGAAGACGTTGGTGCGAACGAACGCGTCAGGGTCCTTGATGCTGCGATCGACGTGGCTCTCAGCGGCGAAGTGCACGACCGCGTCGTGACCGTCCATGCCCTGCAGGACGGCGTCGCGATCACAGATGTCGGCATGAATGAACCGGCAACGGTCGCCGTCGACGATGTCGTTGATGCTCTCCATGTTGCCGGCGTAGGTGAGCGCGTCGTAGATGGTGACCTCGTGGTCGCTGTTGTTCAGCACCCACCGCGCGTAGTTGGAACCGATGAAGCCGGCGGCGCCGGTGACGAACAGTTTCATGTCAGGAGGTTCTCCTCGATCAGGTGCGCATCGGCCAGTAGGGGCGACGACCCTCGGGCAGGTCGGCGCGGAGTGGATTCGCCTCGTCGCGAGCGGACAGGATGGGGTCGGTGACGCCCCAGTCGGCGCCGATGACCGGATCGTTCCATCGCACCCCCAACTCGTCGGCGGGGTTGTAGTAGCCGTCGACCAGGTACGTCATCACGACGTCGGTGAGCGCGGCGAAACCGTGGGCGACGCCCGGGGGGATGTACACACCCAGGTGGTTCTCGCCGGAGATGTCGAAACATTCGGTGCCGCCGTAGGTGGGGCCGCCCTCACGAAGGTCGTGCAGCACGACCCGAATGGTGCCCACCGGGCAGTACCAGTAGTCGGCCTGGTGCAGGTGGTAGTGCAAGCCCACCACCGCGCCCTGCTGCTTGTTCGACCGATTGCCCTGCACCATCTCGCGAGCGTTCGGGAACCACTCACGGCGATAGGTCTCGATGAAGAGTCCACGCTGGTCGCCGTGCAGCGTCGGTTCCACGATGTGCACTCCGGTGATGTGGGCGCTCTCTCGTACGTTCGGCATCGGCAACAGTATGGCGGGCCTGGTCAGCCAGAGGCAGGGATCACAGCGGCAGGGATCACGGCGGCGGGGATCACGGCGCCGGGGCCGGGCCGTCACCGCGGAAGTACGCCAGGACCGTGTCGGCACCGTCACCGAGCAGCAGCACCGCGTTGCCGTCGATGGTCTGGGGCACCACCGGCAGCGAATACGACTGCAACCCGCCCGCCACAGCGCCGCGCAACGACGAGCCGGCCTCGATGGGGTCGAGATGCTCATCGATGCGGACCGCGTCGCCGATCGCCGCGACCAACTCGCCGGCGCGGAACGGGTTCGTCTTCAACTGGGCGACGGACTCCTGCAGGCACGCATTCACGAACTCGCGTTGCCGCTTCGACCGGCCGAGGTCGCTGCTCGGGTCCTCGTGCCACTCGCCGTCGCGGAACTCCTCGTAGTGGCGGCTGCGGGCGTAGGCGAGCGCCTGGGTGCCGTCGAGCACCTGGCAGCCCGGCACGGTGACGTTCAAGCCGGTGTTGATGTCGCGGGTGGGATACATGAAGCAGACCTGCACCCCGCCCAACGCTTCGACCAGCCGTTCGAAGCCGGTGAAGTCGATCTCGACGTAGTGATGGATCGGGATGCCCAGTTCGGTCTGCACCGTCCTGACCAGCACGTCGGGGCCATCGTTGAAGGCTGCGTTGATGCGCCGTTTGCCGTCGTGGCCCGGTACGGACACGTACAGGTCTCGGGGGATGGACAGCAGCGACGCCTCGCCCGAGTTCTTGTCGTAGCGCAGCACCATGATCGTGTCGCTGCGGTTGCCGCTCACCTGGCCGGTCTCACCGGTGTTCGGATCGCCGAACTCGCGGCTGTCGCTGCCGACCAGGAGGTAGTTGTCGACGTTCGAACTGGCCGGGCTGAGCACGCCGGCCACGACGGGCACGCGATCGACCGCCTCGACCGTGCGGCGAGCGGCGATCAGCACACCCACGGCACCGGCGACGGTCACGAGGAGCGCCACCATCAGCAGCGATGGAAGCCGACGCCGCTTGGGCAGCGGAGTCGCGTCGATGGCCAGCACGACCGTCAACGGTAGTGGTCAACGCGGCCGAAGATGGATCACGTCACCCGTGTCGACCCGGTGGGTGATGCCGCACTCGTCGAGCACCAGCAGACGACCGTTGGGTTCGACGTCGAGTGCCCGTCCCTCCAGGGCTCCGTCCGCGAGCTCGACCCGGACCTGCCGTCCCAGGGTGCCGAGACGGGTGCGATACTCGGGGGCGATGTCGTCGGGAAGCGTGTCGAAGGCGGCCAACATCGCCGCCAGGACCTGCAGCGGATCGATGCCATCGCCCAGTCGCGCCGCCTCGGGAGGCGCCCAGCCGACGTTGATCCCGATGCCCACCACCACGGCCTGGCGGCCGTCGACGAACGTCGATTGGGCCAGCACCCCCGCCAGTTTCGCGTCGTCGAGCAGCAGGTCGTTGGGCCATTTCAGCGTCGGCTTCACGCCAGCGAGTTCCTCGCAGGCGATCGCTGCTGCCACGCCGATCTTCTGGGTGAGCACGTGGGGAACGTGGGGAACGTCGGTGAAGAGCAACGACACGAGCAGGTTCGCGCCGTGCGGTGCCACCCAGGTGCGGTCCAACCGACCGCGGCCGGCCGTCTGGTGACGGGCCGTCAGCACCGAGCGATCCACTGCTCCGGCAGCCGCCGCGGCGAGCAGATCGGCATTGGTACTGCCGGTCTCGTCGACCACCTGCACGTGCCAGCCGGCAGGCCATGTCGGAGGTGGTGCGGGACGGCCTGCAGGCGATGGGGTGGCACCAGGGGTCTCCATTCCGCCAAGATTGCCACCTGTGCTGAAAAAGATCCTGATTGCCAACCGCGGCGAGATCGCCGTCCGTGTCATTCGAGCCGCTCGCGAGCTCGGCATCAAGACCGTCGCGGTCTACAGCGAACTGGATCGCGAGGCACTCCACGTGCGGCTCGCCGACGAGGCGTACGCACTCGGCGGCACCACCGCGGCCGAGAGCTACCTCAACACCGAGGCCATCCTCAGCGCCATCGACCAGAGCGGCGCCGACGGCGTGCACCCCGGTTACGGGTTCTTCAGCGAGAACGCCGACTTCGCCCGGGCCATCACCGCCAAGGGCGTGGCGTTCATCGGGCCGCCGCCAGCGGCAATCGACGAGATGGGCGACAAGGTGAGCTCGCGCAAGGCAGCACTGCGCGGCGGAGCCCCCATCGTCCCCGGCACGACCGAGTTCGTCCAGCACGTCGACGAGATCATCGCCTTCGGCCGCGAGTTCGGTTACCCCCTCGCCATCAAGGCGGCGTTCGGTGGTGGCGGCCGGGGCATGAAGGTCGTCCGCTCCGAGGAGGAAGTGCAGGAGGCCATGGACAGCGCCCAGCGCGAGTCCAAGGCGTTCTTCGGTCGCGACGAGATCTACATCGAGCGCTACCTCACCTGGCCCCGCCACGTCGAAGTCCAGATCGTCGGCGACCAGCACGGCGAGGTCGTGTGGGTCAGCACCCGCGACTGCTCGGCCCAGCGCCGGCATCAGAAGCTCATCGAGGAAGCACCCTCGTACGGCATGGAGCCCGGCATCGAAGAGGCCATGGGCGAAGCGGCCATCAAGGCGGCGAAGGCGGTCGGCTACTACAACGCCGGCACGGTCGAGTTCATCTACCAGGACGGCGACTTCTTCTTCCTCGAGATGAACACCCGTTTGCAGGTCGAGCACCCGGTCACCGAGGTCATCACCGGCATCGATCTGGTCGAGTGGCAGATCCGAGTCGCCAGCGGCGAGAAGCTGCCGATGACGCAGGAGGAAGTGGCGGCGCAGCGTCGCGGCCACGCGATCGAGATTCGCATCAACGCCGAGAACCCGGCGGGCGGCAAGTTCCTCCCCTCCCCCGGCACGATCAGCAAGCTGGTCGCCCCCGACGGTTTCGGCGTGCGGTTCGACGCCGGCTACGAGACCGGCGACACCGTCAGTCAGTACTACGACAACCTGGTCGGCAAGCTCATCGTGTGGGGCAAGGACCGCCCCACCGCCATCGCTCGCACCATCCGTGCCCTCGAGGAGATGGTCGTCGAAGGCGTGGCCCAACCAGAAACGACCTGCCTACGGTTCTGGAATCGCGGCGGCGAATTCAAAAGCTATGTTGTCTC
>JANMFL010000315.1:0-3169 GCA_031377945.1 Acidimicrobiaceae bacterium | reverse complement strand
TGACCCTTCGTGGGCTTGACGATGACCTCCGGATCGACCAGGCCGGTGGGTCGAACGATCTGCTCGACCACCTGCTGGCTGTGCTGCACCTCGTAGTTGCTCGGCGTCGCCGACATGAACACGCACTGGTTGATGCGTTCGATGACCTCTTCGAACCGCAGCGGCCGGTTGTCGCGGGCGCTGGGCAGACGGAACCCGTAGTCGACCAGTTCGTCCTTGCGGCGCAGGTCGCCCAGGTACTGACCGTGCAGCTGCGGCACCGCGACGTGACTCTCGTCGATGACCATCAGGAAGTCGTCGGGGAAGTAGTCGAGCAGGGTGAACGGCGGCTCGCCCGAGGAACGGCCGTCGATGTGCATCGAGTAGTTCTCGATGCCGTTGCAGTAGCCGACCTCCTGCATCATCTCGAGGTCGTACTGGGTGCGCATGCGCAGCCGTTGTGCCTCGAGCAGCTTGCCGTTGGCCTCGAACCAGGCCAGGCGCTCCTGCAGTTCGGCCTCGATGCCCACCACCGCCTTGCGCATGCGTTCGTCGCCGGCGACGTAGTGAGTGGCCGGGAACACGAGGATCTCGCTGTGCTCGACCAGGGTCTCGCCGGTGAGCGGGTCGACGGTGGTGATGCGGTCGACGGTGTCGCCGAACATCTCGACCCGTAGCACGCTCTCCTCGTACGACGGGTGGATCTCGATGGTGTCGCCGCGCACACGGAACTTGCCACGCCCCAGTGCGATGTCGTTGCGATCGAACTGCAGGTCGACCAGCCGTCGCAGGATGCTGCGCATGTCGTAGTCCACGCCGGTGTGCAGTTCGAGCAGTTGGCCCTTGTATTCGGAGGGATCGCCCATGCCGTAGATGCAGCTGACCGATGCGACGACGATGGTGTCGCGGCGAGTGAGCAAGGCCGCCGTGGCCGAGTGCCGCAACCGGTCGATCTCGTCGTTGATGGACGAGTCCTTCTCGATGTACGTGTCGCTGGACGCGATGTACGCCTCGGGTTGGTAGTAGTCGTAGTAGCTGACGAAGTACTCGACCCGGTTGTTCGGGAAGAACTCCTTCATCTCCTGCGCCAACTGGGCCGCCAACGACTTGTTCGGGGCGAGGATCAGCGTCGGTTTCTGCGTGGCCTCGATGGTCCACGCGATGGTGGCGCTCTTGCCGGAACCGGTGATGCCGAGCAGCGTCTGGAAGCGGTCGCCTCGGGCGATGCCGGCCGACAGTTGCTCGATCGCCGTGGGCTGATCGCCCGCCGGAGCGAAGTCGGACACCACCTTGAATCCAGCTGGCTTGAAGTCGGTCATCGCCGTCATGGTAGCCGTCCGAACGCATGTTCGCAGTGGGGTACCATGCGCCGGTGCTGTTCTCGACGCTTCGCCTCGCTGTGCGCATCATGCTCGAGTCCGACGCTGCGGTCGTGGCCGCCTATCGCGACGATCCGGCCATCAGCGTGTTCCAAGACTGGGATCTCCCCTACACAGTCGTCCACGCGCGCGAACGACTCGCCGAACAGGCCGACTTCGACGGCATCCCGGTCGGTCAGTGGGCCAACCTGGCGATGGTGCGGCGCGACGATCCCGAACAGACGGTCATCGGCGATCTGGCGTGCCACCTCCACGAAAGTGGACGCATTGCCGAGATCGGCTACACGCTGCGCACCGAGTTCCAGGGGCATGGCTACGCCTCCGAGGGCGCTGGCGCGCTCGTCGACCATCTGCTCGCCACCACGCAGGTTCACCGCATCGAGGGCAGCCTCGACAAGGACAACGTCGCCTCCATGCGCGTGCTCGAAGCCATCGGCCTGACGTTCGAGACGCTCACCCGACAGAGCTACCCGATGCGCGGCGGTTGGGAGGACGATCTGCGCTACGCGATGCTCCGCGACGACCGGGCAGCATGGCTGGACCGCCCCACCACTCCCCCCTCCACGCTGGAACTGGTCGAGATCACCCCCGACGACGCGTACCTGTGGGGCCGGCTGCGCACGCACCACTCGCAGGAACGCTTCGTCGCTCCCATGGCCCTGTCGTTCCGCGATGCCCTGTTCCCCGAGGTCGTCGACGGTGCGCCGGTCGTGCCGTGGCTGCGTGGCGTGGTGGCCGACGAGGAACGCGCCGCGTTCGTCATGCTCGCGGCCGTCACCGAGCACCATCCCGAGCCGTACCTGTGGCGGCTGCTCGTCGATCGGATGCACCAGCGCCGCGGCATCGGGTCGGCGGTGCTCTCCGAGCTCCGCGCCGTGCTCGCTGCGCAGGGGCATCATGCGCTGCTGACCAGCTGGGTCGATGGCCCCGGCAGCCCGCGTCCGTTCTACGAACGGCACGGGTTCCAGCCCACCGGGCGCATCGTCGACGGCGAGATCGAGGCCCGGCTCAGCTGGTAGGCCGGTCCACCCCGTCGGTGCGGCCGGGGAACTCGAAGTCGGCCGGCAGTTGTGGCAGCGCGGTGAGCCACTCCCACAGGGCGTCGAGCTGCGCGTCGAGCGCGGAGAGGTCGCCCGAGTTGTCGACCACGAAACCGGCGATCGCCAGCCGCTGCTGGCGGGTGGCCTGCTTGCCGATGCGGGCCATTGCATCGCCCTCGTCGAAGCCACGGAACTGCACCAGCCGTTGCACCTGCAACTCCACCGGCACGTCGACGACGATGGTGCCCTGCAGCCCCTCACGCGGGTTCTCGGTGAGCAGCGGAATGTCCATCACGACGACATGATCCGTGTCTCGTTCGGCGAGCACGCGGCGGTTCATTTCGGCCCCGACCGCCGGATGCACGATGGCGTTCAGCGCCTTCAACGAGTCGGGGTCGCTGAACACGATGCGCGCGACCGCGGCGCGGTCGAGCGACCCGTCCGCCGCGAGGACGTCAGCTCCGAAGCGGTCGGCCAACTGCTGCAACAGCGGTGAGCCCGGTGCCTGCACCTCGCGCACGATGGCGTCCGCGTCGACGATGACGGCACCCCTGGCCGCAAGACCGGCGCTGACCGTCGACTTGCCCGACCCGATGCCACCCGTCAGCCCCACGAGAATCATGCGGACACCGTATCGGGCGGGTCCCGGTCGACCAGGGTCCACGATCAGTAGCATCGCGGCGTGGTCGAGCACGGTGAGGAACGGCGGGTCGAACGGCGCGCGCAGAGCGCCGACCAGCACGGCGTCAGCTGGCCGCTCGTCGAACGCCG
>JANMFL010000314.1:0-26743 GCA_031377945.1 Acidimicrobiaceae bacterium | reverse complement strand
GGGGCACTGCTGAAGGCGTTCTTCGCGGCGCGACGCCGCTGACCGTCAGTGATCGATGCTGGCGAGGGCCCGGCGCACTGCCTCGGCCACTTCGTCCTTGATCGAGCCCGACATGAGCGACTCCATCGCCGACGGTGCGAGGCCGGCGAGCAGTCGTTCCTCGACCGGCGCCGTCTCGTCGGCTTCGGCCTGTGACTTGGCGGTCTCGACCTCGCCGGTCTGGATGTCGGCGGACGAATGGTCGGTCTCGCCGAACTCGGCGGACGAGTGATCCGGCTGCGGCATGGCCAGCGGCGTGGGGTCGTCGGGCGACAGCGTCACCGGGATGCTCGGTGGGGTGGGGGTGTACACCGCGAACGCTGGTGCCGCGGTCGGGGCGACGGGCGTTGCGATCGGCGGCGGTGCCAACCGCGGGCGGGGACGCGGGGCCGGTGCGGCGGTGGGCGCCACCTCAGGGTCGGCGGCCGCGGCCGACTCGACCAGATGTGTGATCACCTCGACGCGAGTCGGCAACCAGCGGTCCAGGCCGCTCGGGTGCCGCTGGTACATCTTCATGTCCCAACCCGAGACCTCGGTCTCGGCGATGTGAGTGAGCACGTCGTCGGTCATCAGTTCGACGCACAGTTCCACGGCGTCACGGTCGATCGAGTCGTCGCGTTCGAACATCCGCCCGAGGTGTTCGACGCCACTCACCTGCAGCGTTGCCTTCTGCATCTGTGCTCGGGTGATGACACCCTCCACCAGCAGCCGCACCGCGAGGCCACCGTCGGTCGTGCGCTCCGCGAAGTACACCTGACCGTCGCGCAGGTAGACGTGGGTGGGAGGGGTGGTCTCGAGAACGAGCAGCCCCGTCAGATAGCGGCGGCGGGCGGCCTCGATCACCTGCCACGCCCGATGGGGTTCGGGGTGCAGGTCGGCGTCGGCGCCTTGGTCGAACAGGTCCACATGCATCGTGAGGAGTTTCGGCATGTCCTGACGAGAACTTGAGGAACCAGAATTCGGCCGTGTGGCGCGTCCGGGCGATCCCGCTAACCTTCCGCCCCGGAAGGGTGCCCGAGCGGCCAAAGGGACACGCCTCGAAAGCGTGCGAGGTGCAAGCCTCCGTGGGTTCAAATCCCACCCCTTCCGCCAGGTGTCGTCAGACGCCGCTCAGCCCGGGCCTCACGGTTCGGGCTGATGCCGTTTTCGGAACGACAAGCGAGGTCTGCGATGCGGTTCGACCGTGAGTACGGAGTGCAACTGGCCGAACGCCTGCGACTGCACCCGCTGCCGGAGGAGGGTGGCCTGTTCCGGGAGACACACCGCGACGCGCACTCGTCGGCGATCTACTTCATGCTGCTCGACCCGATGGTCTCGGCGCTGCACCGGTTGAGCGGCGACGAGGTGTACCACTGGCACGCCGGCGCCCCGCTCGACCTGCTCCTGCTGCATCCCGAGGGTCGCGCCGAGCGGGTGTTGCTCGGTCCCGACGTGCTCGCTGGTCAGCGGCCGCAGCTTCGGGTGCCGGCGGGCGTGTGGCAGGGCTCGTCGTCGGCGGGCGAATGGACGCTCGTGGGCACCACGATGGCGCCACCGTTCGACTGGCTGGGCTTCGAGTTGGGAAGCGCCGAACCGCTCGTCGCCCGCTTCGCGAACGTGGCGGACCGCATCCGCGCGCTGGCCCCCGCAGCCGCTCGCTGACCGCGCCGGCGGTCGATCGGTCGGGCGGGACCTCCGCCCCTGCCCTGCGGCCGTCCGATCGGCGCACGCTGATGTCGGACCGCAGGAGACGCCATGCACACGATCATCGAGTCCGACTTCGAGGTGCACGGATCACGGCTGCACTACGAGATCCACGGCACCGGTGACCGGGTCGTCGTCTACCTGCACGGCCTGCTGATGGACAGCGAGATGAACCGTGCGCTCGCCTCCTCGCTCGCCGATCGCGGCAACCGTGTCGTGTTGCTCGACCTGCTCGGTCACGGCCGCAGCGACAAACCACTGAGGGCCTCGGAGTACCGCATGGACGCCTACGGCCGCGACGTGGTTGCGCTGCTCGACCACCTCGGGGTGGAGAAGGCGGTCATCGGCGGCGTCTCCCTGGGTGCCGGTGTCAGCCTGCAGGTGGCCGTCGCTCGGCCCGACCGGGTGCAAGCGCTGGTGATCGAGATGCCGGTGCTCGAATGGGCGGTCCCCGCGGCGGCGATGCTGTTCACACCGATCCTGCTCGTGATGCACTACGCCAGCACACCGGCGGGACTCGTCGCCCGCCTGGTCGCCCGCGTGCCGCGCACGTCGAACAGTTCACTGAACAGTGTCCTCGCCGCGATCTCCATGCCGCCCGAGGTGACGAAGGCCGTCCTGCACGGCATCCTCACCGGGCCGGTGGCACCCACCGAAGAGGAACGTCGCGGCATCGCCGCGCCGACGCTGGTCATCGCACACGGGAGCGACCTCATCCATCCCTTCAGCGATGCGTCGGCGTTGGTCGAGCTGCTTCCCGACGCGCGGCTCGAGTCGGCGACGTCGATGCTGGAACTGCGCCTGTTCCCCGGGCGACTCACGGGCCACATCGCCGACTTCGTCGACCACGCCTGGGCGCCGAAACCCGCGCGGACGCAGCGAACTCGGCAGGCGCGCTCCGTCTCGGCCTAGCGCCTGGCCGTGGCGACCCGCGTGCGTCTGGCCAGTCGGAGCAGCTCGGCCACACCGTCCTCGATGCCCTGGGCCAGCACGTCCAGGTCGGGCACGGTGTCCCAGTCGCCGGTCACGCCGAACGTCACCTTGCCGTTGTACGACATGATGGCCACGCCGGTGCGGACGCCCTGCGACAGGGGAACGAACGGGAAGTAGTCGAGCATCTCCCGACCGCACGCGTACAGCGGGATCTGCGGCCCGGGCACGTTCGTGGTGACCGTGTTCACCGACCGCTGCGGCATCCGCCGCATCACGTTCGCCGCGCTGCGGAGCCCGAGCGAGAGCAGCACAGGCGGCGCGAACTCGGCCATGCCGAACACGGCGCTGCCCGCAACGGCCTGGTGCGACTCCTTCAGCCCGGTCATGTGCTCGCGGATCGCCGCCAGCCGTTCGAGGGGATCGGCGATGCCGACGGGCAACTCGGCGATCATGCCCGATACCTGATTGTTGAGGCTGTGGTCGTCGGAGCCCCGAACCGACACGGGCACCAGCGTCCGCACGACCAGGTCGTCGACGACCTCGCCACGGGACTGCAGCAGTTCGCGAAAGCCGCTCGTCACGGCACTGAGCACGACGTCGTTCACCGTGCCACCGAACGCGACGCGCACCTTCTTGATGTCCGCGATCGTCGTACGCGACCAGGCCCAACGGCGATGCGGGCCGATCGTGCCCTCGATGGACAGTGGGGTGTTCGGCGTGAGGCGCAAGCCGAGTTCGACCGCGCCGCGACCCACCTCGCTCGCGTGCTCCAACAGTTGTCGCGGCGCCCGCGTCGCAGCCCTCACCCAACGAACGATCTCGGCGGGGTTGGCCATCGTCTCCGCGATCGCGTGGCGCACCAGCGCCGCATCCGACGGTTCGGGCTGCGGACGCCAGTCCTCGGGCTCGAGCGTCGTGCCGTCGCGTGAGATGTCGAGGATGACCGCCATCAGGTCCGTGCCCGAGATCCCGTCGACCATGCAGTGGTGCACCTTGGAGATCAGTGCCCATCCGCCCGACTCCAGACCCTCCACCATCCACGACTCCCACAGGGGGCGGTTGCGGTCGAGCGGCTGGGACATCAAGCGGCCCATCAGGTTCCGCAACGTCTGGTCGTCGCCCGGGGGCGGCAACGCCGTGTGTCGGACGTGGTAGTCGAGGCGGAAGTGCGGGTCGTCCACCCACACCGGTCGCCCGATGCCACCGGGCACGAACCGGACCCGCTGTCGGTAGCGGGGCACGAGGTGGATCTTGCTGCGGAACAGCGCCACCAGATCCGCGTAGGCGGGCGCCGGCCCCTCGAATGTCGCGCACGATGCGATGTGCATGTGCATCACGTCGTCCTCGATGTGCAGGAACACTGCGTCGAGCGGACTCATCCGGTCCATGGCGAACTCCTCGGTTGTCGCGCAGCCGGTGCGGGTGCCGCCACGGTGACGCAATCGACGGTACGACGACAGCGCACGCCGCCGCCATGGCCGAACGTCACCTGATCCCTCGGCTCATCGCCGCGCTCAGATCGGCGGGATGATCAGTTGCACTCCGTGCCGTCTGCTGTCGCGTTCGCCACCGGGTCGACCAGGTACTCGTCGATCACGTCGCCGCTGCAAGAACCGGGTGCGTAGCCGGTGTGCCCCTCGGCGGTGACGATCACGAGCCGCCCGTCCTCGAGTGCGGCGTCCATGTTGCGCGTCGCCTCCAGCGGTGTGGCCGGGTCGCCGGTGGTCCCCATCACCAGGATGGGTCCGGCGCCCTTTCCGGTGACGTCGACCCGTGGATCGATGCTGGCGGGAAAGAACGTGCAGAAGTAGGAACCGATCGTGGCCGGCGCCATCCGGGGTGCCACGGCCTGGTACTTCGGTGCGTTGGCGTCGTCCTCGGCCACGGTGGGGCGTTCGGGATCGTCGGCGCACGAGATGACCTGGAACGCCTCGAGCGGGTTCGGCCAGGTGCCGTCCTCGCCGCGTTCGAAGTAGCTGTCGAACAGGGCGAGCAGACCGTTGCCGTCGCCGTCGCGAGCGTCGGCCAGCCCCTTGGCCAGGTCGGGCCTGCGCGACGGTGAGTACATCGCCTGCGCCGCGGCGTTGAGCGCCATTGCCCGGTCCAGGTCGGGTCGACCATCGACCGTGGGGATGGGCTGTTCGTCGAGCGCGGCCATCAGTTCGTCGAACGCCTTCGGCGCATCGCCGTCGCTGTTGAACGCGCAGTTCGAGTCGTCGCTGCACTGGTCGAGGAACGTCTGCAGCGATCGCTCGAAGCCCTTCGACTGCTGCAGTCCCGCCTCGAGCTGACCGGCGTTGGGGTCGGCGGCGCCGTCGAGCACGGCGGCGCGCACCGTGTCGGGGAACAGCGTCGCCCACGTCGCACCCAGCTCGCTGCCGTAGCTGAAGCCGAAGTAGCTGATGGTCGCCTCGCCCAGCGCAGCGCGGATGGCGTCCATGTCGCGAGCCGACGCATTCGTGCCGACGTACCCGAGCGTCGCCGCGTTGTTCTGCTCGCATTCGCCGGCGAACTCCTTCGCCAGGTCGATCGCCTTCTGCCGTTCGGCCGGTGTGTCGGGGGTGATGTCGATGCCCGTGAAGAAGTGGTCGTAGTCGTCGATGCAGTCGATGGCGGGCTCGCTGAGGCCCGTGCCGCGAGGGTCCCAGCCGACGATGTCGAACCGGTCGGTCAAGGTGCTGCTGTAGACCTGCTCGGCGTAGATGGCGAAGTCGGAGCCGCCGAACCCGGGGCCGCCAGGGTTGACGAGCAGGCTGCCGATGCGCTGGTCGGGGTCGGCCAGATGGCGTGCCAGGTACAGATCGAACGTGCCCTTCGACGGGTCGGCGGGGTCGATCGGCACCTCGATGCTGCTGGTCTGCACGCGACCGCTGTCGCCGAAGTCGGTCCACGTCAACGTCGGCGGTGCACTGCCCGTCGTGGTGTCGCTGCCGGCATCCGTGCCGGTGCTCGACCCTGATTCGCCGCCGGTGGTCTGTTGCGACGACGAGCCCGGGGTGACCTGGCTGTCGGTGGAGCACGCGGCCATGAACACGGCCACGGCGACCACGGCGAGGGGGCGGGCGCGCATGACCGCACGTTAGGCCACGTATCGGCCGATCCGCTCCGCAGACGCACCGGTTCGAGCCGGGGATCGTCGGGGCCGCCCGTATCCTCCACCTGATGCGGATGGGTCCTCACATGATGATGCCGGGTGATGCCGAGGCCGTGAAGGGTCGGCGGCTGCAGGGCAACTCGTTGCGCCGGGCGTGGCAGTTCGCGCAGCCGTACCGGCGCACGATCATCCTGTTCCTGGTCACCATCGTGCTCGCGGCGCTCATCGAGCTCGTTCCGCCGTTCGCGTTCCGTCGAATCCTCGACGTGTCCATTCCCAACGGCGACCGAGGCGGCATCACCGTGCTCGCCTCGATCGTGGTGGCGGCGGCGCTCATCGACGCCGGTCTCGCCATCGTGCAGCGGTGGTGCAGTGCCCGCATCGGCGAGGGACTCATCTACGACCTCCGGGTGGCCCTGTTCGCCAAGGTGCAGCGTATGCCGGTGGCGTTCTTCACCCGCACGCAG
Organism: Acidimicrobiaceae bacterium; assembly: GCA_031377945.1. Lineage (GTDB taxonomy): Bacteria > Actinomycetota > Acidimicrobiia > Acidimicrobiales > Ilumatobacteraceae > UBA668. The sequence goes on along the minus strand of JANMFL010000314.1, from coordinate 20,527 downwards.
ACCGGCGCGCTGACGAGCCGCCTGAACAACGACGTGGTGGGTGCCCAGACGGCGGTCACCAGCACGCTCGGCAGCGTGGTCAGCAACGTGATCGTGCTCATCACGACGCTCGCCGCGATGGCAGTGCTCGAGTGGCGGCTGACGCTGCTCGCGTTGGTCGTTCTCCCCATGTTCATCATCCCGGCCAAGCGGGTGGGCAAGCGGCTGCAGGAGATCCAGCGCCAGAACATGAGCACCAACGCCGAGATGAACAACCAGATGGCCGAGCGCTTCAACGTGGCCGGTGCACTGCTCGTGAAGCTGTTCGGTCGTCAGACCGACGAGGTCGACATGTTCTCGGGCCGCGCCGCGAAGGTGCGCGACACCGGCATTCGTGCCGCCATGTACGGCCGGGTGTTCTTCGTGGCGCTCGGCCTCGTGGGTGCACTCGGAGCCGCGGCCATCTACGGCGTGGGTGCCCACCTGGTGGTCAGCGGCGACATCACTCCCGGCACGTTGGTCGCCCTCGCCGCGCTGGTCACTCGCGTGTACCAGCCGCTCACCGGGCTGACGAACGCCCGTGTCGACCTGATGACCGCGATGGTCAGCTTCGAGCGGGTGTTCGAGGTGCTCGACGCACCCGAGTTCATCCAGGATCGGCCGGGCGCGATCGACCTGGTCGAGCCGAAGGGCTTGGTCGAGTTCCGCGATGTCTGGTTCCGCTACCCGGCGGCCGCCGACGTCACCGTGCAGTCGCTCGAGGCGCCGAACGCGCTCGGTGGCACCGACCCCGACCGCGACGTGCTGCAGGGTGTGTCGCTCGTCGTTCGCCCCGGCGAGACGGTCGCGCTCGTCGGTTCGTCCGGCGCGGGCAAGACCACACTGTCGGGTCTCATCCCGCGCCTGTACGACGTCACCGGCGGTGCGGTCCTGCTCGACGGTCACGACGTGCGCGACCTCACCCAGCACAGCCTGCGCGAGGCCATCGGCGTGGTCAGCCAGGACCCCCACCTGTTCCACGAGTCCATCGGCGCGAACCTGCGCTACGCCAAGCCCGACGCCACCCTCGCCGAGCTCGACGCCGCATGCCGCGGGGCGCGCATCAGCGACACCATCGCCGAGCTGCCCGACGGCTACGACACGGTGGTGGGCGAGCGCGGCTACCGCTTGTCGGGTGGCGAGAAGCAACGCCTTGCGATCGCCCGGCTGCTGCTGAAGAACCCGGTGGTGATGATCCTCGACGAGGCCACCAGCCATCTCGACAACGAGAACGAGGCGGCCGTGCAGGCCGCCTTCGAGACCGCGCTCGAAGGACGAACCGCGCTGATCATCGCCCACCGCTTGTCCACCATCCGCGACGCGGACCGCATCGTGGTCCTCGACGGCGGCACGGTGGTCGAGACGGGTTCACACGACGAGCTGATGCGCCGCGACGGTGTGTACGCGGCCCAGGTACGCGCCGGCGAAGCCGGCTTCGGCAGCTGACGTCCGTGTCCATCAGGTTGCGCCGCCCGTCAGATGTCGACCTGTCGGCGCTGGCGACCGCGAACGAGGACACTCCGTTCTCGTACGAACCCGTCGGGTTGTGCGCCGGCCCCACCGTGCCGAACGGCTATCGACTCGACCGGTGGTCGCGTCGCATCGGAAGTGGCGACGACGCGTTCGAACGAGCCGTCGATGTGCTGATGACGTGGAAGATGCACGAGGGCGCGGGCCTGGTGGTGGCGGCGTCGGGCCCGGCGTCCACCGGCATGGTGGTGGCGATGGCCGCGCCACTGCCGGTGGGATGGGTGGACGTGGTGTGCCGCGTGGTCGATGTGGTCGACCTCCCCCAGCGCAAGGGGTTCGCGTACGGGACGCTGCCGTCGCATCCGGAGCGGGGCGAGGAGTCGTTCACCGTCGTCGTGGGGGCGGACGGGACGGTCACCTTCGAGATCGTCGCCGTGTCGCGGCCGCGGCAGCTGCTGGCCCGGTTGTGTCCGCCAGTGGCCCGGCGCCTGCAGGTCGCCGCCACGAACCGATACTTCGACGCGATCGCCGCGGCGGCAGCGGCTCGAACGGCTTGACCGGCTGAACTGGGCGGACGTGTTCCCGGATTCCGGGAACCAGGACGCCCAGATGCGATTCTGGGAAGGATCCCGCCCGGATGCCGATTTGGGAAGGATCCCGCCCAGAACCCCAGGGGTACGGTACGTCGTCACACCCGTTCGCGAGGATGTGGGCATGGACATCCCGTTGGTCGTGCTGCTCGTTGTCACCGTTGCCGCAGTCGTGTGGTCGTTGGCCACCCGGGCTCGGCCCTTTGGTCCGGCGGGGGGTCAGGCGGGTACTCAGGCGGGTAGTCAGCCGGGTGCCCAGGCGGGTGGTCAGGCGGGTGGTCAGCCAGCACTGCCGGCGCCGGTCACCGATCCCGCCGTCCAGGCCCAGTTGTCGCAGCTCACCGAGGCGGTGCAGCGGTTGGGACAGCACTCGGCCCAGCAGTTCGGCCAGGTGGGGCAGGCCTTGCACGACCAGGCTCAGGTGTCGCGCGACCTGTTCTCGGCCACGCACAGCATTCGCGAGGCGCTTGCGAACACCAACACCCGCGGTCAGTGGGGTGAACGAATGGCGGAAGACGTCCTGCGGTTGGCCGGCCTGCTGCCCGAGGTGAACTACACCAAGCGCACCGCCGTCGTCGGCGACGGGCGGATCATCCCCGACTTCACGTTCCTCCTGCCCGATGCGCACGTGCTGTTCATGGACGTCAAGTTCCCCATCGACGGCTACCTGGCCTTCCAGCAGGCCACCAACGAGTTCGAGGCCGTCGCAGCACGCGATTCGTTCATCAAGGCCGTGCGCGGGCATGTGCGCGAACTCGCCCGCCGTGACTACGCCAAGGTCGACACGCGTCCCGCCATCGACAACGTGCTCATGTTCGTGCCGAACGAGACGATCGTGGGGTTCATCCACGAGCACGCACCCACGCTGGTCGACGATGCATTGCGCGAGCGGGTCATCCTCTGCTCGCCGCTCACACTGTTCGCCTTCCTCGGCGTCATTCGTCAGGCGTTCGAGAACTTCCGGCTGGAGCAGACCAGCCGCGAGGTGCTGGTGCTGCTCGGCCAGTTCGACCTGCAGTTCGGCAAGTACGCGACGCAGGTCGAGAAGGTGAAGCGTCAGCTCGACACCCTGTCCGGAAGCATGGACGAACTGGTCGGTGCCCGTCGTCGCCAGCTCGAGAAGCCGTTGCGCGAGCTCGAGTCGCTGCGCCGCGAGCGACAGATCGAGGTCGGCCCCGAGCGGTACGGGCTCGACCTGGTCGATGACAGCCCAGCCGGTCGGCTGGGCGCCTGACGTAGCCTCTGCGGCCATGACGTCCGTGCAGCCACTCGACCCCACCCCGGCGGGTGTGGCCGCCGTTCGTGGCGTGCTCGGGGCGGCGTTCGCCGACGATCCGATGTTGCGGTGGATCTTCCGTGGGGTCGACGCCCAGGAACATGCGACGGCCGCGTGGATCGGCCTGTTCGTCGAGGCCTTCGCATCGGTCGGCACGGTCGATGTCGTGCTCGACGAGGGCGAGGTGGTGGCCACCGCGTTGTGGCGCACCGATGGCAGGTCGTTGCCGTTCTCCGACGCGCCGAGCATCGGCGGGCTGATGACCGCGGTGCTCGGAGCCGAACGCACCGTGCAGGTGGGTGGCGGCCTTGCCGCGTTCGCCGAGCACAAGCCCGAGCCGCCCTACCACTACCTCATGTTCCTCGGCGTGCGGCCCACCCACAAGGGTCGCGGCCTCGGTCGCCTGCTCGTCGCCGAGGGGCAACGCCGGGCTGCCGCAGATGGGCAGGGTGTGCACCTCGAGAGCACCAATCCTCGGAACCTGCCGTTCTATGCGTCGCTCGGGTTCGCGACGGTCGCCGAGTTCACGCTGCAGCCCGACGGTCCGCCGGCCTGGCAGCAATGGTGGGCGCCATGAGCCAGGCGGCGATGAACTTCGAGCCCGACGCGGAACCCACGTACTCCGTCGGTGAGCTCGCCGACGCCATCAACGGTGCCCTGCGATCGCGCTTCGACCAGGGGGTGTGGGTGCGCGGTGAGATCCAGGGTTGGAACGAACGCGGTCCGCACGCCTACTTCCGCCTCGTCGAGCAGATCGACGGACAGAAGGCCGTGCTGAACGTGCAGTTCTTCGCCCCGCAGCGCAACCGACTGCGCTCGCTGCTGCTGAAGAACGGGCTGCACCTCGCCGACGGGCTGAAGGTCCGCATCTTCGGCAACCTCGACTTCTTCGCGGGTGGTGGCACGCTCGGGCTGAAGATGAGCGGCATCGACCCGCGCTTCACGCTCGGCGAACTGGCCCTCCAGCGCGACGACGTGCTGCGCCGACTCGGTGAGGCGGGTCTGCTCGAACGCAACGGGCAGCGACCGCTCGCCCTGGCGCCCCTGCGGGTGGGTGTGGTCACCAGCCGGGCCAGTGCGGCCTGGGCCGACTTCGTCCACGAGATCGAGCGCAGCGGGATGGGGTTCCACCTGCGCCTCATCGACGTGCGGGTGCAGGGCGACAGCGCGGTCCGCGAGGTCACCGCGGCGTTGCGCACGCTCGGCAGTCACCCCGATCTCGATGCGGTGGCGCTCATCCGCGGTGGCGGCAGCCGCAGCGAGTTGGCCGTCTTCGACGCAGAGTCCATCGCCATGGCGATCGTCGGCTCACCGCTGCCGGTGTTCACCGGGTTGGGCCACGAGATCGATCGAAGTGTCGCCGACGACGTGGCGCACACCGCCCTGAAGACCCCCACTGCGTGCGCCGCCGCACTGGTCGAGCACGTGGGTCGGTTCCGTCAGCGGGTCGACGATGCGGCCAAGCAACTGCACCAGGCAGCCGAGATCGCTGTGCAGCGGTCGGTCACCGACGTCGGCACCGTTGCGGAGGGCATTCGTCAGCGGGTTCGCTCCGCGGTCGAGCGCAGCGACGAACGGCTGGGCGCTCGGGTGCAACGGGTGCAGTCCGGCACCGGGCGGGCCCTCGAGCGTGCTGATCAGCGGGTGCTGCGCGCCGGTGGGTCGTTGCGACGCGTCCCACCCCGCCTCGACGCCGAGGCCCGCCACCTGGATGGCGTGGCCGAACGTGTCCGCCTGCTCGACCCCGCCACCAGCATGGCTCGCGGGTGGAGCATCACCCGCACCGTCGACGGGCGCACGGTGCGCGCCGCGGCCGATGTCCCGCCGGGTACCGAGATCGTCACCACGTTCGCAACGGGCACGGCACGCAGCCGTGTCGAGGAGATCACGCCATGACCACCGTTCCCCCCACCGGCTACGCCGCAGCGCTCGCCGAACTCGACACCATCCTCGTCGAGCTCGACCGAGCCGACGTCGATGTCGACCTCCTCGCCGCTCGGGTGCAGCGCGCTGCGGAACTGATCGCCTTCTGTCGCGACCGAATCGGCAACGCGCGACTGCAGATCGACGAAGCGGTCGCCGGACTCGGCGACGACGCCTGAGCCGCGGCGCCAACCCGGTCAGGTGCCCGTAGCCTCCACGTCGTGACCTCGGCCGCCCCGCCCTCGCTCGCCGCCATCGCGGTCCGTGTGCAGGACCGGCTCCGCGACTTCCTCGCTCCCGAAGAGGCCCGTTGGTCCGCGTTCGACGCCGATCTGGCCGAGCCCGTGCGCGAGATCGGTCGGCTGGTGCTGGTGGGCGGCAAGCGGTTGCGTCCGGCGTTCACCCATTGGGGATACGCCGCAGCCGGTGGCGACCCGGCCGACCAGATGGTCGCCGATGCGGGCGCCGCCTTCGAACTGATGCACGCGTTCGCGCTGTTCCACGACGACGTCATGGACGACGCGGCCAGCCGACGCGGTGAGCCCACCACGCACACCGTGTTCGCGCAGTACCACCGCGACCACGGCTGGGCCGGCGAGGCGCGCCGATTCGGCGAGGGTGTGGCCATCCTGGTGGGCGACCTGGCGTTCGTGTACGCCGACCAACTCATGGCCTCCGCGCCACCTGCCGCGTGGCGGATCTGGAACGAACTGCGCATCGAGCTCAACGTCGGACAGGTGCTCGACATCGTCGGCAGCGTGCGCAACGAGCGCCGCCGCCACAAGGCCGAGCTCATCTGTCGGTACAAGAGCGGCAAGTACACCATCGAACGTCCGCTGCACCTCGGCGCGGTGATGGCTGCACCCGACCGGGCCGACGAGTTGCTGCCCGCGCTCAGTGCCTATGGCCTGCCGCTGGGCGACGCGTTCCAGATGCGCGACGACGTGATGGGCGCGTTCGGTGATGCCGTGGTGACGGGCAAGCCGGTCGGTGGTGACCTACGCGAGGGCAAGCCCACACCGCTGCTGGCTCGGGCGGTCGAGGCCGCCACGCCGGCTCAGGCGGAGGTGCTCGCCCTGGTGGGCACGCAGCACCTGTCCGACGACGACGTCGCTCGCGTGCAGCAGGTCGTCGTCGACACGGGTGCACTCGTTGCCCTCGAGGCCACCATCGCCGCGCTCACCGACGAGGCGATCGCGGCTATCCTCCGTGCCCCGGTGACGGCCGAAGCGCGCGACGAACTGGTGGCAATGGCCGCGTACGTCAGCCAGCGGAGTACGTGAGCAACGCTTCTTCGACGGTGCCGACGGTGACACCGACTTCGGCGACGACGGCCTCGAGCCAGGGCGGGCGGACGACGGCCGCCACCGTGATCGGTTCGTCGAGGCCCGAGTGCTCGAGCGCCATGCGCGCGAACAGTGCGGCGTAGTCGCGGGGGCGCAGGTCGCGCGACAGCTCGAGCAACGCATACGGGTCGGGTGACGTGCGGACGTCCTCCAACGTGACGAAGCTCGTCGACGTCGGGCCAGTCGGACCGCCCCACAGGCCGGGACCGTCGCAGATGACCGCGCCGCGCACCTGATCCGCTCGCGCTCCGGCGAGCATGAGCGCGATGTACCCACCGAGGCCGCGACCGACGACGGTGGCCTCACCCAGGTGGGCGACGGCCAGGTCGGCGTCGCCGAGCAGGATCTCGGCCGAGTAGCCGCCGCCGGCCGGCACCGTCGAGGTGCCGTGGCCGGTGAAGTCGAGCGCCATCACCGGCCCGGCCCAGCCGTCGGTGAACGCGGGCGCGATGGTGGGCGATTGCTCGCCGAGGCCGTGCAGCAACAGCAGCGGTCGGCCGGTGCCGCCGCGCACCTCGTGCAGCGCGAGATGAATCTTGTTGTGGAGGAGCGTGGTGATGGTCACGCCACACCGCCGAGGAAGTCGAGGACCATACCGGCGACCAGTTCGGGTTGCTCGATGTGCACGAAGTGGCCCATGCCGGTCATCACTTCCAGCCGACCCGTGCGGGGGATGAGGCCGTCGAGATCCTTCGGGCGGGTGCCCCAGCCCATCGGTTCCTGCTCGTCGGCGAGAAGACCGAGGAAGGGCATGCCCAGGCCGGGCAGGCGGGTGGCGGTCCACTCGGGTCGCCACGGTCCGAACCCACCGAAGCGCATGGACGGGTCGAGCTTCCAGCGCCAACCGTCGGCGTCCTCGCGGGCGCCCACCGTCACCAGGTGGCACAGCCACTCGAACGGCAGCCGCGGGTTCATGCGTGCGCGACGGTGGGCCAGTTCTTCGAGCGTGCCCGGCTTGCGGGCCGCGGTCGCTGTGGTGTGGCGGTGGTCGAGCCAGCCCTGCAGGTCGCTGGCCACCATGCGCGTACGTTCGTGTTCGCTGACGTCGCTCATCGGGCGCTTCGACGGCAGTCCGTCGAGGTTGACGAGGTGGCTGAAGCGGAACGGCTGGGCGTCGGCGAGTTGGATCATCAGCGCGCCGCCCTTGCTGTGTCCGATGACGGGTGCCGGCTTCGACGTGATGCTGGCCATCACCGCAACGGCGTCGCGGATGTCGGCGTCCCACCCGTAGAGCGCGGCGTGCTCGCTGTCGCCGTGGCCGCGCTGGTCCCAGGTGATGGCGCGCCAACCGGCACGCGCCAGCCGCGGCCCGAATGCTTCGTAGGTGCGGGCGAAGTCGGAGCCACCGTGTACCAGGAAGAGCGGGTCGGCGGTCGCGGAGCCCCACTCGTGCACCGCGATGCGTACGCCGGAGGAGATGACGTGGTGCTGTCGAACCGGGGCCTCGGTGCCGGGATAGGGGGCCAAGGTCATGCGGGCGACCCTATGCCGCAGTGCCGGCAGGCGCCGAACCCGCCTATGCTCCGGCCCGTGAACGCCCGTCTGGGACTGATGGTGGCCGTGGCCGTGCTGATGCCGCTCGGTGCTGGCGCGTGCGGCGACGACGCCAGTTCGGCCGACACGTTGCCGCCACTGATCACCACGACGACGACCACGACGGTGCTGCAGACCACCACGACGGCCGTATCGCTCTACACCATCCAGTCGGGTGACTCGCTGAGCAAGATCGCTGAGAAGTTCAAGGTCGACCAGGCGGCGCTGATGATGCTCAATGGCATCACCGACCCCGACCACATCGAGGCGGGTCAGGTGCTGAAGCTCCCGCCACCTTTGGCCGCAACCACCACGGTGCCAGCCGCGTCGTCGACTGTCACCACCTGAGCCGACCGTCCTCGCCTGGACCTGCGCTGACCGGTTCATGGGACTCAAGTCCCTGATGATGAAAAACGCAGATTGGTAGGCTGTCGCCCATGAGCTTTTGGCCCACCAAGGACCACTGGAGCGTCGAGATCCCCACCCGCACCGAGCACTACCTGTGCCCGGCGCTCGAGGAGACCGGTTTCGTCGCCCTCACCCCGTACCCGGGCGAGATCCCCACCCACGAGTGGGAGGCGCTCGAGTACATGGACTGGAAGAGCGGTGGCGACACGAACTTCGCCCCGTTGGCCTCGGCCGACGGCACGCTCGACTGCCGCGGATTCTGGGACAAGGGCAAGACCGACAAGGACGCCCTGTGGACGCCCAACGCCGAGAAGGCCCCCACCCTGAAGGCCTACGTCGACGGCATCGGCGCGAACTTCGGCCGGGTGCGCATCATCAAGCTCGAGCCGCAGGACCACGAGCAGGCGCTGAAGAGCTTCCACCGCGACGACAACAACCGCTTCAACCCGGCCGGCACCGGGTGGGTGGTGCGCTCCTGGATCGAACTCACCGACGACCCCGACAGCTACATGTTGCTCATGGATCTCGGCGAGGACCGTCTGCCCATTCCCAGCACGGAACGGCGTGTGCCGCTGCCGCGCTTCTCGCGGTTCGTGGTCGACACGCAGCGCCTGTGGCACGTCGTCGTGCACAACGGCACTGCATCGCGCTACGGCCTGATCACCAGCGTCGAGTGCACGCCCCACCTGCAGGGCTGGATCGACAGCCAGGTGCCGGCACTCGTCTGAGGTCGGCGGTCACCTGCTGCCGGTGAGCCGGCGGTAGAGCATGTCGAAGGCGTCGGCGGTGAAGTCGGCGTCGTGTTGCTCGGCCCAGTGACGGGTCGAGCGCGCCAGCGCGTCGCGTCGAGTGTCGTCGCCGAGCACGTCGAGGATGGTCCGCGCCAGCGTCGCCGGATCGCGGTCGGTGACGGCGACGGCCCCGGGTCGGGGGAGCGCGGCCAGGTCGGCCACGTGCCCGACGCCCGTGCCCACCGTTGGCACGCCACATGCGGCGGCCTCGAGCACGGCGATGGGGCCCGCGTCGTGATGCGAGGTGAGCACGTGCAGGGCCGCGCCGCGTACGACGTCGGCGAGTTGCTCGTGCACGACGTGGCCCTGGAACTCGACCCTGTGCGCCACGCCCAACTCGGCCGCCAACCGAGAGTGGTGGCCGTCGAGGGTGTCGCCACCAGCGATCGTCAGTGTCAGTTCGGGGTCCGCCGCTGCGGCGATCGCGAACGCGTGCAGTAACAGATCCTGGTCCTTCACGCGGTTCAGCCCGGCGACGTGCACCAGGTGGTGCGGGCGCAACGCTGCGCCGCCCGGCGAGAAGACCGCGCGATCGGCACCGAGCGGCACGATCTCGTCGGCGACCGCGCCGGCGGCGTGCACATGGCTCCGCATCCATTCGGTGGCGACGGTGGTGCAGGTGGCACCGCGGAGTGCCGCGGTGGCGAGTCGGTGAGTGCCGCGCCGCAGACCTCCTCCGTACGCGATGGACGGCACTGCGGCCAGTTCGCCGCCACAGACGCTGACCACGCTGGGCACTCGCAGCCGCCGACCAGCGGACACGGCGGCCAGGCCGGGCAGGTTCGCCCACAGCCCGTGCACCACGTCGGGCCGGCCGTGTCGTCGAGCGGCGCCGGGCACCGTGGCCAGCACCCGGGCGATGTCGAGTTTGCCGTGGCGTCCGATGGGGACGTTCACGACGGGCACGTCGAACAACGTCCATTCGCCCGCCGCGGCGTCGTGGCCGGTGGCGACCACGGTCACGTCGTGGCGCTCGGCCATCGTGCGGACCAGATGGTGGACGAACGGAATGATGCGCTCGCCGCCGGGAGGGTCCACCCCCCCGGGCACGACATAGGCGATCCGCATCGTGGTCGAGTCAGTCCGCCTGCTCGGCGTAGGCGCGCACCCGCGCCAGCAACATTTCGATGGCGGGCTCGTTCATGCCGCCCTCGGGAAAGATGACGTCGGCGTGTCGCTTGCTGGGTTCGATGAATCGATCGTGCGCGGGGCGCACCGTGGTGAGGTACTGCTCGATGACGCTCTCGGTGGTGCGACCGCGTTCGGCCACGTCGCGACGAAGGCGACGGATGAGTCGCAGGTCGGCGTCGGTGTCGACGTACACCTTCAGGTCGAACCGCTCGCGCAGCTGCGGCTCCCACAGCACCAGAATGCCCTCGACCACGATGATCGGGCTCGGTGGCACGATGCGGACCTCCTGGCTGCGGTCGTGGCAGGTGAAGTCGTACACCGGCACCGGCACCGAGGCCCCGTTCGACAGCGCGGCGAGGTGGTCGTTCAACAGCTGCCAGTCGAATGCGTCGGGGTGGTCGTAGTTCATCTTCTCGCGGTCGACGAACGGCGTGTCGTGCGCGGCGACGTAGTACGAGTCGAGTTTGATCAGGGCGAGGTGGTGGTCGCCGGCGAGGTCGGCGAGCTTCTCGGCGAGGGTGGTCTTGCCGGAGCACGTTCCACCCGCGACGCCGAGGAGGAAGGGACGCTGCGGCAACGGCATGGTGCGGCACGCTAGCCAGCCGGAGGTGCGTTCACCGCTCTCACCAGGTCGAACGTGCGTTCGTAGTGCTGGTATGACGGGGTCCCGGCAGGACAGACTGTGGTCATCATGACTGCCGAGCACGAGACGCACGACGACCTCACCGAGCGCGAACGCGCGATCATCGAGTTCGAGGGCGCGTGGTTCACGCTCGACGAGGACCGCCACGACGCCATCCGCGCGCGGTTCGCGTGCTCCGTCGAGGAGTACAATCTCGAACTCAACCGGGTGATCGATCATCCGGCAGCGTTGGTCGCCGACCCGCTGGTGGTCCGCCGCCTGCGCCGTCACCGCGAGCGTCGCCGCCGGGCGCTGATCGACGGCACCGCCGCCGGCGAACAGGCCTGACTCCGAATCTGGCTGAGAAATGAACTGAGGGGACGCACATGAGCAACGACAGCGCGGGACGCACGCCTCGTTCCACCTCCGGTGGAGCGCCCATGGGTTCCACGGTCGCCATCGTGGTCACCGTCATCGCGGTGATCCTCGGCTTCCTCATTCTCCGCAAGGTGAACGACGACGGCAGCACCGGCAGCGTGTCGCCGGGTGCAACGACGTCGACGACGCTGGTGGACACGAGCAGCACGGTCGCGTTCACGAGCACCACGCAGGCGCAGTTGCAGAAGCAGGGCACCAAGGTGCAGGTGGCGAACTCGAGCAACGGCAATGGTGTGGCCAGCCAGATGACCAAGGCGCTCATCGCCGAGGGCTTCGACACGACCGATGCCACCAACGGCACGGCGAATCCGAAGCTCGACGTGAGCAAGATCATCTACAACGCGGCCGACCCCAACGGGTTGCCCGTCGCGAACGCACTCTCGGTCACGCTCGGCGGCATCGTCGTCGAACAGGCACCGGCTGCTCCGCCCACCAAGGTCGGGTCGTTCGCCGCCGGCAGCGCAGTGATCCTGCTGCTCGGCAACGATCTCGCCGGAAAGACGATCGCCCAGATCCAGGGCGCGGGCGCGGCCGCGGCCGCGACGACCACGCCCACCACGCAGCCGCAGGTCACTGCAGTCCCGCCGGTCACCACCTGAGTCGGGAACGCGGCGCGAACTTAAGTTCCTGGTGAACGCGGCGAACGCGCGTGTCGCGGCTCGTTCAGTGGGCCTGGTAGTCCTGGATGCTGCGCCCGTGTGAGCGATCGGTGATCACGCCCGCCCGTTCGCGGAACTCGGCGAGCAGCGCGGCGCTGTCGATGGTGAGCAGTTCGCGGTCGCGCATCAGCACCCTGCCCGCGACGATGGTGGTGCGCACGTCGGTCGGCTGCACGCAGTACACGAGCGCAGCGGCGAGGTCGTGCAGCGGCTGGCAGTGGAAGCCGCTCATGTCGACCAGGATGACGTCGGCCGCCGCACCGGCGCGCAGCTCGCCGATCTGGTCCTGCATGCCCAGCACCGCCGCTGAGCCGTGTCCGGCCATGCGCAGCGCGGCAACGCTGGGGAACCACGTCGCATCGTCGTTCAACTGCTTCTGCACCATCGCCGTGATGCGCATGCTCTCGAAGATGTCGAGCGTGTTGTTCGACGCCGCGCCGTCGGTGCAGTAGCCGACCGGCACTCCGATGCCCTGGAGTTGGCGAATGGGTGTCAGCGGTCCGAGTGCGAACTTCAGGTAGCCCTTCGGGCCGTGCGTGACGCCGGTCTTCGCACCGTACGCGGCGAGCAGCTCGAGGTCGCGGGCGACGATGCCGTTGCCGTGGGCGATGATGCAACCGGCGTCGAGCACGCCGGTGATGTCGGCCACCTCCACCGGCGAGATGCCGCGGCTGGCGATGCTCTTCTCGGTCTGCACGATGTCCTCGGCGATGTGCGTGTGCACCTTCACGCCCAGCCGGCGGGCAGCGTCGGCAGCGCCGCGCAGGTCGTCGTCGTTCACGGTGTATGGCGCGTGCGGTGCGATGGACGTGGTGATGCGACCGTCGGCCTTTCCGTTCCACGCCTCGGCGAACGCCACCGACTGCTCGAGGCCCTCGGGGCCCTGCGAGCTGAAGAACGCGCTGCCCAGGTTGGCGCGCAGCCCGCTGTCGATGACGGCCTGCGCGGCCTGATGCATGAAGAAGTAGTGGTCGGCGAAGGTGGTGACACCGTTCTGGATCATCTCGCCGGCGGCGAGCAGGGTGCCCAGGTACACGTCGCGCTCGCCGACGTTCACCTCCATCGGCCAGATGTAGTCGTTGAACCAGGCATCGACGTGCACGTCCTCGGCGGCGCCACGGAACAGCGTCATTGCCGCATGGCAATGGGTGTTGATGAGGCCCGGCATCGCGACCATGCCCCTCGCGTCGATGATCTCGAGCGCGGCGGGCGGGCGAGCCGTGTCGGGGCCGATCGACGTGATGCGGCCGTCGCGCACGAGGATGGTGGTCGCCGGCTCGAACCGCGCGGTGGCACCGGTCGTGTCGACGAGGGCGGTGCAGTTGACCAGCGCGAGATCGGCGACGGTGTCGGTCGTGTGCGCGGCGGGCGCGGCGTCGGCGGGAGTGTCCATCGCCCCGGAACCTAACCGCGCTGTCGGCCCGCTATCGACTGCGCAACAGGTCGAGCGCCGCCTGTTCGATGCACCACAACGGCTCGTTCATGGCCTTGTCGATGCCGAAGCGTTGGGCGAGCGCGACGTGCTCGATGCGGTGCGCGACCTCGGGTGCGGCGTCGCCCACGACGGCGACGACGGGCGTGCCCTCGGCGGCGCACATGGCCTGCACGCCGCCGATCACCTTGCCCTCGAAGCTCTGCTCGTCGAGATAACCCTCGCCGGTGATCACCAGGTCGGCGGCGACGATCTGGTCGTGCAGGTCCAGTTCGTCGGCGACGAGGTCGAAGCCGGGCATCAGCTTGCCGCCCAACGCCACCAGCCCGCCGGCCAGGCCGCCGGCTGCGCCGGTGCCGGGCATGTGGCGCACGTCGACCCCGTACTGCTCCTGATACATCTGTGCCAGTCGCTCGAGTCGGCCGCGCAGCATGTCGACCTGCGCGGGAGTCGCGCCCTTCTGCGGGCCGAACACGGGGGCGGCATCGGTGAAAAGGGTCTGCACGTCGCATGCAACGAGCAGTTGGACAGCCTTCAGCCGACTCGGAGCGGTGATGGCGCGCACGCAGCCCAGCCCGCCGTCGGTGGTGGCCGAACCACCGAGGCAGACGACGATCTTCTTCGCACCCAGGTCGAGGGCCTGATCGATGAGTTCACCGGTACCTGTGGTGGTGGCGGCCATCGCATCGTTGCTCGCCGCGCCCCCCACGAGCGTGAGCCCCGAGGCTCGCGCCATCTCGATGACCGCGGTGTTGCGGTGCAGTCGCCATTCGGCCTGCACCGGGTCGCCGAGCGGGCCGGTGACGGTGCTGACGCGATTCGGCCCGCCGAGTGCCTCGAGCGTGCCCTCGCCGCCGTCGGCGACCGGTTGCTCGATGCAGTCGTGGCCGAGTTCCCAACAGGCGTGGCCGATGGCTGCCGCGACCTGCGCGGCGGTGGCGGTGCCCTTGAACTTGTCGACGGCGGCCAGCACTCGCATCCGACCAAGGTTAGGGGCAGGCGTACAGTGCGCCCATGGGAACCTTCGACGACGCCCTCTCGCTCGACGCCACCGGCCAGGCCGAACTGGTGCGAACCGGACAGATCAGCTCCACGGAGTTGGTCGGCGCAGCGGTGCAGGCCGCGCACGACCGCAACGAGCCGATCAACGCGATCATCCACCCCCGCTACGAGGCGGCGCTGGCCGAGGCCGCGCAGACCGACGCCGCGCATGCCGACCCGCGCGGCGGCGCGTTCGCCGGTGTGCCGATGGTGGTGAAGGATCTCGGCTGCAACATCGGCGGCGAGCCGGCCCATGGGGGCACCCGGGCGTTGAAGGGAATCGAGTACCGCGCGCCGCACGACTCGGCGCTCTACCGACGTTTTCGTCGTGCCGGCTTCGTGGCCATCGGTCGAACCAACACGCCCGAGTGGGGCAGCACCATCACCACCGAACCGATCGCGTACGGCCCGTCGCGCAACCCGTGGAACCTCGACCACTCCACCGGCGGTTCCTCCGGCGGGTCGGCGGCTGCGGTCGCGGCCGGCATCGTCGCGGTCGGGCACGCCAACGACGGCGGCGGTTCCATCCGCATTCCGGCGTCCGAATGCGGCCTGGTCGGCCTGAAGCCCACTCGTGGTCGAGTCAGCCTGGCACCCGATGCCGGTGAAGGCTGGGCCGGGTACACCATCGACGGTGTCGTGACGCGCAGTGTGCGCGACGCTGCCGCGGTGCTCGACACCATCGCCGGGTACGAAGCCGGTGACCCGTACATGGCGCCGCCGTTCAGTCGCCATCTGCGCGACGAGGTGGGCGTGACGCCTGGCCGTCTGCGCGTCGGGGTGCTCAGCGGCGCAGGACTCGATGGTCGGGTGCACCCCGAGTGCATCGCCGCCGTCGAGTCCGCCGCTGCGCTGTTGGCGGCGGCCGGTCACCACGTGGAGGACTCTGCGCCGGCAGCCATGTACGACCCGGGCTTCAGCGAGCGCTTCGTCACCGTGCTGGCCGCGTGGACCGCGTACGACCTGCGTCTGTTGCAGGACCTGCTCGGTCGTCCGGCCACCGACGACGACCTCGAGCACGACAACCTGGCGTTCGCTGCGATCGGTCGACAGTTGTCGGCGGTGGACTACCTGGCCTGCCTCGACGCTCAGCACCGTTGGTGCCGCGACATGTTGTCGTGGTGGCATCCGACCGACGGCGGCCACGGGTTCGATCTGCTGCTGTCGCCGGTCATCGCCACCCCGCCGCCGCGCATCGGGTACCTCAGTGGGCCGGGCGGTGGCGCACGCGTGAGCGACCTGTTGCTGTTCACGGCGCAGTTCAACGTCACCGGCCAGCCGGGCATCAGCCTGCCGTTGCACCGCACCGCGGACGGTCTGCCCGTGGGTGTGCAGCTGGTGGCCGGATACGGCCGTGAGGACGTGCTGGTGCGTGTGGCCGCGCAGCTCGAGGACGCGGCGCCATGGCCGGCCATCGCCCCGCCGAATTCCTGATCGCCCCGCCGAGTTCCTGATCGGGTCGCCGTCCCGGCCGGGCCGCAATCCCGACCATCTTGGTAGCGTTTGGTGCATGGCTGTGACCGTGCGTATCCCCACGACCCTTCGTCCCATGGCGGGCGGCAACTCCCAGGTGCAGGTGGAGGGTGCCACCCTCGCCGACGTCATCGAGGCGCTCGAGGCGGCACACCCCGGGTTGAAAGATCGCCTGCTCGACGAGTCGGGCGCGATGCGCAAGTTCGTCAACATCTTCGTGGCCGACGACGACGTTCGGTACCTCGACGGTCTTGCCACACCGGTGCCGGCCGGTGAAACCGTCAGCATCATTCCCGCCGTCGCCGGCGGCTGAGCTACGGGTCGCCGATGCGCGGCGGCACCCGCTCCGTGGGGCACACTGTGCGACGTGGAACCCAGCTCGCATCCCGATGTCGAGATCATTCGCGACAACATCCGCATTGTCCTTCGCGATGTCAACGACCTCTGCGCCGGCATCGAGCGCGACGGTCTGCCCGACGGAACGCATGCACTGGCTTCTGCGTTGCGGTCGCGTCTCGACGACCTGACGGCGGCGATCGACGGTGTGATGGCGCCGGTCGCGTCGTTCGGCCGGTCCGGTCTCGGGGCGTCGGTGCCCACCGTTGCGCCCGTCGATGAGCACGCACTGGCGAATCTGCTCGACGACCTGGGCGACCCCGCGCGTGTGGCGCACCTGGTGCAACTGTTCCTCACGGAGCTGCACGGCCGCCGACTCGCGCTCACCGCTGCAGCCGAGCAGGGCGACGTGGCGGCGGCGAAGGGCGTCGCGCACACGCTGAAGTCCAGCGCGTTGCTGCTCGGTGCGCTGTCGCTGGGCAAGGTCTGCGACGACCTGTCGATGAACGAGTCGCCGTCGCAGCTGAAGGGCATGGTCGACGAGGTCCTGCAGCAGGCCACCGCTGTCGCGCGCTGGTTCCAGATCTGGCTCAGCAACCAACCCGCCACCCCCTGACCGCAGCTGTTGCCACTCGGTTGAATCTGGGCGGGTGTCACCCGGTCGTCGGGTCGGCGGCATCTCATGGGTGATGATGACGTTCGTGGACGACGACGCCGCGCTCTACCGGCGCCATGCGGATGAGCTGATCCGTTACGCCACGGCGCTGGTCGGGCCCTCCGATGCGTCCGACGTGGTGACCGACGGTGTGCTCGCCGCGTTCGGCTCGGTCGGTTGGCCGCTGGTCGAGCACCGTCGGGCGTATCTGTACCGGGCCGTGCTCAACCGGGCGCTGGCCGTGCGGCGCAGCGACGAACGCCGCCAGCGGCGTGAGCGCGCGGTGGCGGTGCCGCCGATGTCGCCGGCGCACGAGTCGTCGGTCGATGCCCACCGGGCGTTGTCCAGTCTGAGCCCGCAGCAGCGGGCGGTCGTGTACCTCACCTACTGGGACGACCTCACGCCGCAGCAGGTCGCCGACCTGCTCAGTGTGGGCGAGGGAACGGTGCGCAAACAGCTCGCACGGGCGCGTGAACAACTGAGGAGGATCCTCGATGAACGCTGACGAACTCGACGACCGCATCCGCTCGCTGGTGCACGATGCCGTCGCCGCCGCGCCTGCCGCGCCGGATCTGCCGGCTGTGATGCCGAGTGGGATGCCGGTGATTGCGCCACCGAACCGCGGCCGTGGCTGGGTGTGGGCCGGCATCGGCATCGCCGCCAGCGTGATCGCCGGTGCAGTGCTCGTGATGACCAATCGCAACGACGACCCGAGCATCGTCGCCGGCTCGACCTCGTCCGGCGCTTCGACGACCGCCGGCGAGCCGCAACTGCCGTGGCCCGACGGCGTGGCCGTCATCGTTGCCAGCGAACGGGGCATCGAGAAGGTCACCGCTGAGAACGGCCAAGCCGTCGTCACCCGACTGCTCGACGGCGTGTCCGTCGACCGAGCCTTCGAGCTGGAGGACGGCACGATCATTTACCAGACCTCGGCCGACGGGGTCATCGAAGCCCTCCGTCTTGGCCAACGAGGTCAAGAGCCGGCCAACGAGTCGTTGGCGAACGACGTCACCCTCGAAGACGCCGACGCTCCGGACGGAAACCTGCGCCTCGTCTACCGATCGGCGTCGGACGACCCCAGCTCGGCGACGCAGGTGAACGTGTGGTTCCAGCCGAACGCGCCCCTCTCCACTCAGGCGCCAGGAGGGTTCGGTGTCGGCTACCACCGATTCACCATCGTCGACGACTCGTCGGTCATTGCGTCGACCATCGACGACACGGGTCAGCGCAGCACGTTCGGGTTCTCTTTCGGCGACGGCGAGCAGATCGCTCCCGGGTTCGAGCAGCCGATCATGGTCGCCGGTGACGGCGCGGGCACGTACCTCGTGCTCGGCAAGGACGGCCGCCTGGACATGACCGGCACGCGCAGCGGCCACATCACGACGATCGACGACCCGTCGCCAGTGATCGACATGGACGTGCGCGGTCAATGGATGACCGTGCACAAGGGGGACGGCTCGATGATGCTGATCGACATGGTGACCGGAGCGCCGTACCAGCTGCCCGTGTCGGGTGGCGGCGGCAACATCAGCGTGTCGCGCCGCGACCGTGTCGACACCCAGCCGGTGCCCACCACCGTGCCGTCGCCGAGCACCTCGCTGGAGCCCGGGCCGACCACCACGACACCGGTGACCGTCGCCGAGCCGTTCCCGAACTGCCTGACTGTGTCGTCGGACGTCGCGGCCGATGTGCAGTTCGACAGCGAGTTCTACTCGTTCGATCCGCCGGTCCCCGAAGCGCCCATCGAAGTGGCCGGCCGGCCGGCCGTGCTCACCACGTACGGCACCGGCTTCGGTGTGATCTTCCGCCAACCCGACTGGTGTACCGAGTACGGCATCACCACGAACACCATGTCGCGCGCTGACTTCCTGGCCTGGCTGGGAACGTTGAACGTCGTCGAGAACCTTCCGGCGACCATGCCGCCGGTGCTACTGCGCTCGACCTACGGGCTCAGCATCGTGAGTGCCGCTGGTACGAAGGTGATCATCCGAGGAGCGGTGGACCAGTCTCTGCTTCTCGCCGACGGCCGGGTGGTGTATCACGCGGTCGACCTCGCCGACGTCCAGATGTGGGACCCCGCCACGGGTCGCAGCGAACCCATCTGGGCGGCTGTCGACTGGATCGCCGAGCCGATGCTGCACGATGCGTTCGGCACCTCGTTCGTGTTCAGCGTGAACGACCAGCTGTACTCGTACGACACCGATCGAACCTGGCGACTGACGGGTCCGCCCACGCAGCGCATTTCGGTCTTCGGTGACGGTGAGTTGCTCGCAACGCCCGACGCTCCGGCTGCGATGGACCCAACGGGCGAGCTGCAGGTGTCGGCACTGCCCGGAGGCGAGGTGGTGGTCCTGCGGTTCGCCGCCGAGGCGATCCTGTATCGCTCGGTGAACAGCGACAGCATGGTCACCGACGTGGACATCGCGGACGGCTGGATGATCGTCAGCGAGGCACCACCCGGTGACAGCTTGCCGGTGGTGCGAATGGTCGAGATCGCGACCGGTCGCGAACTGATCTTCCGCGGTGTCGACGGCGCCCACCTCGGCTGATTGGGCGCGAGATGTCCCAGATGTGGGACATCTAGCGCACGCGGGCGCGGAGTGACCCGAATTCGGGACGTTTCGCGCCCAACTACCCCAACCCGGGAGACGCGGAAGGGGCCCGACCCGGGAGCGCGGAAGGGGCCCGGCGCTCTCGCACCGGGCCCCTTCTCATGAAATCGGTTTCGCCGGCCGAAGGCCGACGTTGGCCAGCCGAGGCTGGGGGACTCAGAAGTCCTCCATGCCACCCATGCCGCCGGCACCCATCGGGGCACCTTCGGGCTTGTCGGCCACGACGGCCTCGGTGGTCAGGAACAGGGCCGCGATCGACGCCGCGTTCTGCAGCGCCGAACGGGTCACCTTCGCGGCGTCGATGACGCCGAGTTTGACCAGGTCGACGTACTCGCCGGTGGCAGCGTTCAGACCTTCGTGGCCGGTGAGGCCCTTCACGGTGCTGACGACGACGCCACCTTCCATGCCGGCGTTCTCGGCGATCTGCTTCAGCGGGGCCTCGAGGCTCTTGGCGACGATGCGGGCACCGGTGGACTCGTCACCCGTGAGGGCGTCGGCGACGGCGAGCACGGCGGCCTGCGCACGCAGCAGGGCCACGCCACCGCCGGGCACGACGCCCTCTTCGATGGCGGCCTTCGTGGTGGAGACGGCGTCCTCGATGCGGTGCTTCTTCTCCTTGAGCTCGACCTCGGTGGCCGCACCGACCTTGAGCACGGCGACACCGCCCGACAGCTTCGCGAGCCGCTCCTGCAGCTTCTCGCGGTCGTAGTCCGAGTCGGTGTTCTCGATCTCGGTCTTGATCTGCGAGATGCGACCTTTGATGTCGTCCTCGT
>JANMFL010000274.1:0-14822 GCA_031377945.1 Acidimicrobiaceae bacterium | reverse complement strand
GCGATGCTGATCGGCGGCGTCTGGACGCTGATCTCGCTGCGCAACTCGTTGTTCTCACTGGTCACCGCGGTCGGCACCCAGCTCGGCGCCCTCATCGGGAGCGCGGTGCTCGTCGAGTCGTTGTTCGACCTCGACGGACTCGGCTCGCAACTCGTGGTCTCGGTGCTCTCCTCCGACCTGTTCACGGTGCAGAGCTTCGTTGCCATCATCGTGCTCATCGTCGTGAGCGTGAACCTGATGGTCGACCTCTCGTACGCACTGATCGACCCCCGTATCCGCCAAGCCCGAGCCCTGGGGTGAGTGACATGACGAACATGACCGATCCCGCCGATCCGATGGCGCCCGCCGAGTTCACCGACATCGTCACGCACGAGGCGCACGCCACACTCGACGACCAGATCGATGCCCGGCTGAAGCAGGTTCGCCGGCGGCGCATCCCCAAGTTCGGGGTGCTGTTCGGCGCCACCTTCCTGACGGTGCTGCTGACACTGACCATCTTCGCCGACTTCCTGCCCTTCATCCGCAGCGCCGACACCAAGGTCCGCATCGACGGCAAGCTGATGAGCAACTACAAGCTCGGGCCCGGCTGGGACGCGTGGTGGGGCACCGACGGCAACGGTTTCGACGTCTTCGCGCGGTGCATCTACTACGCCCGCTACACGCTGTGGATCGGCCTGTCGTCCACCGCCATCGGCCTGCTCGTCGGTGGGGCGCTGGGCATGGCCGCGGGCTACTTCCGCGGCAAGACCGACCGAGTCATCTCCATCCTCGTCGACTGCCTGCTCGCCATCCCCGCCCTCGTGCTGGCCATCATGCTCGTGCGCCGTCTCGACGACATCAAGCTCGACTACACCTGGTTGGGCTGGATGACTCGCATGTGGCAGATCATCCTCACGCTCAGCATCCTGGCCGTCGCTCCCCTGGCCCGCATCGTGCGCGCCCAGACGATGGCCCTTCGCGAACGCGAGTTCGTGTTGGCTGCTCGCAGCCTCGGCTCGGGCAACCTGCGCATCCTGTTCCGCGAGATCCTGCCCAACCTCGTGCCGACGATGGTCACCGTCGCCGCCACCGGCCTCGGCATCCTCATCGCCGCCGAGGGAGCCCTCGCCTTTCTCGGCCTCGGGCTCGAGACCTCGTGGGGCTTCATGATCAACGCCAACCGCAACCGCCTCGAGAAGGCATGGTGGGCGACGATCTTCCCGTGCCTCATGCTGTTCTTGACGGTGTTGTCGTTCAACCTCATCGGTGACCGCCTGGCTCGCCGCTTCGACGTCCGGGAGGCAGCAGTATGAGCATCGGCTCGCCCAACAACATCACCCAGGCGGCAACCCGCGACATTGCCGGTCCACTGCTCGAGCTCACCGACGTTCGCACCCATTTCCGCACGCCCCGCGGCCTGGTCCGTGCGGTCGACGGCGTCAGCTTCACGCTCGACCGCGGCAAGTCGCTCGGCATCGTGGGCGAGAGCGGGTCGGGCAAGACCATCCTGTCGCGTTCCATCATGGGCCTGCTGCCGACGAAGGGAACCGAGCGCTCCGGCAGCATCAAGTTCGCAGGCGCCGAGATCGGCGACAAGAACCGCAAGCAGATGCGTCATGTGTGGGGCAAGGAAATGGCGATGATCTTCCAAGATCCCATGACCTCGCTGAACCCACTGATGAAGATCGGCGACCAGATCGCCGAGCCGCTCCGCATCCACCTCGGCATGAGCCGCGCCGACGCAACGGCCACCGCCAAGCGACTGCTGCAAGACGTTCGCATCCCCGAGCCCGAACGCCGCCTCGAGCAGTACCCACACGAGATGTCGGGCGGCATGCGCCAGCGCGTCATGATCGCCATCGCCATGGCCTGCGGTCCCACCGCACTGTTCGCCGATGAACCCACGACGGCGCTCGACGTCACCGTGCAGGCGCAGATCCTCGACCTGCTCGGCGAGCAGCGCCGCGAGCGCAACATGTCGCTCGTGCTCGTCACCCACGACCTCGGCGTCGTTGCCGGCCACACCGACGAGATCGCCGTCATGTACGGCGGCAAGCTGGTCGAGAAGGCGCCCACCAAACGCCTCTTCGCGGCGATGAAGATGCCGTACACCGAAGGGCTGATGGCGAGCATTCCCAAACTCGAGCAGCCCAGCCACAGCCGGCTCAACGTCATTCCCGGTCGCCCTCCGGATCTCGTCCATCCGCCCAAGGGCTGCAGGTTCGCACCGCGTTGCCCCTATGCAAGTGCCAAGTGCATCGAGGAGGAACCCCCGTTGACCCAGACCGCCGACGATCCGTCGCACTCGTATGCGTGCTGGTTCCCCGTGGGCTCACCCGAGTACCACGAGGCCCGCGCCCGCATCGCCGCCACGGCGGGGGTGAACTGATGGCCGGCACAGGGAAGGCCCACCTGCGCAACAGTGGCGACGTGCTGCTGCGGGTCGAGGACCTGCTGGTCGAGTTCCCCGTCGGTCGTACCGGCCTGAAGGTCAATGCGGTCAGCGGCATCAGCCTCGACGTGCTGCGCGGCGAGACCCTCGGCCTCGTCGGCGAGAGCGGCTGCGGCAAGAGCACCACCGGCCGCGCCATCATGCAACTGCGTCGCCCCGAGGGTGGCTCGGTGCTGTTCGAAGGCAACGAGCTCACGAAGATGTCGCTCGGCGACATGCGCGAGGCCCGCACCCGCATGCAGATGATCTTCCAGGACCCCATCTCGTCGCTCAATCCGCGACGCAAAGTCCGCGACATCGTCATGGAGCCGCTGACCATCTGGAAGCGCGGCAGCCAGTCCGATCGCAACCAGAAGGTCGACGCACTGCTCTCCGAGGTGGGCATCGACCCCGCCCGAGCCGCGGAGAGCCAACCGCATCAGTTCTCGGGCGGCCAGTGCCAGCGCATCTCGATCGCTCGTTCGCTGGTGCTCGATCCGACGCTGATCATCTGCGACGAGCCCGTGTCGGCGCTCGACGTGTCGGTCCAGGCTCAGGTGCTGAACCTGCTCGAGGACCTGAAGGCCAAGCACGGTCTGACGCTCATCTTCATCGCCCACGACCTGGCCGTGGTGAAGAACATCAGCGACCGCATCGCAGTGATGTACCTCGGCAAGATCTGTGAAGTGGCGCCGAGCGACGCCCTGTATGCCGAGCCGGCGCATCACTACACGAAGGTGTTGCTCGACTCGATCCCGGTGCCCGATCCCGAAGTGGCGATCGAGCGCACCAAGATCGAGGGAGAACCACCGTCGCCGGTGCTGCCCCCGCCCGGCTGTCGTTTCAACCCGCGCTGCCCGGCCGCCGACGACCGCTGCCGCTCCGAGGAGCCGCAGTTGCGCGAGATCAGCGACGGTCACTTCGTGGCCTGCCACCATCCCATCGTGGGTGGCGAGGCGCCGGTGCAGGTTCGCCCCGGCGCAGCGGTCATCCAGTAGCGCCGCTTCGTTCCGCGAAACCGAGTTCGCGCGAACTTAAGTTCGCGCGAACTCGGTCGAACGCGGTCAGCCATTCGTGTAGTTCGGCGGGCGACGCTCGAGGAACGCCGCCATCGCCTCACGGTGGTCGGCCGTCGCCGACGCCATGATCTGTTGGCGGTTCTCCATGTCGATCGCGTTCTGCATCGCCGGAATCTCGAGCGCGCCCCACATTCCTTCCTTCGTCAACGCCACCCCGAACGGCGCGTTGCGCATGACCTCGTATGCCTTGGTGAGCGCAGCGTCCATCAGCGCATGGTCGTCGAGCAGGTCGACCACCAACCCGATCCGGTAGGCCTCCTCGGCGTCGAACACGCGGCCCGTCAACATCAACTCCTGCGCCCGCGCCGCGCCCACCAGCCGGGGCAGCACCCAGCTGGTGCCGATGTCGCACGCCGACAAGCCGATGCGGATGAACGCGGCGTTGAACTTGGCCGACCGCGAGGCCAGCCGAATGTCCGAGCCGAGCACCAGGGCGAATCCGCCGCCGGCCGCGGGGCCGTTCACCGCGGCGATCACCGGTTGTGGCAACGACCGCAGTTTCGGCATCAGCGAGGCGATGTGCTTCTGGACGGCGAACCCGGCCTGTGTGCGGCCGAGGTGGTCGGTGTGTGGCGCGGTGCCGTATCCACCCAGATCGAGGCCGGCGCAGAAGCCTCGACCGGCACCCGTGATGACGACCACGCGGGCCTCGGGATCCACGGCGATCGCGTCGAGGTGCTCGTGCAGCGATTGCACCAGTTCGCCGGTCATCGCGTTCAACTTGTCGGGGCGGTTCAGCGTCAGCTGCACGATGCCGGGTGCTGGATGAGAACGTTCGACGACGGCCATGTCCCATGCTGTCCCATCGAGGTCGGCCGCAGCGAGTTACAGTCGCCGCGATGGCACGTGCGGTGCGCACCACACTCGGCTCGTATCGCTACGGATCGGGCGATCCCACCACGTCGCTGGGCGCGGGCGAGTTCATCCGCGCCACCCTCACCCCCGAAGGCCCCGGCACCCTGCATCTGGACTGGCGCGACGGAAGCGTGTGTGCCCAGGCCTGGGGGCCGGGTCGCGACTGGTTGCTCGAGCGAGTTCCGGCGATCACCGGTGCGCTCGATCCGGGCCATCGCTTCGGTGGCGACACCCACGCTGTGGTGTTGCGGGCCCAACGGCATCACCCGGATGTGCGCTTCGGAGCCAGCCACACCCTCTACCACGAGTTGCTCCCCACCATCCTCGGCCAGCGGATCACCGCCGGTGAGGCATTTCGGCAGTGGCGTTCGCTGGTGTGGAAGCTGGGAGCCCCGGCGCCTGGCCCCTTTGCGTTGCGCCTCCCACCCGAACCCGAGGTCCTCGCCGGTCGCCCCGCGTGGTGGTTCCACCCGCTGGGCATCGAAGCGACACGAGCGGAGACGCTGCGAACGGTCGCCCGACACGCAACACACCTGTTCCGGTGGGCCGACGAACCCGACGTCGCCCAGCGCCTGGCCCTGCTTGCGGGTGTCGGCCAATGGACGATCGGCAGTGTGCTCGCGGTCTCCCACGCCGATCCCGACGCGGTCGCCGTGGGCGATTACCACCTCAAGAATGTGATCGCGCATGCCTTCACCGGCCGCGCCCGAGGCACCGACGAGGCGATGATGGAGCTGCTCGAGCCGTATCGCGGCCAGCGCGGCAGAGTCGTCAGACTCCTCCTACGCGACGGGCACCGCGCTCCTGCGTTCGGGCCGCGTCAGCGAGTGCTGCCGCTGAGCCGTTGGTGACACAGGTGGGGTGTTAGCGTTCCCTCGCTCCGCTCCGAGCCGCCACCCGCGATGACCGACTCCACACATTCCCCAGAACTCGTGGCCGAAAGCCGCCCTCGCGCGCTCTGGGGCGCGACGCTGCGCAAGGTCGCGCTCGTGTACGTCCTGTCGCGCCTGTGCGTGGCCGTGGGGGCCGCCATCGTGGCCGCCGAGTTGAAGGCCGACCAGAACAAGCGGATTTCGGACTTCCCGTTCTCGCGCTGGGCCGATCCGCACTACGCCAACCGCCCGATTCCCGGCAGCGCGGTCCGACCGATCATGGACGTGCTCACCTCGTGGGACGGCGAGTGGTACCTGCGCATCGTGCGCAACGGCTACCCGACCCAGGTTCGGCCGAACGTGACCTACTTCGTCGACGACGCCCGGGCCGCGTTCTTCCCCACCTACCCGATGCTGGTGCGAGCCATCGACACCGTGCTGCCCGGCGGCGACACCGTCGCCGCGCTCTTCACGAACTTCCTGCTCGGCGGCCTGGCGATCTTCCTCATCGGCCTCCTCGCTCGCGAACTGTTCGACATCCGCGTCGCCGAGCGCACGATGATCCTCGTGGCCGTGTTCCCGGGCAGCTTCGTGCTGTCCTTCGCCTACACCGAGGCCCTGCTGCTGTGCGTCGCTGCGGCGTGCATGTGGTTCCTGCTGCGACGGAATTGGTGGCTCGCCGGACTGTTCGCTGCCATCGGTACCGCGACGCGACCGAATGGCATCGCGCTCGTGGCTGCTTGTGCCGTCGCCTCAGCCATCGCCATCAAACAGCGACGCGAGTGGTCGTCCCTCGCCGCCCCACTGCTCGCCCCCATCGGCTTCGTGACCTTCATGGCCTGGCTGGGACAGCACACCGGCGAGCGGGGCGTGTGGTTCCGGGTGCAGACCGAAGCGTGGGGCGAGGGCACCAGCTTCGGCCTCACCGCGATGCGGCGCACCTGGGAAGCCTTCACGCAGCCACTGACGTCGCCGACGAACACCATCACCGCGGTCTCGGTGGTCACACTGGTGCTGTTGCTGTGGTTCCTGCGCCAACACCCGCTCCCTGCGTTCATGGTCGCCTACGTCGCGGTCATCATCCTGCTGATGGTCATGCCCGAGACGGTCACGGCGCGGCCGCGCTTCGTGTTCACCGCCTTCCCGCTGTTCATCTCGGCCGGCGCCTGGCTCGAACGTGACCATCGCGACTGGTGGCCGTACGTGATCTCGGCGTGCACCGCCGGGCTGGTGGGATTGACCGGGCTCTACGGGGTGCTCGGAGCCATCCCGTGAGCACGCGCACCCGGCTCACCGCCGGGGTCAGTCGCGCCCACCTCCTGCTGCTGGCACTCGTCGCCTACGTGCCGGCACTGCTCACCAAACCGGGTCGGATGCCCGCCGACACCAAGCTCTACCTGTACCTGAACCCCGGGCGGCTCATCGCGGACGCGCCGTTCACGTGGGACACCCGCCAGTTCGGCGGCTGGGTGCCCCATCAGACCATTGCCTACCTGTGGCCGCAAGGCCCGTTCTACTGGGTGTTCGACCAACTCGGCGTGCCCGACTGGGTGGCGCACCGGTTGTGGATCGGCACGTTGCTCTTCCTCGGAGCGTGGGGCGTCATGTGGGCGGCGCGCCTGCTCGGTCTCGACCGCAACGGCGCGCTGGTCGCGGCCGTCGTCTACCAACTCTCGCCCTACGTGCTGCCCTACCTGTCGCGCACGTCGGCGATGCTGCTCCCCTGGGCGGCGCTGGGCTGGATCGTGGGCCTCACCATCCGTGCCGCCACCAGCGGCCATCGTTGGCGACATCCGGCCCTGCTCGCGCTCGTCCTGCTGTCGTGCAGCGCAGTGAACGCCACCGCGGTCATGATGATCGCCCCCGCTCCGATTCTATGGCTCTGTCATTCCGTATTGCAGCGCACGGTGACGTGGCGACGTGCGGTGGCGGCCGCGGCACGCATCGGCCTGCTCGCCACGGGCGTGTCGCTGTGGTGGATCTTCATGCTGCGCGCCCAGGGCGCCTACGGCGCCGACGTTCTGGCCTACAGCGAGAGCCTCGAGGCCACCTCGCTCACGTCACTGTCCACCGAGACCCTGCGCGGCGCCGGCTACTGGCTGTTCTACATCCGCGATCCATACGCCTTCACCACCACGGCGGCGCAGCACTACATGGAGAGCGGACGCGCCATCGCGCTCAGCTTCGCGATCGTCCTGCTGTGCCTGCTGGGGCTCGCCGTCGTTCGGTGGTCGCAGCGCCGGTTCGCCGTGCTGCTGGTGCTCTGCGGCATCGTCCTCGGTGTGGGCGTGCATCCCATCGCGAATGCCTCACCGCTCATGCAGCCGTTGGCCGAGCACTCGCGGAGCAGCCTCTCGCTGGCCTTGCGCAGCAGCACCCGAGCCCTCCCGATGTCCAACCTCGGGCTCGCGCTCGGCATCGGCGCACTCATCACCGCGTTGGCGGGAACCCGCTTCCGCCTGCGGGCACTGGCCCCGGCACTGGTCATCGTCCTCGCGGTCGTGAACCTCCCCGCGTTGTGGAACGGCGGCTTGGTCGATCCAGCGCTCGAACGCGACCAGGACCCTCCTGTGGCGTGGCAGCAAGCTGCCGACGCGTTGTCGGCGACGTCCGACGGCTTCCGTGTGCTGCAGCTCCCAGGATCGGAGTTCGGCGCCTTTCGCTGGGGCTACACCGTCGACCCTCCCCTTCCCGGTCTCACCACCAAGCCGCTGGTGACCCGCGACCTGCTGCCGCTCGGCTCACCCGGCCTCATGGACCTGCTCTACGCACTCGACGACCGAGTGCAGTCCGGCACGCTGGCTGCGGAGGCGCTCGCACCGGTCGCCCGTCTGCTCGGAGTCGACACGGTGTGGCTGGCCAACGACCTCGCCTACGACCGATTCCGCACTCCCCGGCCCGAGGTCGCCGCCACGCTCATCACCTCCGCGCCCGGACTCGGGCGCCCGACGGACTACGGCGAACCGACGGTCAACCACACCGACATCCCGATGATCGACGAGCACGCTCTGGTGGCAGCCCGGGACGGCGACACTCCGCTGCCCCCGGTGCAACTCGTCCCCGTCACCAACCCATCCGCGATCGTGCGCGCCAGTGACCGCGTGGTGGTGTTGGTCGGCAGCGGCGATGGCGTGGTCGATGCCGCTGCAGCACGACTGCTGCGCGGTGACGAGGCAGTGCTGTACGCCGCCGACGTGGACCCGGCTGCCGCCGGAACGACGCCGTCGGTCGTCATCCTGACCGACTCCAATCGCGATCGGGCCCACCACTGGCGCAGCTCGCAGGACGTCACCGGCTTCACCGAGACCGGTGGCGATGGGAGCGACGTGCAGCGACCCGACGAGGGCGATCAGCGACTGCCGGTTTTCGGGCCGACCAACGACGCCGCCGACCAGACCATTGCCGTGCTCGAGGGCGCACTCACCGTGCATGCCACCGGTTACGGCGAACCCTTCGCCTACCGCCCCGAGGACCGGCCGGCCATGGCCGTCGACGGCGACCCGCGCACGGCGTGGGTGGTCGCCGACCGCTTCGAGGCGCTCGGCCACTCGATCACGGTGTCGACCACCGACGGGTCGCTCGACCTGCTGCAGCCCCAGGGCACGAACGCCAAGCGGATGATCTCTGCGGTCGACATCGTCGCCGGCGGGTCCACGCAGCGGGTGCGCCTCGACGGCCGCTCGCTCGAGGCGCCCGGCCAGCACGTCGTTGTCACCCCCGATGTGCCCGTCACCATCGTGATCACCGAGGTGGGCGATCGGCCAGGAGGCACCGACACGGGTGCGTCCGCCGTGGGCTTCGCCGAACTCGGGGTCGGCGCCCACCCCGAAGTCGTACGGCTCCCCCGCTACACGGTCGACCCCGACGTACCGCTCGACATCACCCTCACCCGGCTGCGTACGGATCCACTCGACCGTTGGCGCAGCGACCCCGAACCCGTGATGGTCCGCCAGTTCGACACCACCGACCCGCGGACCTTCGACGGTTCGGTCACCATCCGGCTGCATGCCCGCGCCGACGATGCGCTGCTCGACGAACTGCTGGGCGTGAAGGGAGCCGTCTCGAACCAGCGACTCACCGGCGACCTCGACTCCCGCGGTGTCTTCGCGACCG
Organism: Acidimicrobiaceae bacterium; assembly: GCA_031377945.1. Lineage (GTDB taxonomy): Bacteria > Actinomycetota > Acidimicrobiia > Acidimicrobiales > Ilumatobacteraceae > UBA668. The sequence goes on along the minus strand of JANMFL010000274.1, from coordinate 5,493 downwards.
ACGACAGCCTCGAGACCGCGTGGACGTCGCCCTTCGTCGACGCCGTCGGTAGCGCACTGACCGTGCCGACCGACGACCGACCGGTGAAGGCCATCACCGTGCAACAGCCGATCGACGGGCTGCACTCCGTCATCACGTCCGTCGCGGTGCAGTCCGAAGGACGTGAGGAACAGATCGACGTGCCCGAGCCCGATACCGACGGCAGGAGCACCCTCGTCCTGCGTGCCCCGGTGTCGGGCGATCACGTGCGCCTCGTCGTCACCGCCGTTCGACCGGTCATCACCTACGACCGGCGCTTCGCGGAGGCGACCACGTTGCCCGTCGCACTGCGCGACATCTCCGGCGTCGGCATCGTCCGCACCGCACCCACGGCCTCCACGCTGCGCACCGGTTGCGACGACACCCTGCTGTCGGTCGACGGCGCAGCCGTGGGTGTTCGGGTCGACGCCGATGCTGTCGCGGTACTGCAGCGTGGCGACGCGGCCAGCCTCGCCCTGTGTGCGCCGGTGGCGCTGTCGGCCGGTACGCACCGCGTGACCACCGCCTCGGGCGCCGACCGGGGACTCGACGTCGACCAGGTCACGCTCGTCGACTCCGCCGAACGCGCCGCGCAGGCGTCGACCGCGCCCGTCGACGTCCAGTCCACCCGCAGCCGCACCAGTCGCACGGTGACCGTCGGCTCGTGCCCGAACGGCTGCTGGCTCGTCATGGGAGAGGGGTGGAACACAGGATGGTCCGCCTCCGTCGAGGGCAAGGATCTCGGCGCACCGACGCAGATCTCCGGCGGCATGAACGGTTGGTGGCTCCCGTCGCACCAGGGCTCCGTCACCGTCCGCATCGACTGGAACGCCCAGACACCCGTCACCCTGGGGTTGGTGCTCTCCGGCCTCGCGACAGCACTCTGCCTGTACCTCGGGCTGCGCCGTCGTCCGCCACGGCTCGCCGCGACACCGTTCCTCGTGGCTCCCCCTCGGCTCGATCGACTCGCTTGGGCTCCCGTCGGATGGACCCCAACGCTCGGCGCGGCCGCGCTCCTCGTGGTGACCGCGGGGCTCATCGGATCGCCGCGCACGGCAGTCGCCGCGCTCCTCCCCGCCGCCGTCGTCGTGGTGTTCCGTCGGCCTCGACTCGCCGGTGTCGGCGCCGTGCTGTTGATGTCGGCGTTGTCGGCCCGCATCGTGTTCCGACAACTCGCGAACCGCTACGCCGCCAATGCCGCGTGGCCCGGCTCGTTCGAGGACCTGCACCGTCCCGGGATGCTGGTGGTCGCGCTGCTGCTGGCGGGTGCCATCGTCACCGTGCCGGGCGAGCGCGCCGACGACTGATCAGGCAGGTGTGGCACCGCTCGCAGGCACGATGTCGTCGTCGAACTCGTCGGCCGGAGTGACGATCTGGACGAGGGTGGCCACGACGTACAGACCGAGTCCGGTGAGCAACGCCCGGTTGAAACCGACGGACATCGACAGGATCGTCGTGACCGAACTGCCGATCACCGAGAAGAACCCGTTCACCGCCCAGCACCAGGCGACCAGGCGACCACGAACCGACTCGTCGGGTCCCGCGGCCTCGAGAGCCGCGTCGATACCTGTCGGGAGGAACACGCCGAGCAGCAGACCGACGGGGAACAGCAGGGCGAAGACCAGGGCGATACGACCCCATTGCGGCCACGACAACGCCGCTTCCGTCAGCGGTTCGGACACGGTCATGTAGACGATGCTGACCAGCATGAGCGCACCCGTGACGGCCGGCAGGCCGAGGCCCTCCCACCGCTTCACGACGGCGGAGTAGCGCGCCCCGACAGCGGTGGCGATGAGCAGGGCGAACAGGCTGACCGACAGCGACAGCGTCGGGAAGCCCAACAACAGCGCGAAGCGTTGGATCATCGAGATCTCGATGAGCATGAAGCCCAACCCGAGCGCGGCGAAGTAGGTGAACAACCGCCACCGCCCCGCCACCTTGACGCCGCCACCCTTGCGGCGGCGGGTGAGCCCGAACGGGAGCCACAGGAACAGCGCCGCCACCACCGCTGCGACACCGAGCAACACCACGAGCAGCCGCTCACCGATGGCGATCTCGTTGTCCTCGAAGCCACGGTGCCAATCCGTCAACACCGTACCGAAGCTGGTGAAATGCCAGAAGAACGGCTTGTCGTCGTCGATCGGTCCGATCTCGAACGGGTAGTTCGCGACGATGATCTCGACCTCGGCGTCGGTGCCCGTGATCAGGTCCGACGTCAGGCCGTCGGCCCGCTCGGCCCCGGGCAGGTACTTGGCAGTCGCGTTCGGCACGTTGCCGAGTGCCCCATGGATGCCGTCGATCCGAGCGCCATCGGGCGACGACCGGAACAACATGATCGTGCTGACCTTCTCGAGGTCGTTGTCGCCGCTGTCCACGATGAGCCCGACGTGGCGATCGAACACGTCGACGCGCTCACGCAGCGCTTCGCGCGCCGTGGTCAGGTACCGCGCCGTTCGCGTGGGGCGGCGATCGAATGCGAAGTCGCCGAACTGGGCGACCATGATGCCGTCGTCGGAGAGGTGATCGAACGCGGTCTCGATCATCTGTCGCGTGTACAGATAGCTCTCGGAGAGCACGAACGCGCCCGACGTCGCCGCGTTCGACGCGGCGTAGCTGTCGGGCGCCACGAACCAGATCAGGTCGTACCGTTGCGCCGAACGAGCCAGGAACGTCCGCCCGTCACCCTGCACGTAGTTCACCCGCGGGTCGTCGACGACGTGCCCCGAGTACTCGGCGTAGTGGTTGCGCAGCAGATCCACCGTCACCGGGTTCAACTCGACTGCGTCGACATGCGCGGCGCCGTAGGTGAGCGCACCCATGATCTCGTTGCCACCGGCCGCGCCGATGATCAGCACCGATGGTCCGCCGTCGAGCGCGGCAAACGGGATCTGGCGGTCGTCGGCGTCGAATCGGGCCGTCGTCGCCCGCGTCCCGTCGTACCGCCAGATCGACGAACCCCAGAGCCCGTCGTGGTGCAGCACCTGCAGCTCACCCAGGTCGACGGCGTCCACCCTGAACACGGCACCCCAGTCGCCGGCCTGCACGGTGTCGGTGTCGCGCAACGTCTTGGTGTCGTCCGTGAGCACCTTCAGTTGTCCGACGGCGAGACCGGCGAGGGCCACGACGAGCGTGATCGCCGTGGTGATCGTCCACGGTCGGCCACTCAGCACGGTGACCGCCAGGCCGAGCATCGCCAGCAGCACCATCGACGCGAGGATCATCGTCGGCGGTCCCACGGTGGCCTGCAGCGGGACGGCGACCAGGCAGCCGAGCGCAGCACCGGTGAGGTCCCAGAAGTAGAGGCGCCGCATCTCGCTCGCCTGATTCACCACCAACGACGCGAACAGCATGCCCACTGCGAAGAAGACGCCGGTGAGCGACACCGAGAGCACCAGCAGCAGCACCAACTGCCACGCCGCCTGGGCGATCGTGCCCGTCCAGAGGAGGTTCACGTCGGTGGGCAGTCGGGCGACGATGACGTATCCCAGCACGCCGACCGCGCCTGCAACCGGAGCGACCCGTTGGACCAAGCGGATGGGGTCCTGTAGACGCAGGCGGTTCGACAGCGAGGTGAATGCGCCGGCTGCCCCGAGGCCCAACAGCGCGAGACCGATGACGAAGTAGGTGTAGTAGTAGAACAGCTTGAACGAGATGACGCGGGTGTACGCGATCTCGAGCGTCAGGGTCACGAAACCGATGACGAACGCCGTGCCCAGGCGGAGCAGCGGTCCCCGCCGGTCGGTGCGCGCTGCAGTGTCGTTCATCGAGTGCTCCCCCTCTTCCCGGTGGGCCACGGTAGCCGCGGCACGGCACCGGCACGCGGTCGATCGACGATGTCGTGTCAGCCAGCGAGCGCGGCGCCGACCAACCATGGGCCGAGCCAACGGTCGGCGAGCCACCCCGCAGATTCCTCGGTCAGGTGCGTTCCGTCCGGCCGCCATTTCGCGTCGCCGTCGTGCCCCGCATCGGCGAACCATTGCGCCATTTCGGCGACCTTCACCACGCCGCCGGCGGAAGCGGCTTCGGACGCGACCTCCCGGATCACGTCGTGTTGCACCATGTAGCGAGCTCGTTCACCCAGGTCGGCTGTGTCGAACATGGTCGTCGGGATCGGTGGCACCACCCACACCACTGTCGGCACCCCCGCAGCGACGAGCGACGCAGTCAGCGTGGCGTACTGGGCCCGCATGCGCGACCGGAATCGAGGGTCGAACGGGGTCAGCACTCCCTCGTCCGGCGACCATTCGCGATCGGCGATGTCGTCGATCGTGGTCATCAGCACGACCACATCGGGGTGAAGTCGGGCGACCGTCTCGGGAACCTGTCGACGAACCACGTCGTTCGAACGCTCGACGAACGGCGCTGCATCGAAGCTCGTCACCCTGCCGTCGAGCACGAACCCGCATCCCTGGCACCACAACAGGTCGGTCTGCGCGTGTCGCGGATGCGCCACCGCCCATGCCGCCAGCCCCTGGCCGACGTAGAAACCCGTCGAGTCGCCCACCATGAGAATGCGCACGGGCCGATTGGGCGGAGGTGGCAACGGCAGCACGACCTCACCCACGGTCGTCGTCGTCGCCAGTTCGGTACTGGGGACCCCGGTGGTCTCCGGGGCGACGGAGGTGGTGGACTCGCGCACCAGGGTCTCGGTGGGCACCCGCGTGTCGATCGCCGCCTGGTCGAGCACGTCCTGGTTCGCCTCGAGGAACCCGCCGCCCACGGGCACCGCCAACACCATGGCGAACACACCGGCGGTGGCGATCGTCGCGAACGTGCCCGTTCGCGCCGGTGTCCATCTGGCAACCCGCACCGGTTGCTCGAGCGCCACGAACGAGATCGCGGTGAGTGCCGCCGTGACGGCCACCGCCACGAGCGCTCCGCCCCACGTCGTGGTGTGCCAGCCGTGCTGTCGCAACAGCACGAACACCGGCCAGTGGATCAGGTACAGGCCGTAGCTGACCTTGCCGATCCACACCACGGGTGACCACGAGAGCGCCGACCTCACCGGTCCGTCCACCTGCAGCCCGAGCACGAGTGCCGCCGAGACCAGCGCGAAGGGGGCCATCCATCCGGTGAACGCCGGACCCGACCCGGCAGGGAATCCGATGCTGCAGCCCACCACGATCGCCAACGCCAGTGGTGCCAGCAGTCCGAGCCGCGGCGTCAGGACAGGGCCGGATCGCATCCAGACCGCGAGGACCGCACCGATCAGCAGCTCGGGGAGCCGCGACGGCGTCGACCAGTACGCGGCGTCGGGGCCGAGCCACCACCCGATGATCGGGGCCAGTACCGAGAACAGCGCGGCGAGCGCCACGACCGGGCCGAGCACCGAGCGCCCGCGACGGGCCGACCACCGCCACATCGCCAGCAGGGTGACGGGCCACAACAGGTAGAACTGCTCCTCGATCGCCAGTGACCAGTAGTGCTCGAGCGGCGAGGTGAAGGCCGGAGCCTACCCGAACAGGGCGCTGTAGC
>JANMFL010000255.1:0-1962 GCA_031377945.1 Acidimicrobiaceae bacterium | reverse complement strand
GTGAAGATCACCTTACTCGCGGCAGGCAAGTCGAAGTTCGGGTTGGTGACGATGTCGCCGGTCTCACGGGGTTTCTCGAACCAGGTGGTGGCACGGACCGAAGGTGCAGCAGGCCGGTTCAGGGCAGTGGTGCGCCGAGTTGTACGACCGCGATGCCGATGGCCGCTGTGCCGAGCAGCGTCGCGAGCACACTTCTGCGGAGAACGAACAGCGCGACCGCACCAGCGGCGAGCACGGCGAACTGCCAGCCCGCGCCCAACGCCAGCGCGAGCGGGATGGACACGCCGATGATCGCTCCGATCGCGGCTGGCCCGGCGCCGTCGAGGAACGCTCGCGCGGCGAGATTCTGGCGCAGCGCCTGGAAGTGCCGTGCTCCGACGAGGACGAACACGAACGACGGTGTGAACGCCACGACGGCGGCGAGCAGTCCGCCGACCAGCCCGGCTGCGCTGTAGCCGCCGACGGCGACGATCTGCACCACCGGGCCGGGAGTGATCTGGCCCAGTGCGACGGCGTCGAGGAACTGGCTGTCGGTCATCCAGTGGTAGCGGTGCACGGCGTCGTGCTGCATGAGCGGGATGATGACGAACCCGCCGCCGTAGGCGAATGCGCCCACCTTCAACGCCACCCACGCGAGGGCGAACAGTCCGCCGGTGGACGCGGCGGCCGTGGCGAGCAAGGCAGGTGCGGGGTGGATGCCCAGAGTGGCCGACGATCGGGGTCGTCGCAGCCCCATCTCGACGAACCCGCACAGCAACAGCACCAGAACCAGTAGCGGTCCGATCGTGGCGGCCGCCACACCACCGGCAACGGCGTAGCCGACCCATCGGGCCCGCACCGGTGCTCGTCGCCAACTTGCCGGGATGAGGCCGACACCGGCGTGCACAGCGACCGCGGCGACGACCGAACCAGCGCCCGCTCCTGCACCCAGCACCCACAGCGGGGGAGAGGTGGCCAGGAACACTGCGGCGAGGCCGAGGATGAGCACCAGCCCGGGGATGATGAACGCAGCCCCACCGACGATGGCGCCGAGGGGACCGGCGACGTTCCAGGCGCACAGGATGGCGAGCTGGGTGGACGACGGGCCCGGCAGCAGATTGCACACGGCGATGGAGTCCTCGAACTCGGCTTCGGCGATCCACTTGCGGCGCGTCACGCACAGGTCTCGGAACATGGCGATGTGCGTCGGCGGCCCCCCGAACCCGAGGCATCCGATGCGTCCCCACTGCACCAGCACCTCGCCCAGTCCGATGCGCGCCGGGGCGGTCGAGGTGTCACCGGGCGCCATGAGGGCGACGATACGACATGCGCCCGGCACCGTGACCCCCTTGCCGCGTTACTGGCCGATGAGCCGCCGCCGCACGTCGGCGAGGCGATGCGGATCGCCTGCGGGACCGGTCCACGGCCGCACCAGTGCATCGCCGTTCCAGCGGGGGATGACGTGGACGTGCAGGTGGAACACCTCCTGCCATGCGGCGGCCTCGTTCGACTGCACCACGGTCACGCCTTCGGCCCCAAGCGAGTCGACCAGCAGACGTGCCACGTGCTGCGTGCCGACCATGACCGCGGCCGCCACGTCGGCCGGCGCGTCCAACAGGTTGCGACAGTGCACTCGTGGCACGACCAGTGTGTGGCCATCGGCCGCTGGAGCCAGATCGAGGAACGCCACGACATGCTCATCGGCGAACACCACGTGCGCCGGCAACGTGCCGGCGATGATGCGGCAGAACACGCAGTCGGGTTCGGTCATCGCCCCATTGTTGCTTCTAAGTCGGCAGCGAAAATGCCCGACCTCGCAGCTGGGTGCCGGCGCCACCCTCCCGCTTGTCGCCAGCTAGTACGGTCTCGGCTGGGATGAAGTGGTGATGAAGCGGATCGAATCGGAATCGCGAGGGGATGGTCTCGGCTCACGTGGTGCGATGACCTCCTTCGAGATCGGTGGGGTCAGAATCGACACTGTTC
>JANMFL010000225.1:0-7194 GCA_031377945.1 Acidimicrobiaceae bacterium | reverse complement strand
GTGACCACGCGGCATCCGACGGTCGCGGCAGTCGTGGTCGAACGCGGCATGTCGTTCGACGCGGTCGTCGCCCGCATCCGCACGGCCGACCCTTCGATGACCGTGCTCTCGTCCGGCGCGCTGCTGCAGGCCAGAGGACAGTTGCGGACCACCGCACCCCGTTCGCCCGTCGCTGCGTACCCTCGCCTCACCGAACGTGAACGCGAGGTCCTCGAGTCGCTGAGCAGGGGTAACTCGACTGCGACGATCGCCGGCGAGCTGCGAATGTCGATCCACACCTGCCGTGGACACCTGCGCACCCTGATGGCGAAACTGGGGGCGCGCAGCCAACTCGAAGTGCTCGCCTTCGTCGCTGAGCACGGCCTTCCCGACACCTGATCGGGCCTGCGTCGGGCCCGCGTGGGGCGTGCGTCGGGCCACGGAACGGGCGAAGGGGTCCTAGGACGTCTGATACGACCTTCTGCTACCACGTCCTACCAGGGTGCGGCTGGTGGCGTGAGGGCGCGTCAGGCACGCTCTCACTGCGGGAAGCGATCGTCAACGGGAGGACGAGAGTGATTACGGTGGGCATTTTTGGCACCCTTGTGGTGCGTGTGGGAGATTGCGTGTTGGGTCCGAGGGACCTGGGCGGCGTCAAGCCTCGGCGTTTGTTGGAGCTCTTGCTCCTCAGCGACCGTGCGGTCACCAAGGACGAGCTGATCGACGAGCTGTGGGGCGAGAAGATGCCCCGGGACCCGATCGCCACGCTCGAGGCGTACGTCTCGGTGCTGCGCAGCAGCCTGCAGCCGGGCGTGCACCGCGACGATTCATTGATCGCGACGGAGCCGGGCGCGTACCGGTTCGTCCGCGAGCGGGCCGACATCGATGTCGATCGGTTCGACTCGCTGGTTCGCTCGCTGCCCGGCACGGCGGGTGCCGAGCGGCGAGCTCTTCTCATGGAGGCCTGCTCGCTCGCGGTCGCGCCGATCCTGGCCGACGAGCGCTACGTGGAGTGGACCCAGGGTGCGCGTCGCCACTACGACCGCCTGCGCCTCGAGGTGCACGTCGAAGCGGCCGAGGCCTTCCTCGAGGAGGGCATGGTCGGCACGTCGCTGGATCTCGCCGAGCGAGCGATCGCCATCGATCGTTCCTGCGAATCCGCCTATCACGTGGCCATGCGTGCGGCCGGCCAGTTGGGACGTCGCGACATGGTGTTGCGGTTCTTCGAGCAGTGCGAACGCGCCGTTCGCCACGAACTCGACTCGGCGCCGCTGCCTGCGACGATCGCGCTTCGAGATGAACTGCTCGACGAGCGGCGGCTGGTCGGTGCCGCTGCGGCTGGCAATTGGTCGCCCGCCATCGAGCACGCTTCGATCGATGCCGTGTGGCCGCTCTCACGCTTCCGCTAGATTCACCCATCACGGGAACCACGCTGAACGACAAGGTGGCGGCTGAGCCGCTGTCCGCACGCTCGGTCGGACCGCGCCCAGCGCCACGTCACGGTCGGGGAGTGTCGATCGCGGCATCCGTCGTGCAGTTCGCCATCATCGGCGTGGCCATCCTGTTCGTGGTGGCGCTCGTCGCCGGCTTGCGGGTGCGCGACACCAGCACTCAGGAGTCCATTCGCGATGCCCGCGAACTGGCGAGCCTGATGGCCAACGAGATCGTCGCCCCGAAGATGACGCCCGAGCTGATCTCGGGTCAGCCGGAGGCCGTCGCAGCGATGGACGCGGTGATCAACTCGATCGTGGGCCGTGGCACCATCAATCGTGTCAAGGTCTTCAGGCCCGACGGCGTGGTGCTGTACTCCGACGAGCACCTCCTCATCGGCCAGAAGTTCCCGCTCGAGGCCGACGTGGTCGCGACGCTCACGAGCAACAAGCCGGTCGTCATCTTCACCGACCTCACCGGACCCGAGAACGTCTACGAGCAGGACCTCGACAGCCAACTCGAGGTGTACATGCCGATGAAGCTGGTCACGGGTGAGACGTTCATCTACGAGCACTACCAGCACACGCGCGTCGTGTCCGCCGGGGCGGACGAAGTGACCGCTGCGTTCTCGCCCCTGGTCATCCGCTCGCTGATCGCGCTGCAACTGTTGCAGCTGCCGCTCGCCTGGTGGTTGGCGAGGCGGGTCCGCGCTTCGCAGCGGCAGCGGGCAACGCTGCTCCAGAACGCGCTCGATGCCAGCGATGGTGAGCGTCGACGTATTGCTCAAGATCTGCACGACGGCATCGTGCAGGATCTTGCGGGTGTGTCGTTCGCCGTCGACGCGGTGCGTCACGATCCGAGTGTGCAGCAGTCGCCGGCAGCTGTCGCGACCCTCGACCGGGTGGTCGAGAAGGCGCAGGCGTCCATTCGTGGCCTGCGCACTCTGCTGGTCGACATCTATCCGCCGAACCTGGAGGAAGGTGACCTGGCCGGTGCGTTGACCGACCTGCTCGCGCCGTTCGAGACCAGGGGAGTGCGCACCGAGTTCCGCGACGAGATCACCGGCTCGGTTGCGTCGGCGTCGCACGGCCTGATGTACCGCGCTGCACGCGAAACGCTGCGCAACGTCGAGCAGCACGCGGCAGCATCCACCGTCACGGTGGTACTGCGCGACCACGATGCTCGCAACGTCGAAATGCTCATCACCGACGACGGCAGAGGTTTCCGCCCTGAAGAGCTCGAGGCCCAACAGGCCGACGGTCACTTCGGGGTACGCCTGCTCGGTGATGTCGCCCGTGCCGCAGGGGGCGATCTGCAGCTCGATTCCACCCCCGGCCGTGGCACCCGAGTGCTCCTGGTGGTACCCCGATGATCAAGGTCCTGGTCGCAGACGACCACGAACTGGTTCGGCATGGTCTGGCGATGCTGCTCAGCTCGGCCGACGACATCGAGCTGGTCGGTCAGGCTTGCGATGGCGCCGAAGCGATGCAGATGGTCGACGAGTTCCTGCCGGACGTCGTCCTGATGGACCTGTCCATGCCCGGCATGGACGGCGTCGAGGCGACGCGCCGAATCACCACCGCCCACTCGACCGTGTCCGTGGTCGTGCTGTCATCGTTCAGCGAGCGTCGAATGGTGCTCGAGGCCATCGACGCCGGGGCGGCCGGCTATCTGCTCAAGGACGGTGGCATGGACGACATCGTCCGCGCCGTCCGTGCTGCATCGATCGGCGAGGCGCCGTTGTCGCCGCGTGCCGCACAGGCCATCCTCTCGGCGAGGCCGGCACGCCAGATGCCCGAGTTGTCGAACCGCGAGCGAGAGGTGGTCGAGCTCGTCGTCGAAGGGCTGAAGAACAAGGACGTCGCGGAGCGATTGGGCATCAGCGAGAAGACAGTGAAGACCCACCTCACCCACGTGTATCAACGGCTCGGTGTCGCCACCCGAGGCGACATGATCGCTGCGTTCAAGGCATCGCAGGCCTGACTGACTAACGTCCCGCTCCATGCAGATCTCGATGGAGGGCAAGGTCGCGCTGGTCACCGGTGGCTCGCGCGGCATCGGCAAGGCCATTGCGGCGACGATGGCTGCGGCCGGCGCGAACGTGATGATCTCGTCGCGCAAACAGGACGCGCTCGATGCAGCCGCCGCAGAGATGGCGGGCGAGGTGGCGACGTACGCCGGCAACGCCGGTGACCCGGAGGTGGCGCGCGCCGCAGTGGCTGCCACGATCGAGCGATTCGGTGGGCTGGACATCCTGGTCAACAACGCGGCCACGAACCCGTACTACGGCGAGACCCTCGGCGTCGACGAAGGCCGGTTCGACAAGACGTTCCAGGTGAACCTGCGTGGCCCGCTGTTCTGGTGCCAGGCAGCGTGGGATCAGGCGATGAAGGAGCGACCCGGCGTCATCGTCAACATCGCGTTGGTCGGTGGGCTGCGCAGCGAGGCCGGGCTGGGTGTGTACAACCTGACCAAGGCCGCCCTCATCCACTTGACGCGTCAGCTGGCGAACGAGTTGGGCCCCACCCGCGTCGTCGGCATCGCTCCCGGCCTGGTGCAGACCGACTTCGCCGCGTTCCTGGTCGAGAACTTCGGTGATGGGCTGGCGAGCCAACAGCCGCTAAAACGATTGGGCGAGCCACAGGACATCGCCAACTTGGCCACCTTCCTGGCGAGCGACGCGGCGTCATGGATCACCGGTGACACCTACGTCATCGATGGTGGCGCCGGCGTGCGCAGCGCCGGCTGATGACGCACACGGCCGACCTCGGCGATCCGTCGTTCGAGGTTCCCGGCGTCGACCTGGACGTCCTCGCCCGATGGATGGACGGGCGTGCGCTGGGCGCTGGCGACATCCAGTCACCCGCGCTCATCGCCGGCGGCACGCAGAACGTGCTGCTGCGGTTCAACAGGGCGGGTCGTGAGTACGTGCTGCGTCGGCCACCGGTGCACAAGCGCGCCAACAGCGACGAGACCATGCGGCGTGAAGCTCGCGTGCTCGGTGCGCTCGCCGACACCGACGTGCCCCACCCGGGTCTGATCGCTGCGGAGGGCGACCCCGACGTGCTCGGCGCGTGCTTCTACCTGATGGAACCTGTCGACGGCTTCAACGCCACGCTCGGCCTGCCCGAGCCGCACGCGTCGGACCTCGCATGGCAGCACGAGATGGGCCTCTCGATGGCCGACGCCATCGCGGCACTGTCTCGAGTGGACCATGTGGCCGTCGGGCTCGGTGACTTCGGCAAGTTCGATGGATGGGCCGAGCGTCAAGTGGGTCGGTGGCGGCGGCAACTGGACGGATACGCCGAACTCCCCGGATATGCGGGGCCCGACCTCCCGGGGGTCGACCGCATCGGTGAGTGGCTGGAAGCACATCGCCCGCCCACGGTGCGCGCCGGAATCATGCACGGCGACTTCCACTTCGCGAACGTGGTGATGGCTCGTGACCGCCCGGCGCTGGCCGCGATGGTCGACTGGGAACTGGTCACCATCGGCGACCCGCTCCTGGATCTCGGCCACTTGCTGGCCACCTGGCCGCACCAGGACGCGCCGGCGGTCACGGTGGCGGCACCCGGGCTGCCGTCGACCGACGAAGTCATCGCCCGCTACGCCGACCGCAGCGGCGCGGATCTCGCCCACCTGCAATGGTTCAGAGTGCTCGCCTGCTACCGGCTCGGCCTGATCCTGGAAGGCACGCACGCCCGGGCGTGCGCCGGTCTGGCGCCGAAGGAGATCGGCGACCAGTTGCACGCGACCACGGTGTCGCTGCTCGAGCAGGCCCTGACGCTGATCGACTGACCGGCACGCCCCGTGACCCACTCGGCTGGGCGCGGTCAGCGCGGTAGGCCGTCGATGTTGATCAGCGCGCCGGTGGTGTACGAACTGGCGCCCGACGCCAGATACAGCGCCGCGCCGACGATCTCGTGCGGCTGGCCGCCGCGGCCGAGCGCGAAGGCGCTCGTCGCTCGCTCGTTGAACGCTTCGAGGTCCCACGCCTTGGAGATGTCGGTGAGGAAGGGGCCGGGAAGGATGCAGTTGACGCGTACCTTCGGGCCGAACGTGGCGGCGAGCCCTCTGGTGAGATTGTTGACCGCCGCCTTCGCTGCGCCGTACGGCACCTCGGCCGGACTCGGTCGTTCGCTGGCGATGGACGAGATGTTGATGATGCTGCCGCCATCGCCGGCCGCCATGCGCGTGCCGACGATGGCCGAGAGGCGGAACGGCCCCTTCAGGTTCACTCCGATCACCTTGTCGAACAGTTCTTCGGTGATCGCGTCGAGGCTGGGGTAGAGCGGCGACATGCCGGCGTTGTTGACGAGGATGTCGACCGTGCCGAATTCGGTGTACGCGGCATCGGCCAGTCGCTCTGCGTCGTCCCAGCTGGCCGCGTGGTAGGCGATCGGCAACGCGCGCCGGCCGAGCGCACGCACTTCGTCGGCGACCGCCTCACAGTTGGCGAGCTTGCGGCTCGCGATGACCACGTCGGCGCCTCGTTCCGCGAACGCCAGCACCATCTCGCGTCCCAGACCGCGCGACCCTCCGGTGACGATCGCGACCTTGCCGGACAGCTCGAACAAGTCATCAGCCATGTGCGGAACCTACAGTGCGCCAATGGCCATCGACTTCACCCTGAGCCCCGAGCTGGAAGAGATCCGCGTGCGTGTGCGCGCCTTCGTCAACGAGGTGGTGAAGCCGGGTGAGTTGCAACTCGCCGACCTGCGCGACGAGGACCGAGGCGAGTACCTCAACATCCTCATCGGCATGCGCAAGAAGGCGTCCGCGGCCGGTCTGTGGATGCCGCACATGCCCAAGGAGTGGGGCGGCATGGGCCTCGGGCACGTACAACTCGCGATGGTGCAGGCCGAGGCGGCGAAGGCCAGCTACGGACCGTGGGTGCTGAACTGCCAGGCACCCGACGAGGGCAACATGCACACACTCCTGCACTGGGGCACGCCCGAGCAGAAGGAGAAGTACCTCAAGCCGCTGTGCGACGGAACGGCGATGAGTTGCTTCGCGATGACCGAGCCCGAGGTCGCCGGCAGCGACCCCACGCTGATCAAGACCACCGCGGTACAGGACGGCGACGAATGGGTCGCCAACGGCCACAAGTGGTTCATCTCCAACGCCCGTCGGGCGAAGTTCGCCATTCTCATCTGCCGCACGGAGGACAACCCCGACCTGCCGCAGGCCGCCAACACGGCGTTCATCGTCGACCTGCCGAGCGACGGGTGGAATCGGGTGCGCGAAGTCGAAACCATGCACGGTGCCACGGGGCACAGCGAGATCGTCATCGAAGACCTGCGCATCCCTGCCGAGAACATGCTCGGTGGCCGCGGCCAGGGTCACATGCTCGGTCAGTACCGCCTCGGACCGGCCCGGCTTGCGCACTGCATGCGTTGGATCAGCCAGGCCGAGACCGCGCTCGACCTGATGGTGGGCCGCTCGCTCGAGCGCTACTCGCACGGCAGCGTGCTGGCCGAGAAGCAGGGCATCCAGTGGATGATCGCCGACAGCAGCATGGAGGTGTACCAGGCCAAGCTGATGGTGCTGCACGCGGCGTACCTCATCGACAGCGGTGCCGACTTCAAGAGCGAGGTGAGCATGGCCAAGCACTTCGTGGCCAACATGCTCGGCCGGGTCATCGATCGCAGCATCCAGGTGCACGGTGCACTCGGTTACAGCACCGACACGCCCCTGGCGCACATGTATCAACATGCTCGTTGGGCCCGCTTCGCCGACGGCGCCGACGAGATCCACCAGATGCGCATCGCCCAGCGCTCGATC
>JANMFL010000102.1:0-14799 GCA_031377945.1 Acidimicrobiaceae bacterium | reverse complement strand
GGGCCCGCTCCGGTCGACGGTGTGGTGCAGGGCGACGTGTACCTCGTCGGTGGCGGCGATCCTGTGCTCAGCGAACAGTGGTACACCGAACCGTCGGCGAGCCGGAAGCGCCCTCCTGTGCACAGCACCAGCATCGAGTCGTTGGCCAAGGCGTTGACGGCCGCCGGTGTCACTTCGATCACTGGTGGCGTGCTCGGCGACGGCACGCGGTACGACGACGAACGTCATCCGCCCGGGTGGTCCGCCGACATCAACGCTTCCGCCGACGGCGTGCCCGTCGGGGCGCTCGTGGTGAACGATTCGATCAGCCAGACGGGCGGGATCGCGTCCGACCCGGCGAAGAGCGCCGCGCAGACGTTCCGGCGCCTGCTGCGCGATCAGGGCATCGCAGTGGGTGGCGACAGCGGCACCGGGGTCGCGCCCTCCGAAGCGCAGGTCCTGGCGACCGTGACCTCGGCGCCGCTCTCGGACATCGTGAACGAGATGCTGTCCACGAGCGACAATCTCACCGCAGAGATGCTGGTGAAGGAGATCGGTGTGGTGGCCGCTCGGCAAGGCACCCGCGACGCCGGGCTCGGCGTCATCGGGGCGCACCTCGTGGAGTGGGGCGTGCCGGCAGCGCAGTTCGTGCTCGCCGACGGCTCAGGACTGTCGCGCGAGAACCGCATCACCTGCGATGGTCTGCTCCGCGTCCTGCAGCGGGGCAGCAGCACCGACGTTGTCGGCAGCGGACTCGCACGGGCAGGACAGGCCGGCTCGACGCTCGACGGCAAGTTCGAGCAGGACGGCCTGAAGGACGTGCTGCAGGCCAAGACCGGGAGCCTGCGCAACGTGAAGGCACTGTGCGGCTACATGCCAGTTGCGGGCCGGGAGGAGGTCGAGTTCGTGCTCATCCTCAACGGCGCATCGGCGGGCTCGTTCGCCGGGCCGTGGGACCAGCTGGGCAGCGTGCTGCTCGCCACGGCGTCGGCGCCGTCGGCCGATGTGCTGGCGCCCCGTCAGATCTAGGCTGGTCGCATGATCCGTCGCGCCCGGCTCACCGTCGCGTACGTGGGCACCGAGTTCCGTGGGTTCGCCGAGACCGACGGTGTCCGCACCGTCATGGGCGAGCTCCGTGACGCCCTCGAGAAGATCGTCCGCCAACCCGTCGCCCCGGTCGGTGCCGGCCGCACCGATTCCGGTGTCCACGGTTGGGGGCAGGTCGTCAGCCTCGACCTTCCGATCGAACAGAACCTCGCCGATCTGCAGCGTCGGCTGAACCGCATGCTCGCACCGTCCATCGCGGTTCGCGACGCAGCGTGGACCGACGACCCCGAGTTCAGCGCCCGCTACAGCGCGCTCTGGCGCCATTACCGCTACCACGTGCTGAACGCCGCGGTGCCCGACCCGTTCCTCGCGACCACCACCTGGCACGTGCCGCAGCCGTTGAACCTGTGGGCGATGCAGTTGGCGTGCGATCCGCTCATCGGCGAGCACGACTTCACGTCGTTCTGTCGGCGGCCGAAGGTGACCGACGGGTTGGTCGCGCCGTCCATGCGGCGGCGGGTGATCTCGGCCCAGTGGAAGGCCGTGCCCGACGACCACCCCGGCATGCTGCGCTTCGAGATCCGGGCCAACGCGTTCTGTCACCAGATGGTGCGCTCGATCGTCGGCACCTTGGTCGAGGTGGGTCTGGGCAAACTGAAGGCCGGCGACGTCCGCGGCATCATGGTCCGCGAGGACCGCCAGGCCGCGGGCACGGTGGCCCCACCACACGGTCTGGTGCTGTGGGAGGTCGGGTATCCAGAGGCCGGGGTTCCGCCGCCGCGCCGCCGACGGTCAGGCTTCGCGCCGCCCCAAGGAGCGTTGATGGACCCTTCCGGACCCATCCTGCGGCCCGCCGAGTTGCCCCCCGATCCGGCCGATGAGATGGACGACACGGGCCCGCAACGCCTCCCGGTGACCTGATCAGGGGTTTTCGCGCCGCTTTCGCGCGCGTTTCGGTCCCGGTCGATTGCCGTTGCCCTCGCGAAGCCCGTATCATTGCACGGTTCCTCGGAGCCGCCCCCTTGGGTGGCCCGCATGTTCGAAGGTTCGTAGATGAGCACCACGTATTCACCGAAGGCCAGCGAGATCACCCGCGCATGGCACGTCATCGACGCTGAAGGCATGGTGCTCGGGCGCCTGTGCACCGAGGCTGCCCGCGTCCTGCGTGGCAAGCACAAGCCGACGTTCGCCCCGCACATCGACACCGGCGATCACGTGATCATCATCAACGCCAGCAAGGTCGTCCTCACCAAGGGCAAGGCCGGTGCCAAGCGCGTCTGGCGTCACTCCGGTTACCCGGGCGGTATCAAGAGCGAGACGTACGAGCACCTCATGGCTCGCGACGCCGCTCAGGCCGTGCGCAACAGCGTCAAGGGCATGCTGCCCCACGGTCCGCTCGGCCGTCAGCAGATCAAGAAGCTCAAGGTGTACGCCGGCGCCGAGCACCCGCACACTGCGCAAAACCCCGTCGTTCTCGAAATCCCCGCGGCCAAGGCCCGCTGAGCTCCAAAGGCATTAGGTAGACGAACATGGCCACGAAGCCGCTCACCCAGACCACCGGCCGCCGCAAGGAGGCCGTTGCCCGTGCCCGCCTGCGCCCCGGCACCGGCGTCCACACCATCAACGGCAAGGCGTTCGATCAGTACTTCCCGACTGCGCTGCAGCGCATGATCGTCACCGAGGCGCTCCGCGTCATCGATGTCGAGGAGACGTACGACGTCGATGCCACGCTGCACGGCGGCGGCGTCACCGGTCAGGCCGGCGCGCTGCGCATGGCCATCGCCCGTGCGCTCATCGAACTCGACCCCGAGGCCCGTCCGGCGCTGAAGAAGGCCGGCCTGCTCACCCGCGACTCGCGTCGCAAGGAGAGCAAGAAGTACGGCCTCGTCAAGGCCCGAAAGGCCAAGCAGTACACCAAGCGTTGATTCTTGGGCGCTGATCCTTGGGCGCTGATTTTTGGGCGCTGATATTGGGGCGTTGATCTTGGATCACGACCCAGCGATGCTCGACACGCCCTCGGCCATGGCCGGGGGCGTTCGTGCGTTTTCCAGCCAGCGGACCAACCCGTCGAAGGAGATCCTGTGACGTTGAAGTTCGGTACGGACGGTGTGCGCGGTGTCGCGTTCACCGAGTTGACCACGGAGTACACGTTCGCGCTCGCGCGCGCCGCTGCACAGGTGCTCGGCGGCGGCCGATGGTTGATCGGACGCGACACCCGTGAGAGCGGACCGGCGCTCGAGCAGGCGGTGGTCGAAGGTCTGCTCGCCGGCGGTGGCGAGCCGGTGGTGCTCGGCGTGGTCCCGACGCCGGCGCTCGCCTGGCTGGCGGCCCAGCAGCGTTGCCCGGCGGCGATGATCACCGCGTCACACAACCCGTGGCAGGACAACGGGGTGAAGATCTTCGGGGTCGGCGGCGTGAAGCTGTCGGATCCGGTCGAGCGAGCCATCGAGGCCGCGATGGTGCCCGCAATGGTGCCCGCAACGGGTCCCGCCCAGAACACCGGCGCGAACTTCAGTTCCTCGGGACCAACCGCACCACCGGCGCTCGACGAGCGCGACCGATACGTCATGCATCTGGTCGACGCCCACGGGTCGCTGCGCGGGCTGCGTGTCGTGCTCGACTGCGCGAACGGGGCGATGTGCGATGTCGCTCCGGCCGTCTTCACCGCGCTCGGCGCCGACGTGACGGTCATCCACGCAGCACCCGATGGGCGCAACATCAACGACCGGTGCGGAGCCACCCACACCGCGTCGCTGAGTGAGGCCGTCGTCGCCCACTCGGCCACGCTCGGCCTCGCGTTCGACGGTGACGGCGACCGTGTCATCGCGGTCGACCACCTTGGCCGCGTCGTCGACGGTGACCGGTTGATCGCACTCGCTGCGTTGCAGTTGCGCGAACTTGGCGAACTGCACCACGACACCGTGGTCGTCACGGTGATGAGCAACATCGGCTTCCACCGCGCCATGGAGGCCGCCGGCATCCACGTCGTCACCACCAACGTCGGTGACCGCTACGTCCTCGAGGCCCTCGATGGCGGTGGATTCAGCGTGGGAGGCGAGCAGAGTGGCCACATCATCTACCGCGATCTCGCCACGACGGGCGACGGCCTGCTGGCCGGACTGCGCTTGGCCGAGTACGTGCACGGGCACCACGACTCGCTGGCCCACATGGCCGCCGAGGTGATGGTGGGCTACCCGCAGGTGCTGGTCAACGTGAAGGTCGCCGAACGTCACCCATACGCCGCCGACGAGTTGGCCGCCGAGATCGCCGCGGCCGATCGTCTGCTCGAGGGCGACGGACGCATCCTCGTGCGTGCGAGTGGCACGGAGCCGCTCATCCGGGTGATGGTCGAGGCGACCACCGATGCGCTGGCACGTCAGGTGGCGGACCAACTGGCCATCGCGGTCCACGCTCGCTTCGGCTGACTTGGTGAGGTCGGCTCGGCGGAGTTGATCGAATGCAGAGCCAACCCTGATCCGAACCCCTGACCACGAGTCGGTAACCTGTTCGTCATGTGCGGCATCGTTGCGATCGTGTCCCGTCCGTCCCAACGGCCGGCGCCGGCAGCTGACACGCTGCTCGGTCTGCTCGACCAGGCGGTCGCGTCACCGGTGTTGGTGGATGCGGCGGCCTCCGTTGCCGAGGCCGATCGACTGCTGCACGGTGCGCCGGGCGTGCAGGCGCTCGTCGGGCGCTCCGAACTGATCGCCGGCATCACCGCTCGGCTCGACCAGATCGACGCCCGCATTGCCGATCGTGACGCCGAGCTCGAGGCCGCCGTGGGGCTCACGCCCGAAGCGATCGAGGCGTCGAACGCCGAACTGCTCGCCCTTCGCGACGCGGTGTGGGCGGTGCGCAAGGACCGTGTTCGCACCGCGCGTGCGGTGTCCGACTTCGTGGGCCGCGACGCCGGTGTCGGAGCCGTCACGGGGTACCTGGCAGTGCAGCAGGCCCTGTCGGCGATCGATCGCATGGAGGTGCGTGGCCGCGACAGCGCGGGGGTGCACGTCTTCGTGTGGGGCCACGGGCTGAATCCTGCGGATCCCGCCGTGCAGTCGTTGCTGGCCCGTCGCACG
This sequence comes from Acidimicrobiaceae bacterium, assembly GCA_031377945.1. GTDB lineage: Bacteria > Actinomycetota > Acidimicrobiia > Acidimicrobiales > Ilumatobacteraceae > UBA668. The sequence continues at coordinate 9,697 of JANMFL010000102.1, read as the reverse complement.
CAGGACCCTCTCTTCCAGAGCGGCTCGGTGCGCCTCGCCGGACCATGCCTGAGCCTGGTCTACAAGGCCGCCGCCGAGATCGGTGAGCTCGGCGACAACGTGAAGGCGCTTCGCGCCGCGGTTCACGCCGACGACCTGCTGCGGCTCGCGCTCAGCGCGCCGACCGCACGCGTGTCGGTGCTCGGGCACACTCGGTGGGCCAGCGTGGGCATCATCAGCGAGCCGAACTGCCACCCGGTGAACGGCGAGCAGAGTGAACAGCCAGGCGGGGACCAGCCGGCGTACACGGTGGCGGTGTTGAACGGCGACGTCGACAACCACGCCGACATCAAGGTCACGCACAACCTGCGGATCGCCGGCCCGATCACCACCGACGCCAAGGTCATCCCTGCCGTCATGGCATTGCACGCCCAGCGCGGCGCGGATCTCGCCGAGGCGTTCCGACGCACGGTCGCCGAGTTCGAGGGCAGCGTCGCCATCGGTGCGCAAGCCGCCGACGACCCCGACCAGGTGTACCTCGCCCTGCGCGGCAGCGGCCAGGCGCTGTACGTCGGACTCGGTGAGGACCTGTTCATCGTCGCCAGCGAGCCGTACGGCGTGGTCGAGGAGACCACCCGGTACCTGCGGGTCGATGGTGAGACGCCGTCGCCCACCGGCAGCCGTGGCCAGGTGTTCGTGCTCGACGGCGCGCATGCCGGCGAACTGCAGGGCGTGCGGCGTGTGGCGTACGCCGGCACCGATCTGCCGGTCGACCCGTCCGAGGTCGTCACCGCGCAGGTCACCACCCGCGACATCGACCGCGGCGACGCCCCTCACTTCCTGCTGAAGGAGATCACCGAGGCGCCGAACAGCTTCCGCAAGACGCTGCGCGGCCGCATCGCCGAAACCGCCCAGGGCCTGCGCGCCGAGTTGGGCGAGCGCACGCTGCCGGCCGACATCGCCGCTCGGCTGGCCAACGGTAAGCTCAGCAAGGTGCGGGTCATCGGGCAGGGCACCGCCTACGTCGCGGGCTGCAGCATGTCGTCGGTCCTCGACGACCTGTGTGTCGGAGCGCTCGACGTCGACTCCATCACCGCCACCGAGTTGTCGGGCTTCCACCTTCGCCTCGACATGCGCGACACCCTGATCGTCGCCGTCAGCCAGAGCGGTACCACCACCGACACCAATCGCACCGTCGACCTGGCCCGTGGGCGCGGTGCCTCGGTCATCGCCATCGTCAACCGTCGGGGCAGCGACCTGACCGACAAGGCCGACGGGGTGATGTACACGTCCGACGGTCGTGATGTCGAGATGAGTGTGGCCAGCACGAAGGCGTTCTACGCCCAGGTCGCCGCCGGCGTGCTGCTGGCCTGTGCCATCTCCGAGGCAGCCGGTCTCGGCGCCGCGCACCGCCGACACGAACTGCTGTCGTCGCTGCGCACCCTGCCCGCAGCGATGACCGAAGTCATCGCCAACCGACCGGCCATCGGTGACGCAGCACGTCGGTTCGCCCCGGCGAAGCGTTACTGGGCCATCGTCGGCAACGGACCCAACGTGGTCGCTGCCGAAGAGGTGCGGATCAAGCTCAGCGAGCTCTGCTACAAGAGCATCGCCTGCGACGTCACCGAGGACAAGAAGCACATCGACCTCTCCAGCGAGCCGCTCATCCTGGTGTGCGCGGCCGGACTCGTGGGCGGCACGGCCGACGACGTCGCCAAGGAAGTCGCGATCTACAAGGCGCACAAGGCCACGCCGATCGTCGTCGCCACCGATGCCGACGAGCGCTTCGCCGGTGCCGCCGCGGTACTCACCGTGCCGTCGGTGGACTCGACGCTCGCGTTCGTGCTCTCGGCGATGACCGGCCATCTGTTCGGTTACGAAGCGGCGCTGGCGATCGACAGCTCGGCCCGTCCGCTCAGAGAGGCGCGTGAGGTCATCGAGCACGCCCTGACGGCGAGCACCGACGGTGCCGTGGTGCTGCGCAGCGTGCAGACCGGCGTGGGACCACATGCCGAGAAGTTCCTCGCCGGCTTGCGCGCCGGGGGCTACGACGGTCACCTCGAGGCGTCCACCGCGGTGCGGCTGGTGGGCCTGCTGCGCGACGTCGCGAGCGACTCGCCGCTCGAGGCGTATCAGCGTGCCACCGGCAAGATCGCCACCCCTGGTGCCGTGGTCGACGATCTGACGGCCGCGCTCACCCGAGCCATCGAAGAGCTCACCCGGCCGATCGACGCGATCAAGCACCAGGCCAAGACCGTCACCGTCGGCATCAGCCGCAACGACGAGGGCGTCCTCGATCGGGCGCTGGTGCAGGAACTGCTCCAGTCGGGCGCCGGGCGCGACCGCTTGAGCTATCGCACGCTGAAGGTGCTGGCCGACATCGATCCGGCCGTCGAGTCGGTCGTCGGCTACACCCGGTACGCCATCGAAGGCGATCCCGCGACGGGTGCCACCATCGCCATCGTCGACCGCGGTGGGCTGTCGCGCGACGTGCCCAGCCGTGTCGAGACCAATTCAGAGCTGCGCGGCACCAAGCGTCGGGTCGCCAGCGAGAAGGAAGTGCTCGTGGCCCGAGGTCGGAGCGACGGTCGGACCGTCATCTTCGTGCCCGAGGTGAAGGGCGGCACGTGCACCGGAATCTCGCTGCTGCACGTGCGGTTCCACGATCACCTTCCGGCGTCGGTGATGCGCGGGGTGCTGCAGGGGTACGACCGCAGATACGACCGCCTCGTCGACTGGGTCACCGAGACCGAGGGCAGCTTCCGCGACGATCTGCTCGCCGACATGTCGGTGGCCGATCTGCTCATCCTGCCGATCAGCGAGACCGCCGATCACTGGCGCACCAAGTGAACGCCGATCACCGATGATCATCGGTGTCGGCATCGATGCCGTCGACGTCGACCGGTTCCGAGCGTCGTTGGCCCGAACGCCGACGATGCGCGACCGTGTGTTCGTCGAGGAAGAACTCGCGTATGTCGCGCCAAAGGCCGACCCGGTGCCGTCGCTCGCGGCCAGGTTCGCGGCGCGCGAAGCCGTGATGAAGGCGATGGGCCTTGGGCTCGGTTCGTTCGGGTTCCACGAGGTGTGGGTCACGCGTGCCCAGTCCGGAGCGCCGTCGCTGGCGATCACCGGACGTGCGCTCGAGTTGGCGGTCGACCGTGGCATCACCCACTGGCATCTCACCATCACCCACACGGGCCGCGTCGCCATCGCCCACGTGGTCGCCGAACAGCGCCAGGCGTAGGCTCGCAGCGATGCTGCCGATCGTCACGCCCGTCGAGATGCGCGCCGTGGACATGTCGGTCGCCGCCGACGTGCAGACGTACATCGACCGCGCCGGGGCCGCAGTGGCGCGTGCCGCCGTGCGCATGCTCGGCGGCACCTACGGGCGCACCGTGAACGTGATCGTCGGCCAGGGCAACAACGGTGCCGACGGTCGGGTGGCCGCTCGCCGCCTGAGCGATCGTGGGGTGAAGGTGCGGGTGTACGCGGTCGACGAGTGCCCGTCGACGCTCCCGGCCGCCGACCTCGTCATCGACGCCGCCTACGGCACCGGATTCCACGGCAGGTGGCACCCACCCGACGTGGGCGCGGCCAAGGTGCTGGCCGTCGACATCCCCAGCGGGGTCAACGCGTTCACCGGCGCCGTCGACGGTCCGGTCATCCCTGCCGATCGGACCATCACGTTCCAGGCGTTGAAGCCGGGTCTGCTGCTCTCGCCCGGTGCCGAACTCGCCGGCGACATCGAACTCGCCGACATCGGGTTGGGTGAACGGGTCGACGCGCACGCTCACGCCCACCTCGTGCAGCAGGCCGACGTCGCCGATTGGCTGCCGGTGCGTCCCACGAACGCGCACAAGTGGCGGTCCGCCGTCCGCCTCGTCGCCGGCAGTGTGGGCATGACCGGCGCCGCGGCACTGGCCGCCCGCGGCGCAGTTCGTTCCGGTGCTGGAATCGTGCACCTGTCGGGCGTGGGTTGTCTGGTTCTGGGTGCGCCGGTCGAGGTGGTGCAGAAACCGCTGCAGGGGATTGGTTGGGCGAGGACCCTGCTCGACTCGTTGGACCGGTTCCACTCACTCGTCATCGGCCCCGGCATCGGGCGCGACGACGCCACCGCGTCGGACACTCGCGCCGTCGTGGCGGACGCGCCGCTACCGATGGTCATCGACGGCGATGCACTGTTCGCGATGGCCTGGAACGCCGAGGGTGCGGGCGCGTTGCTGCGGCGCCGAACGCGCCCGACGGTCATCACGCCGCACGACGGCGAGTACGCGCTGCTCACCGGTCAGCCGCCCCTGGCCGACCGCCTCCTGTCGGCCCGTCGTCTGGCGGCCGACACAGGGTGCGTGGTGCTGCTGAAAGGGCCCGCCACGGTCGTGGCCGAACCCGAGGGGCGAGTGCTCGTGTCCACCACCGGCGACGAACGCCTGGCCACCGCCGGGACGGGCGACGTCCTCGCCGGCATCGTCGGGTCGCTCCTCGCCCAGGGTGTCGAGCCGTTCCACGCTGCCGCAGCGGGCGCGTGGCTGCACGGCCGAGCTGCTCGCCGGACCTCGGCGTACGGTTTCGTCGCCGGCGACATTCCCGACCACCTCCCGGCCGTGCTCGAGGAGCTCGGATGACCCGCTGGGCGTGGGCCGACGTGTCGGCCGCCGCCATCGAGCACAACGTCCGCGTGCTCGCGTCCGACGTCACGTCGGCGTGGCCGGTGCAGGTCTGGGCGGTCGTCAAGGCCAACGGCTATGGCCATGGCGCGCTCACCGCAGCGCGTGCGGCACTCGCCGGCGGAGCGAGCGGCCTGTGCGTCGCCCTGGTGCACGAGGCCGCGCAGCTGCGCTCAGCGGGCATCGATGCACCGATCCTCGTGCTCACCGAACAGCCGCACGACGACCTGCCCGAGGCGGTGGCACTCGGGCTCCGTCTGGCCGTCTATCGCCTGGAGTATCTCGATGCGGTCCGAGCCGCAGGTGGCGTCGAGGTTCCCGTGCACCTGAAGATCGACACCGGCATGCAGCGAGTGGGCGCCCGGCCGGACGACGCGGTGCGGATCGCCGACGTCATCGCGGCATCGCCGGCCGTGGTTCTGGAAGGCGTGTTCACTCACCTGGCGACGGCCGACGAACTCGAGCATCCGTCGAACGGCGAACAACTCGATCGTTTCGACCGCACCCTCGATGCGCTCAGCACGGCCGGACACCGGCCAACGCTCGTGCATGCGGCGAACTCGGCTGGAGCCATTCTTCACCCGCGTGCGCGGTACTCGATGGTTCGTCCCGGCATCGCCATCTACGGCATCTCACCCGGGCCCGAGGTCGATGCCTCGATCGCTCAACTCGGCTTGCAGCCGGCGATGTCGTTGCGGGCGCGCGTCTCGTTCGTGAAACGTGCGGCAGCCGGCTCGCGGATCTCGTACGGGCTGCGCCACACGTTCAGCCACGACACCACCGTCGCCACCGTGCCCATCGGGTACGCCGACGGTGTGCCGCGTCGCCTGTTCTCGATGGGTGGCGAGGTGCTCGTGCACGGCGTTCGGCGGCGGATCGTCGGCGTCGTCACCATGGATCAACTGATGATCGACTGTGGCGACGACGAGGTGGAGGTCGGCGAAGAGGTCGTCCTCATCGGCAGGCAGGGAGCGCACGAGGTGACGGCCAACGAGTGGGCCGAGCGTCTCGGCACCATCGGTTACGAGGTCGTGTGCGGCATTTCGGCGCGTGTGGAACGCCACCCGGTCTGACCTCGCTCTAGCATTCGAAGGGTCATGTTGCAGCTCAGTGCGTCATCGGTCGCGGACACTCATGCCATCGCGGCGGTCATCGCCGGGCTGGCGCGCACGGGTGACCTCCTCGTCCTCGCCGGTGAGATGGGCGCGGGCAAGACTGCGTTCGCCAAGGGTTTCGGCGCGGCACTCGGGGTCACCGACCCGATCACGTCGCCGACGTTCACGCTGGTGCACAGCTACGACGCCGGTCGCATCACGTTGCATCACGCCGACATCTACCGCTTGAACACGCACCACGAGGTCGCCGACCTGGCGCTCGCCGAGTTGCTCGAGTACGACGGCATCGTGTTGCTCGAGTGGGGTGATGTCGTGGCGCAGTCGCTGGGTGATCATCTGCTGGTGCACCTCGTCGCAGATCCGGACGACGACGAACGTCGACACATCACCATCAGCGGAACCGGTCGGCCGTGGGCACTTCGGTGGGACCGGCTGGCCACGGCACTGGAGGCGTTCGCATGTTGATCCTCGGAATCGAGACCGCGACACCGCAGGTGAGTGTCGCCATTGGCGGGCACGAGGGCGTGCTCGGGCAGTTCGAGGTGTCGCGGGGGCGTCGCCACGCCGAGACGCTCATCCCGGCCATCGAGTTCCTGTGCCGACAGGCCGACATCCAGATGGCCGAGTTCGGTGCCATCGCCGTCGACGTCGGCCCCGGTCTGTTCACCGGCATGCGGGTCGGACTGGCTGCCGGCAAGGCAATCGCTCAGGCGTTGCGGGTGCCGATGATCGGCATCAGCTCGCTCGATCTGCTGGCCTTCCCGTTGCGCTACTCGGACCGAACCATCGCCGCGGTCATCGATGCCCGCAAGGGTGAGTTGTTCTACGCGTTCTACCGATCGGTGCCCGGCGGTATCCAGCGCGTCACCGAGCCGCGTGTCGGCACCACCGACGACCTCGTCGCCGACATCCTGGCGCGCGGGCAGAACGTGCTCTGCGTGGGCGACGGTGCGCTCCGCTACCAGGACGAGATCGACGCCAACGTGCACTGCGAGTTCACCGAGCAGTTCCTCGCCCACCCGTCGGCTGCGCCGTTGGTGCAATTGGCCCACGCCCGAGCGCTGCGCGAGGACTGGGTGAACCCGCGCGACATCCAGCCGATGTACCTGCGTGCCCCCGACGCGCAGATCAACTGGGCCACCCGCCAGGTCGCCCAATGAGCGTGCTGTCGCGTCTGCTGGGCAAGGAAGGCCAGGTGGGCATCACCATCGAGCCGTTGCGGCGCAAGCACCTCACGGCCCTGATGCCCATCGAGCAGGCGTCGTATCCGAAGCCGTGGTCGCTGAACGTGTTGCACAGCGAGCTCGAGATGATGCGGCGAGGTGAGCGCACCTACTTCGCGGCCATGCAGGGGAAGCATTTGCTCGGCTACGCCGGTCAGTTGTACGCCGGCGACGATGCGCACGTCACCAACATCGCCGTCAGCGCACAGGCCCAGCGGCAGGGCGTGGCCACCCGCCTGCTCGCCGAGCTGGCGTGGTCCGCGATCGAACGCGGCAGCGAGGGGATGACGCTCGAGGTGCGCGTCAGCAACCACGCAGCTCAGGCGCTGTACGGGCGGTTCGGCTTCGAGTCGGCCGGAATCCGCAAGAACTACTACGAGAACGTGGAAGACGCGATCGTCATGTGGCGCCGAGGCATCCTCGAACCCACGTATCGCGAACGGCTGCGCCAGCTGTGCCCGGAGGCCGCACGATGATGACGGACAGAACGAACGTGGACGAGAACACCCTGGTGCTCGGGATCGAGACGAGTTGCGACGAGACCGCCGCCGCGCTGGTGATGGGCGGCTACGACGTCGTGTCCAGCGCCGTCAGCACGCAAGTGGATCTCCACGCCCAGTTCGGTGGAGTCGTGCCCGAGGTCGCCAGCCGGGCACACCTCGAAATGCTCAACCCGATGATCGCCCGGGCCATCGTCGAGGCCGGCGTGGAACCCGAACGCATCGACGCCGTGGCGTGCACCGTCGGCCCGGGCCTCATCGGCGCCCTGCTCGTCGGCGTGTCCGCCGCCAAGGCGCTCGCGCTCACCTGGGACGTGCCGTTCATCGGCGTGAACCACATGGAGGCACACCTCTACGCAGCCTTCCTGGAGGACCCCACCTTGCAGTTTCCGCTCGTCGTGATGCTCGTCTCGGGTGGTCACACGATGCTCATCGAGATGCAGGACCACGGCCGCTACCGTCTGCTCGGGCAGACCATCGACGACGCCGCGGGCGAGGCGTTCGACAAGGTGGCCCGGTTCCTGGGCCTCGGTTACCCCGGTGGCCCGGCAATCGATCGTGAGGCGGTGCACGGCGACCCGGAGGCGATCGACTTCCCGCGGGCGATGCTGCACGACGGGTTCGACTTCAGCTTCAGCGGCCTGAAGACCTCGGTCATGAACTACGTCCGAAAGCACCCCGACGTGTCCACGGCCGATGTCGCCGCGTCGTTCCAGGCGGCGGTCGTCGACGTCCTCGTGCAGAAGGCCCGGCGCGCCGCCGAGCAGGTGGGTGCGAAAGGCCTCGTGCTGGGTGGGGGAGTGGCGGCGAACTCGCTGCTGCGCGAGCGGTTCCTGTCGGTCTGCACCGACACGGGCATCCAGGGCTTTCTGCCCAGCCGCGAGATGTGCACCGACAACGCGGCGATGATCGCCGCTGCCGGGTGGCACCGACTGCGCAGCGACGGGCCCACGGGGCTCGACGCGGGTGCGTACCCCAACATGCGTCTGCAGTTCATCTCGTGAGCGCCCGCATCGATGCGTTCGTCGTGGCGACGCCAGGTCTCGAGCCGATGGTCCAGGAAGAACTCACCCGGTTGGGCGTGCGTCCCGCCAACGTCACCCATGGTGGGGTGAACTGCTCGCTCACCTGGCCGCAGCTGTGGGCCGTGCACCTGAAATCGCGGCTCGCAACTCGGGTCCTGGTGCGCGTGGCACGGTTCAAGGCTGACGGGTTCGACACGCTGGCCACCGGCCTCGGCCGCATCGACTGGGCGACGTGGTTGCCCGACACCGGTCGTGCGAATTCGGGCGTTGAAGTGTCAGCGTCCACCGACGGCAAATCGAAGTTGTTCCACACCGGTGCCATCGCCGAACGAGTCGCCGAGCAGATCGGTCGGGGCGAGGGGCACCAACAGATCCAGGTGCGGGTGCAGCGCGACGTCGTCACGGTGAGCGTCGACGCCACCGGACCTGCCCTGCACAAGCGCGGTTACCGTGGCCCGGCCGGCAAGGCGCCGATGCGCGAGACGCTCGCCGCGGCGCTCGTCACTGCGTCCGAGTGGGACGTGCGCAAGGCACTCGTCGACCCGTTCTGCGGATCGGGCACCGTCGTCATCGAGGCCGCGCTGCGCGCTCGGCGCATCGCCCCGGGCCGGCTGCGGACGTTCCAGTTCATGCAGTGGCCGTCGTTCGACCCTGCCGGCTGGGACCGTCTGGTGAAGGGCGCCGACAGCGACGTCATCGATCGCTGCCCGCCGCTGCTCGCGTTCGACCGCGACGAGGGTGCGGTCGCGGCCACGTTGGCCAACGCCGCCAAGGCCGGTGTCGGCGGTCAGATCAACGTCGAGCGTCGCACGGCGTCGGATCTCGTGTTGCCGTCCACCGTCGGCTGGCTGGTGAGCAACCCCCCGTATGGCTCCAGGGTTGGCGGCCCCGACGTGCGCGACCTGTACGACCGGTTCGGTGCCGTCCTCCGCGAGCGCGCCGTCGGCTGGCACATCGCCCTGCTCGCGTCACGCGACACCCCCGTGTCGCGCCTGCACCTGCCCCTGGTCCCCACGCTCGAGACCACCAACGGCGGCATCAACGTCGCCGTCCACACCGGCACCGTCCCCCCCCCCCGGCCCCCCCCCCCCCCCCCCCGGCCCCCCCCCCCCCCGCCCCCCCCAAAAGTTGAGGGGGTGGGCGCCCCCCCCCCCCCAGGGTTGGGGGGGAACCCGGGGGGGTGCCCCGGGG
>JANMFL010000206.1:0-18705 GCA_031377945.1 Acidimicrobiaceae bacterium | reverse complement strand
CTCGATGTCGAGCACGTTGAAACGCACCTTGGGGCTGGGCGCCGTGAAGGTGGCCTGGCTGCGCGAGGTGGCCGACGGACCGCTCCCCACGTCGCCCGACGACCTCGCCGCACATCTGAAGGCGGTGCCGGTGCGAGTGGAGGGGCTGGTGACATCGATCGAGCCATCTCGAGTGCCGGAGGCGTGGCCCTGTCCGAGGTCGACGACACGTTCATGTTGCTGCGACGACCCGGCACGTACGTGGTGGGCGAGATGCTCGACTGGGAGGCACCCACTGGCGGCTATCTGCTGCAGGCCACCTTCTCGACCGCCGTCACGGCCGCCCGAGCCGCGGCCGCTCGATCCGCGCGAACCTGAGCGCGTGTCGTCGTTCAGGGCACCGAGCGCCTTGACCAAGAGCACCCAGAACGGGCACCCGGTACGGCCAGTTCACCCCGTCGACACTCCCCAGGGAGTTTTCGCTCACCAGACGTGACCACCCTTGCGCCGAGAGCGCCATATCGGGCACTCGGCGCTCCCTGGTTTCTGGGGCTGATTCGTTCCAAATCTGCTTCTGGGGCTCGATCGTCTCGGTTTCCGAGACGATTTCGCCCCAGATCGAGCGAGCAGAGCGTCGATCTGCGCTCTCCGTGGTCCGAAACAGGACACACGCTCTACGTTCCTGGAGCTCGCTCCGCATCGGGCACCGCAGACGCATCGGGCACCGGAGACGCCACCTGCACGGCCGACTCGCCGGCCGCCGCCAACTCGCCGGGCTCCGCCGACTCGTGGGCCGCCAGCGACTGGTCGGGGCCGAGGTGCTCGAGCTGCAGGGTGGGCGAGCCCTCGGCGAGCGCAGCTGCGAGGTCGACCGCGGCCGTGATGCGCCACTCGCCATCGCCGCTCGGGTCCACCAGGGTCTGCTCGATGCGCCACCGACCGGGTTCATCGACCAGCCGGAACCACTGTGCCGAGCGGGCGTCGCCATCGATGCCGATCGAGTCGTACTCGGCCCAGTACGGGGCCATCGTGTCGCGCAGTCGCCAGTGCTCCCAACCGGTGCGCTCGGCGAGTGTGTCGTGCGCCCGCCGGGCCAGCAGTTCCACCCAGGCGAACACGGCAGTCCGCACCGCCGTGCGCCACGCAGACGGCGGACCCGTGTCCAGGTTCGTCAGCGCGGCCGGTGCCTCGTGGTCGTGCACCGGCTTTCCGGCCAGTGCGGCCCACTCGTCGAGCAGGGTGGCGTCGGTGGCGCGAATGAGGTGCCCGAGCCATTCGACGATGTCTTCGAGCGTGTCGTTGTAGACGTCGTCGGGCAGCGACCGATCGAGCGTGCGCCACGCGTCGGTGAGGTAGCGCAGCAGCAGGCCTTCGCTGCGGTCCAGGCGATAGCGGCGGATGAACGACGCGAATGTGTCGCCACTCTCGAGCATCTCGCGGAGGATCGATTTCGGTGAGGGTCCCTCGGCCACCCACGGGTGGCGGGCCCGGTATGGCTCGATGCACGCGTCGAGCAGTTCCTTCATCGGCGTCGGCCAGGTGATGGCCTCGATGCGCTCCATCCGTTCCTCGTACGGCACGCCCTCGGACTTCAGCCGGGCCACTTCTGCGCCCTTGGCCGCGTTCTGTTGGGCGTACAGGATCTGCCGCGGGTCGTCGAGCACGGCCTCGACCACGCTGACGACGTCGAGCACGTAGGCCGGCTCGTCGTGGTCGAGCGCGGCGATCACCTCGATCGCGAACGGCATGAGGGGTGCCGAGAATCGCAACGCGGCGCGTTCGTCGCTGCCCTCGACGAGCGACCCGACGCGCACGCCCGCGCAACGACCGTGCGCGTCGCGTTGGCGTTCGGCCACGCCGGCGGCTTCGAGGCTGCGATAGAGCGCGATGGCCCGGCGCTTGTGCTGTCGGCGGCGCGGCGGAGCGTCGTGGTTGGTGTTCAGCAGTCGCTTCAGCGCGGACGGACCGTCGGGGCGGCCGAGCACGTTGGCCACCATGTCGGCGGTCACCTTGAAACGCGACGTCAACGCCTCGGGTTGCGCGGTCATCAGCCGCTGCATGGTGGCTTCGTCGTAGTGCACGAAGCCATCGGGCGCCTTGGCCTTGGTGGCCTTGCGGCGGGCCTTCGGATCGTCGCCGGCCTTCGCCAGCGCCCGGTTGTTCTCGATGACGTGCTCGGGTGCCTGGACCCACACGTGCCCGTCGGGGTCGAAGCCGGGTCGACCTGCGCGACCCGAGAGTTGGCGGAACTCGCGCACCGTGAAGACACGGACCTTGGTGCCGTCGAACTTCGTCAGCGCCGTCATCAGCACCGTGCGGATGGGGATGTTGACGCCCACACCGAGTGTGTCGGTGCCGCAGATGACCGGCAGCAGCCCGGCGCCGGCGAGGCGTTCCACCAGGCGTCGGTGGCGGGGGAGCATGCCCGCGTGGTGCACGCCGACGCCGTTCTTCAGCAGGCGTTCCAACGTCTCACCGAACCCGCGTGTCGTGCGCTCGGTCTTCAATGCTGCGGCAATCGCCTCGCGCTGCGGACGGGTGGTGACCGCGAGGCTCACCAGGCTCTGGGAGCGTTCGATCGCGTTCGCCTGCGTGGCGTGCACGATGTACACCGGCGTGATGCCCTCGCGCACTGCGTCGAGCACGCTGTCGGCGACGTGCGAGGTGCGCCACTGGTGGTACAGCGGCGTGGGGCGTTCGACCGACGTGACGCTGGTGACCGAACGAGCCGAACGCCCGTGGAGGTCGTCGGTGATCGCGGTCATGTCGCCGAGGGTCGCCGAGGCCAGCAGCATCTGGCAGCCGGTCAGTTCGAGCAACGGCACCTGCCACGCCCATCCGCGGTCGCGCTCGGCGTAGTAGTGGAACTCGTCGAGGCAGGCGAACCCGTACTCGCTGGACGGTCCGGTGGCGAGGGCGTGGTTGGCGAGCACCTCGGCCGTGCAGACCAGTACCGGTGCGTCGGGGTTGATCGACGCATCGCCGGTGGCGAGGCCCACCTGCTCGGCGCCCAGTAGGTCGACCAGGTCGAAGAACTTCTCGGCGACCAGCGCCTTGATCGGTGCGGTCCACACGGCGCGGCGCCGGGCGTTCAGGGCGAGGGCGATGCCGGCCATGGCCACCAGGCTCTTCCCCGAGCCCGTGGGGGTGGCGAGTACGACGTGGTCACCCATGGCCAGGGCGAGGATCGCGTCCTCCTGGTGGGTGTACAGCGGCCGCCCGCTCGCTTCGGCCCAGCGTCCGAACGCGTCGACGACCTCCATCGGGTCGGCGCCGGGAGCGGGGAGCAGTTCGCGCAGCGAGGCCATGGCCCACCCAGTCTGGCCCGTGCGACCGGTGTGTGCGCGTGGCCCATCGTCCCGAACCGCCGTCGGCCAGCCGGGGTCGGGCGCGAGACGTCCCGAATTCGGGTCACTCAGCGCCCACGAGCGCGAAACATCCCAGATGTGGGACGTCTCGCGCCCGCGGTCGTCGAAAGCGGGGTGATCTCGGTGTGCGAGACTCACAGCCGTTGGCGTGTTGCTCCGGGAGCGACCAGACGGAGGGACGCAGACGTGGGGGTGTCCATGACCGATCAGCCAGCGATCGTCCTCGTTCACGGTGCGTGGGGTTCGCCCGAGATGTGGGACCACGTCATCGATGCCCTGCCGCCCGGGCTCGAGATCCTTGTGGCCGACCTTCCGACGTGCAACCGTCCGGGGACCACCGTGTTCAACGATGCGCAACACGTCCGCGAGTTGGCGGGCGAGCGTTCGGTCATCCTCGTCGGCCACTCCTACGGCGGTGCCGTGATCACCGAAGCCGCAGCCGAGATCCCCGACGTCGCACACCTGGTGTACCTCGCCGCGGCGATGCCGGGAGTGGGCGAATCGATGTTCGACTAACTCGTGAAGCGCCCCACGCCCGACACTCCGATGACCTTCTTCGACGACGGAACCTGTGTGCTCGACTTCACCGACGTCGAGCTTCCTTACGACGAGGTGACGATCGCCCGACTCCGGGATGTGCGGCTGCGGCGCTTCGCCCTCGCAGCAGTGATGACGCCACTCACGTCCGCGGGGTGGTCATCGATTCCATCCGTCTACCTCGTCGCCGGGAAGGACTCGATGATCCATCCCGACACACAACGCGAGATGGCCCGTCGAGCTGGCTCCGTCACCGAGATCGACGCCGAACACCAGGTGATCCTGAGTCACCCCGAAGAGGTGGCGGCATTGATCACGAGCCTCCTCCTTACCTGAGACCCTTCGCTCGCCAGGGTGTCAGCCCCCGGCCGCTCGCATCTCGTCGCGCAACTGGCGCATGCCGACGACGGTGAACACCTGCTGCTGCAGCCACTCGGCCCATCCGGTCGTGCCGAACAGCTCGTACTCGTCGACGCGCACGTGGTGGGCATGCGGCTCGATGACCTCCACCTCGCCCGGGCCCGGGCGGCACGGGTGGAAGGCGCAGTACGTGAGGCCCTGCACCCCGTCGAGCAGCTTCGAGCGGTAGTCGACGGGCGCGCCGCGAGGCCGGTCGAAGTCGGTCTCCAGCACGCGGTCGAACACCGGCATGCCGGCGGCACGCGCTTGGGCGACGAACGGCTCGAAGCGCTCGTCGGTGACGTCGCGGAGATGGTTATGCGGGTCGTACGCGGAGAGGCGGGTGGTGATCAGCGCGGGCAGCCGGTACTCGGCGCCGAGCGCCACGTACCGCTCGCACCACTCGGGTGCGAGCGCCGATCCCATGTGTGCATCGAGATGGGTGACGTCGATGCCGGCCCGCAGCGCTCGCTCGATCTGCGCGCGCCACTCGGCTTCGACGGCATCGGGGTGTGCGTGCCGGCGCACCTGCGCAACGGTGCGCCACAGGAAGCCGTCCTCGTCGACCAACCCCGAGGCCGGACCGGCACCGCTGACCGGTCCCCACCGGTAGCCACGGTGCTCGCTGTTCAGTGTGAGGTGCACGCCGAGGTCGAGCGCAGGGTTCGCTGCTGCCGCCTCCGCGATGTCGGCGAACCACGGGCACGGCACCATCACCGACCCGGCGCTCACCACCCCCGCTTCGCTGAGCTCGACGAAGGCGCGGTTGGCGCCGTGGCACATGCCGACGTCGTCGGCGTGGATGACGACTCGCGTGTCCGACACGGCCGCGACCCTAGCCATCGCCCCTCGACACGCGTCGTAGAATCCGGCCGTGACCCTGCACCACTTCACCCCTGACACCCCGGTGGAGCAGATCAGCGATCATCTGCGTTGCTGGGGCTACGCCATCGTGGACGACGTGGCCGATCAGGCGACGATGGACCGCCTCGATGCGGAGGCCCACCCGTACATCGATGCGTCGGCACACGGCCGCGACGAGTACGACGGCGCGTTCACCCGGCGTACCGGAGCGCTCATCGCCCGCTGCCCGACGGCGCGTGAACTGGTGATGGACCCGGTGGTGGTCGGCACGGTCCGCCACTTCTTGTCGCACGTGACGGCGGTGCAACTGCACCTCACGCAGATCATCTCCATCGAGCCCGGTGAGACGCAGCAGAAGCTGCACCGCGACCAGATGGCGTTCGACTTCTTCCCGTTCCCGGCGGACTACCACGCGCAGTGCAACACGATGTGGGCGCTCACCGACTTCACGGAGGAGAACGGCGCCACCCACATCATCCCCGGTTCATCGGGTGTGTCGGATGCCGAGAGTTTGGCGATGCCGGGCGGGCAGGCGTCCATGCGTCGCGGCAGTGTGCTGTTCTACGACGGCAAGGTGCTGCACGGTGGTGGCGCCAACCGGAGTGTCGGCGAGCGGCGCGGCGTGAACATCACCTACGCCGTGGGCTGGGTGCGGCAGGAGGAGAACCAATACCTGGCCTGCCCGCAGGACATCGCCCGGACGCTCGACGACGACCTGCTGCGGATGATGGGGTACCAGCAAGGCGCGTTCGCGATGGGCTACGTCGGCGACCAGCAGGACCCGCTGTCGTTCCTGCGTGGCGGCGGCGGGAAGACGAAGCTGATCCGCGAGATCGACCAGCGAACCGACGACCACCGCCAGTTCGTCGACGACCTCGACCACTCGGTGACGCCCGACTGACCGGCCCGTAGCACTGACGGGCCCGGACGCAAAAGACCCCATCTGAGCTGGGGTCTCGTGGTGGGCGAGGGGGGACTTGAACCCCCACATCCTTTCGAATACTAGCACCTGAAGCTAGCGCGTCTGCCTATTCCGCCACTCGCCCGAGTGGAAGCCCAACGCTAGCAAGTCGCCGGACCGTGCCCAACCTGAAAAGCCGCAGGTCCGCGCGGTCGGACGCCGCGGTCGGGGCGCGCCCCTTCGCGCACACCCACACCACTAACCTGCTCTCTGTCATGGGTTTGCAGTCCTTCGAGCATGGTCTGGAGCGTATGGTCGAGGGTGTGTTTTCCCGCGGCTCCCGTTCCAGCATCCGTCCCGTCGAGCTCGGTCGTCGTCTCCTGAGGGAGATCGACGACCATCGCAGCGTCGATGTGAAGGGTCGGCGCATCGTGCCCAACTCGTTCACCATCGCCCTCAGCCCCAAGGATCTCGCCGGTTTCGCCGACATCGACGAGGCCCTGAACGCCGAACTGTGCGAGACCGCTCGCGAGTACGCGAAGTCCGAGGGCTACCACTTCATGGGCGCCGTCTCGGTCGAGCTCGTGGTCGACAACGACCAGAAGCCCGGTCGCTTCAGCGTCACCAGCCGCATGAAGGAGACCGGCGGTCCCGCCGGTGTGGGTTCGCTCGTGCTGCCCAGCGGTGAGCGCATCCCGCTCAGCGCCGAGGCCGTGTCCATCGGCCGTCTCGCCGACTGCACCATCCCGCTCAACGACGGCAATGTCAGCCGACGTCACTGCGAGGTGCGCGCCTCCACCCGCGGCTACATCGTGGCCGACCTGGGCAGCACCAACGGCACGAAGGTGAACGGCCTTCGCATCCAGGGCGAGCAGGCACTGCAGGACGGCGACATCGTGAGCGTGGGCAGCACACACCTGCGCTTCGAGGCGTCGTGAGCGAAGCCCAGCTGAGCGTTCTCAACTACGCGCTCCTCGCGCTGATCTACCTGTTCTTCGCCCGCGTCCTGTGGGCGGTGTGGTCCGAGGTCCGCGGCCCGCGCCTGAACCCGCAGGCGACCGCCCGTGCGGCCGGTGATGCCACCGCTCCCGCAACTCGTCCGGCGACGGCGGCGAAACCGAAGAGCGGCAAGCGCGGCGTGCCCGGCAAGATCGTCGTGCTCGAGCCCAAGGTCCGCAAGGGTGCCGCGTACCCCATCGGTGCCGAGATCACCCTCGGCCGCGCCGAGACGTGCTCGATCGGTCTGCCCGACGACACGTTCGCGTCGCAGCTCCACGCCCGCGTCTTCCTGCGCGATGCGGGGGTGTGGGTGGAGGACCTGGGCAGCACCAACGGCACCCATCTGAACGGGGCCAAGCTCACCGCCCCGGTCGCGTTCGCCGTTGGCGATCGGCTGCAGGTGGGCAGCACCATCTTCGAGGCGCAGTGAGGCCCGCGTGACCGATCGACCCACACCACCGCTGCTCGCGTGGGGCGCCGCCACCGATGCCGGTCGCGTTCGCACCGGCAACGAGGACGCCTACGTGGCCGAGCCGATGATCTTCGGCGTCGCCGACGGCATGGGTGGTCACCAGGCGGGCGAGGTGGCCAGCGCCATCGCCGCAACCACGCTGCGCGACCGCCTGTCGGGCGGGGCGAACACCGTCGACGTCGCGGTCGCCGCGGTCGTCGAGGCCAACGCGGCCATCTTCCAGGGCGCGCACAACAACGTCGAGCAGCGGGGCATGGGCACCACGCTCACGGCCCTCGCGGTGCTCACCACGCCCGATGCCGCGGTGCGATTCGCGCTGTTGAACGTGGGCGACAGCCGCACGTACGTCATGCGCCAGGGTCGTCTGCGCCGTGTCAGCATCGACCACAGCTACGTGCAGGAGCTCGTCTCCACCGGTCACATCACCGAGCTCGAGGCGCGCAACCACCCGCGGCGCAACATCGTCACCCGCGCGCTGGGCATCGAGCCCACCGTGCGCGTCGACACCTGGGTGCTGCCGTTGGTGAAGGGTGACCGCTACGTGCTGTGCAGCGACGGTCTGGTCGACGAGGTGGAGGACACCGACATCGCCGAACTGCTCGCGTCGAACACCGACCCGCAGGCGGCGGCAGAGGCGCTGGTCGCCCGAGCGAACGACAACGGCGGTCGCGACAACACCACGGTGCTCGTCGTCGACGTGCTCGACGGCGACGACCCGGCGCTCGACACCGTCGACATCGAGGTCGATCCCTCGTGGGCCGAGGAGCAGCGCGACCGTCTCATCGACGCCGACCCGGCGACGGATCCGTTGCCCATCGCAGCGCCGGACGCGATCGACACCGCATCGGCGTCGCGTTCGCGTCGCGGCTTCGGTGTGATGCTGTTCGTGCTCGCGCTGGCCGCCATCGTGGTGCTCACCGTCACGCTCGTGTTGCTCGTTCGACACAACTCGGGTGGCACGCCGCCGACCACCACGAGCACCACCACGTCGACCACGTCGACCACGAGCACCTCCACCACCTCGACGACCACAGCACCGACCACGACCTCGGGCGCATCCACGTCCACCTCGGGGCTCTGACGATGGCCGGCTCGCCCATCGCCGCGGCGCGACGGAACTCCGAACTGGGACTGGTGGTCATGGCCGCCGGGATCACGGCGGTCGCGTACACACTGGCGGCGCTGGGCAAGAACTCGCAGCTGCCGGCGCGCATCGTGCCGTTCCTGGTGGCACTGCTCGCACTGCTGATGTGCGCGCATGTCGCCACCCGCCTGCTCGCGCCGGGCGCCGACGGCACGCTGCTGCCCTTGGCGGTGTTGTTGAACGGCATCGGCTACGTGGTCATCGCGCGGCTCAGCGATCGCCTCGCCGCCCTGCAGACGACGTGGACCCTCATTGCCGTCAGTGCGTTCGTGCTCACCCTGTTCCTCGTGCAACGGCCGTCGGACCTGGCGCGCTACAAGTGGACGTTCCTGTTCATCGGTGCGGGGCTGCTGATGTTGCCGCTCGTTCCCGGCGTGGGTACCAGCGTCGGTGGCGCACGCATCTGGGTGAGCATCGGCCCGATCAACTTCCAACCCGGTGAGTTCGCCAAGTTGGCATTGGCGCTGTTCTTCGCCGGCTACCTGGCCGACAACCGCGAGCTCATCTCGGCCAGCACGCGCCGCATCGGTCCGTTGCACATTCCGGAGATGAAGTTCCTGCTACCCATCACGTTCGCGTGGGCCTTCGCCGTCGCGGTCATGGTCGCCGAGAAGGACCTCGGCTCGGCGCTGCTGTTCTTCACGCTGTTCACGGTGATGATGTGGGTGGCCACCGAGCGGGCCATCTACATGATCATCGGGGTGACGCTGTTCGCCGCTGCGGCCTACGTGGCGTATCAGTTGTTCGCGGTGGTGCAGACCCGCGTCTCGGTGTGGCTCGACCCGTGGTCGCAGTACGAGGGCAAGGGCTACCAGATCGTGCAGGCGATGTTCGCGTTCGCCAACGGCGGTACTGCGGGCACGGGCCTGGGTCTCGGGAGCCCGACGAAGATCCCCGCCGCGAAGACCGACTACATCTTCGCCGCCATCGGTGAAGAGATGGGTCTGGTCGGAGCCACCGCAGTGCTCGTCGCGTTCCTGTTGCTCATCGGTGCCGGGCTGCGTGTCGCCGTGCGTGCCGAGCGCCCGTTCGAGAAACTGCTCGCCACCGGCCTCACCACGATCATCGGCATGCAGGCGTTCATCATCATCGGCGGCGTGTTGCGGGTGGTGCCCCTCACGGGTATCACGCTGCCGTTCGTCAGCTACGGCGGTTCCAGCCTGTTGGCCAACTGGGTGCTGTTGGCGTTGCTCATTCGTCTCAGCGACACCCAGGCGAAGCGCAGCGGCGAGGTGCCCGATCAGTTGTCGATCGGCGAACGGCTCGAGTCCCGACGGTTGCGACGCGCCGAGCGGAAGGCGGCTCGCGCGAGAACAAGCAGATCCGCAAGCTCGCGGCCGCGTTGCTGGTCCTCTACATCGCGTTGTTCGTGCAGTTGAACGTGCTGCAGGTGGGCAAGCGTGACGCGCTCGACACGCATCCGTTGAACAACCGTCAGACCATCCGCGACTTCAACCGACCGCGCGGTCCCATCGTCACCGCCGACGGTGTGACCGTGGCGCGGAGCGTGCCCACACCGAGCGGGGGCCAGTTCCGTTTCCAGCGCGAGTATCCGACTGGCGACCTGTTCACGAACGTCACCGGCTACTACACCTACAGCTTCGGCAGTTCGTCGTTGGAGAAGACGAAGAACGACGTGCTGCTCGGCGACACATCGGCGCAGCAGGTCTCCGGCGTGTTCGGGGGCAGCGACAACTCGGGCAGCGTGAGCCTCACCATGCGTGACGACGTGCAGCGGGTGGCAGCCGAAGCACTCGGCCAGCGCGACGGCTCGGTGACCGTGATGGACCCCATCACCGGTGCCGTCATCGCGATGGTCAGCTACCCACGGTTCGACGGCAACCTGGTGGCGAGCCACGACACCGCGACGGCAGAGGCGGCGTTCGACTTCTACAACAACTATCCCGGCAAGCCGCTCCTGGCGAACGCGTACCAGGAGAACTACATGCCGGGGTCGGCGTTCAAGATCGTCACCACGTCGATCGCGTTCGAGGCCGGCGTCACGACGATGGACCGCACGTGGCCGAACGAGACCCAGTGGGTGCCGCCGCAGACGAACGATCCCATCCAGAACTACGGGGGCGAGTCGTGCGGCGGCGACATGCGCCAGGTCTTCTATCGGAGCTGCAACATCCCGTTCGCGCAGATGGCCGTCGAGCTCGGCCCTGACCGGATGGTCGCGGGCACGCGCGCGTGGGGTATCGACGAGAAGGTGCCGATCGATCTTCCGGGTGCCGTGGCGGGCAACTTCGAGAAGGCCAACGGCGAACCCATCGACTTCGCCAACAACCTGCCGCTGCTCGCCATCGGCGGGTTCGGTCAGGCGAACGACAAGATCGTGCCCGTGCAGATGTGCATGATCGCCAGCACCGTCGCCAACGGCGGGAGGATGATGAAACCGTACGTCGTCGCGGCCACGCTCGACCACGCGGGCAAGGTGCTCGCCCGCACCGATCCCGAGGTGTGGAAGACGCCGATCTCACCGTCGACTGCGCTGACCATGAACTCGTTGATGGTCGACGTCGTGAACAAGGGCACGGGGCGTTCGATGCAGTTGGCCAATGGCATCCAAGCCGCCGCGAAGACGGGTACCGCCCAGCTGAACGCCACCGGCCAGCCGCAGCGGTCGAACGCCTGGATCACCGGTTTCGCCCCCGCCGAAGCACCGCGGTACGCGATTTCGGTGGTGCTCAAGGGCACCAACGACGAGATCAGTGCCGGCACCGGCGGCCGTCTCGCCGGCCCGATCGCCAAGACCGTCCTCGACTATCTCTTCAGCACGGAGCAGAAGTGACGAGGGGCACTGACCGGGCAACGACCCCGACCGTCGGTATCCTTGCCAGGCGATTTCGCCGAGAAAGGCATCAGTGAGCGGCAACCCCGAGCGGACCGTCTTGAACGACCGTTACGAACTCCAACAGCGCATCGGACGCGGCGGCATGGCCGACGTGTTCCTCGCTCGCGACCTGTTGCTCGATCGTCCCGTCGCCATCAAGGTGCTGTTCCCCGAGTTCGCCGTCGACCCCAACTTCGTCGAGCGCTTCCGCCGCGAGGCGCAGGCCGCGGCAAACCTCAACCACCCGAACATCGTCGGTGTGTACGACTGGGGCAAGTACGCGAACACCTACTTCATGGCGATGGAGTACGTGCAGGGCCGCACGCTGGCCGACATCCTCAAGGCCAACGGCCACGTCACGTCCACGCAGGCGGCCGAAATCGCCGGCGAGGTGGCGGCGGCCCTCGGGTTCGCCCACCGCAACGGCGTCGTGCACCGCGACATCAAGCCGGCGAACATCCTCATCGGGGCCAACGGCCAGGTGAAGGTCGCCGACTTCGGCATCGCCCGCGCCATGAACGCGCCCACCGAGAGCAACCTCACGCAGGCAGGCTCCGTCATGGGTACCGCCACCTACTTCTCGCCCGAGCAGGCGCAGGGCGCTCAGCCCGACCCGCGTAGCGACCTGTACTCCCTGGGCATCGTGCTGTACGAGATGGTGTCGGGCCGTCCGCCGTTCAACGGTGAGAACCCGGTCAGCATCGCCTACAAGCAGGTGCACGAGAATCCGCAGCCACTGAACCAGTTGGTCGCCGACGTGCCCAAGCCGTTCGAGGCCATCGTCGCCAAACTGCTCGCCAAGAAGCCCGAGATCCGCTACCAGACCGCCGACGCCGTGCGCGACGAGTTGCGTCGCTTCCGCAACGGCGAGCCGGTGCAGGCCCTGGCGGCGGTCGCCGGTATCGGGCTCGCCGCGGCGGCGACCGTTGCTGCCACCACCGCGCTGCCGCGCACCGCAGCGCTCCCGCCCACCGGCCCCTCCGGGGCCGTGCCGCGCACCGCCATGCAGGCGCAGCAGCAGCCGCCGCAACGCGATCGCACCGGCCTGTACGTCGTGGTCGGGTTCCTCGCGCTCATCGCCCTCGTCGCCGGCGCCATCGTGCTCTTCAACTCGCTCGCCAAGGACGAGCCGAAGGAGTTCGCGATGCCGAACGTCGTCGGCGCCACGCTCGAGGAGGGTGTGAAGACGCTGCAGGACGCCGGGCTGGTGCCGAATCCGGTGCCCGAGGACAACCCTGCGGTCGCGCCCGGCACCATCGGCCGCACCGAACCGGTGGCCGACACGCTCGTCAAGAAGGACCAGACGGTCGATGTGTTCTTCACCAAGGAGGCGGCGCCGTTCGCACTCGACGACATGGCCGGCAAGACGGTCGAGGAAGCGACCGCCGCGCTGGCGCTGCTCACCCTCAGCGTCGACCCGACGATCGTCACCGAGAACAACCCCGACGTCGAGCCGGGCAAGGTCATCCGCACCGATCCGGCTGTCGGCAGCCAGGTGAACCAGGGCGACATCATCAAGCTGGTCGTCTCCGCTGGTCCGAACCAGGTGGCCGTGCCGCCGGTCGAGGGCATGTCGCAGGCGAACGCCGAGTCGCTGCTCACCTCGGCGCCGTTCTCGCTGGTCATCAGCATCGTCGACGAGCCGAGTGCGAACATCGCTGCGGGGAGCGCGACTCGCACCGATCCGGCGAACAGCACCCTCGTCGACCCGGGCAGCACGATCATTCTGTACATCTCCAGCGGTCCGGCGCAGGTCACGGTGCCGCCGCTCGTCGGTGTCACCCAGGCGCAGGCCGAAGCCAAGCTGCGCGAGCTCGGGCTGACGCCCGACATCACCTATCAGTCGGTGCCGTTCGGCGACTCGAGCTCGGGCCGCGTGCTCGGTCAGACGCCCAGTGGTGGCGTGCCCGTCGACCCTGGGAGCACCGTGAGGTTGAAGATCGCCAAGGCGCTCCCCGCCCCGACGACGACGACCGCAGCACCCACGACGACGCTGGCTCCCACCACGACCGCTGCACCGGCAACCACGACGACGCTCGCTGGCCCCTGACCGACCTCGACCGGCGTGCCGGTCAGTGCGTGACGGATCAGCGGGTGGCAGTGGCGGCGCGGCGCAGGAAGTTCTTCAGCAGGTCGTGACCGGCCGCGGTGAGGATGCTCTCGGGGTGGAACTGCACGCCCTCGATCGGCAGGGTGCGGTGTCGCACGCCCATGACGATGTCGTCGCACGTGGCGGTCACCTCCAGGCAGTCGGGCATCGACGCGGGGTCGATGACCAGGCTGTGGTAGCGGGTGGCCGTCAGCGGTGAGGGCAGTCCCTCGAACACACCCTTGCCCTCGTGGTCGATGGGCGACGTCTTGCCGTGCATCAGCGTTGGCGCCCGCACCACCGAGCCGCCGAAGACGTGTCCGATGGCCTGGTGTCCGAGGCACACGCCGAACACCGGCACGCCGGCCTCGGCGAACGCGGGGATCGCCGCGCAGATGATGCCGGCGTCCTCCGGTCGGCCCGGGCCGGGCGACAGGAGCACCAGATCGGGGTGCAGGGCGAGCGCCTCGTCGACGGTGAGCTGGTCGTTGCGGACGACGACCGGTTCGGCACCGAGTTCGCCGACGTACTGGACGAGGTTGTAGACGAAGCTGTCGTAGCTGTCGATCACGAGGACTCGGGGCACCCGTACAGCCTGCCCGGTCGAGACGTTCGTTGTCGAATGGGTTCGCGCGCCTACACTGGCTCGCCGTGGCACCCCCGAAGCGAACGACGTCCGGCCGAGTCACCCCCAAGGGCACCAAGCCCGGTCAGTCGGGGGCGATGGCGAAGGAAGCACACCATCACGAGAGCTCCATCGCTCCGACGTCGCGGTACACGCCGCCGGCGAGCAAGGACCTCTACGAGAGCCCGCGCTGGGTGCCCGCGCTGATGATGACGTTCATCATCCTCGGCGTGCTGGCCATCCTGTCGCGCTACATGATCCCGGCGTTCAACAACACGAACATGCCGGTGCTGGTCGGTCTGAGCTTCCTGCTCGCCGGGCTGTTCACCGCCACCAAGTGGCGCTAGCGGCCCTCGCCGACAGGGCTGCGACGTCGGTCCAACGACTTACAACCTTGTAACTTCCTCACACACTTGTCCACAGGGTGGGGACAAGTAGCGGTCTCCGGTCACTCGAACAACGGGGCGACGATGTCCATGTCCTCGAGGCAGTGCCGCGGCGGCGGAGGGTCCTCGTCAGGGGCCATGGACACCCGCAACTCCAGTCCACAGACCGAACAGCGGTAGCGGACGTTGATCTTGCGCATTTCCCCTGCCGGAGGCGGCGGGGGGAGGGGCGTGGTCATGCTGCGAAGGAAGCCGATTCCGGTTTTCCACAGGACATACCCGCCGGCGACGCCGATCGCGACCCAGATGACGGTGGAGAACGCAGGCACACCCTCAGCCTACGCATCGCTGCGCGAACTTAAGTTTCCTGGTGAACGCGGCGCTAGAGACGCTCGATGATGGTCGCGTTGGCCATGCCGCCGCCTTCGCACATCGTCTGCAGGCCGTAGCGGCCACCTGTGCGCTCGAGCTCGTTCAGCAGGCTGGTCATCAGCCGTGCACCCGACGCGCCCAGGGGATGACCGAGGGCGATGGCGCCACCGTTCACGTTCACCTTGCTCATGTCGGGGTGCAGTTCCCTCTCCCAGGCCAACACGACCGAGGCGAAAGCCTCGTTGATCTCGGTCAGGTCGATGTCGTCCATGGTCAGGCCGGCCTTGGCGAGTGCCTTGATGGTGGCCGGGATCGGTGCGGTGAGCATCAGGCGCGGGTCGTCACCGGCGAGGGCGAAGCTGACGAAGCGGGCCCGGGGCTTGAGGCCCAACTGGCGGGCCTTCTCCTCGCTCATGATCAGCATCGCCGATGCGCCGTCGGTGATCTGCGACGAGTTGCCGGCGGTGACCCGGCCGCCCTCCTCTTCGGGGCGGAAGGCCGGTTTCAGTGCCGCGAGCGTCTCGAGGGTGGTCTCGCGCAGACCTTCGTCGACGCTCATCAGCTGACCATCGGCTCCCATCACCGGAACGATCTGCGTCGCGAAGCGGCCTTCGTCGGTGGCCTGTCGGGCCAGTTGCTGTGAGCGGGCACCGAACGCATCCATGTCGTCGCGGGTGATGCCCCACTTGTCGGCGATCAGTTCGGCGCTGATGCCCTGCGGCACCAGACCACCCTCGGGTGCGTAGCGTGCGCTGACAGCGGGACCGAACGGGAAGCCGTACTTGCCGTCGGCCATCGCCGAGCCCATCGGCACACGGGTCATCACCTCGACGCCCGCGGCGACGACGATGTCGTACGCGCCGGCCATCACGCCCTGCGCGGCGAAATGCGCGGCCTGCTGGCTGGAACCACACTGCCGGTCGATGGTGGTGCCGGGCACGCTCGACGGCCAACCGGCGGCGAGCACTGCGTTGCGGCCGACGTTGAACGCCTGCTCGCCCACCTGCATGACGCAGCCCATCACGACGTCGTCGATCAGTTCGGGGTTGATCTTCGTGCGCGCCTGCAACGCCTTCAGCGTCTCGGCCGCGAGGTCCACGGGATGCCAGTCCTTGAGCTTTCCGTTGCGACGACCGAGCGGTGTGCGAACGGCATCGACGATGACGGCGGTGGTCATGGGGCACTCCTTCTGCGCGACATGAGCGCGCGGCAATCGCGAGAGTCTGCCCGCGCGTTCCGAGTCCGTCGAAATCGGACGCGTCGCCCGTGTTCGCGGCTATCGGAGTTTTCCGAAGACGCGCTGGAGGGCCACGAGATCGGTCTCGGTGAGGCTCTGCGCGAAGTGTTGTTGCACCATCCGCCGATAGGTGATGTTGGCGTCGCGCCACGCGGCGCGGCCAGCTGCGGTGAGGCTCACCGAGACGGCGCGCCGATCACCCGGAAGTGGCGTGTGCTTGCGGCGCACGTAGCCCTCGTCGTCGAGCCGGTCGAGCCGACGCGACAGGCTCGACGGCAGTTCGTCGAGCGCCTCGGCGAGTTCGTGGACGCGCATCGTGCCACCGGCGTCGCGAATCGCGGCGAGGCAGTCGAACCAGGCGAGCGACAGGTAATGCTCCTCCTGCAGTTGGGCGTCGACCTTGCGTTGCAGCACGGCGGACACGGTGCACAGCTGTCGCCACAACCCGATGCGCTCGGCGTCGAGGCGGGGCATGTCAGGCGGTGGCTTTGAGGGCTGCCGCGAACGCGGCGAGTGCGAGGTCGATCTCGCGCTCGTTCACCACGAGCGGCGGCATCCAGCGCAGCACCTTGCCGTACGTCCCCGCGTTCATGAGGATGAGGCGACCCTCCTCCAGGCAGTGTTTGGTGATCGCACTGACCCGCGCGGCGTCGCTGAACTCGGTGCCCACCATCAGACCCAGGCCACGGACCTGGGTGATGACCGGATGCTCGGCCTGCAGCTCGCGGATGCCGGCCTGCAGCTGGGCACCGCGTTCGTTGACGTTCTCGAGGAACGCTGGATCTTGCATGATCTCGATCGTCGCCAACGCGGCCGCGCAGCCCATCGCGTTGCCGCCGTAGGTGCCACCATGGCTACCGGTGGGCCACTTGTCGTCGAGCTCGCGGCGGGTGCCGAGCGCCGCGAACGGGAACCCGCTGGCGATGCCCTTGGCCATGCAGATGATGTCGGGTTCGATGCCGTAGTGCTCCACGGCGAAGATTCGGCCGGTGCGGCCGAACCCGCTCTGCACCTCGTCGGCGATGAACAGGATGCCGTGCTCGCGGCAGCGCTCGACGATGCCGTGGATGAACGCCGCCGGTGCCGGGATGTAGCCACCCTCACCCAGTACGGGTTCGAGGATGACGCACGCGGTCTCCTCTGGTGCGGTCATGCTCTTCAGCAGATGGTCGAAGCCCCACAGCGCGTCGGCGATGGCGGCGTCCTGGTCGTGCGCCATCGGGTCGGGGTAGGGAGCGACGAACACACCGGAGGGCAGCGGCGCGTGCCCGGCGCGGTAGCCGGTCTTCGACGTCGTCATCGCCATCGCCATGTGTGTGCGGCCGTGGAAGCTGCCGCTGAACACGATGGTGTGCGGGCGCTTCGTGGCCTGCTTGGCCAGCTTCACCGCACCCTCGGTGATCTCGGCGCCCGAGTTGGCGAAGAAGAACGTGTCGATGTCGCCCGGCGTGAGGTCGGCCAGTTTCGCTGCCAGCGGCTCGAGCAGGTCGTGCTTGAACACGTTCACCTGCGCGTGGATGAACCGGTTGGCCTGCGTGGCGATGGCCTCGGCCACTTTCGGGTGGGCGTGACCGGTGCTGTTCACCGCGATGCCCGCGGCGAAGTCGAGGTACTCCTCGCCCGACGTGGTGGTGACCCAGCACCCCTTGCCGTGCGACACCTGCAGCGGTGTGACTGAGAACCAGACGTTGGACAGGTGAGAGGAAGAGTGCGACGACGCTGTCATGCGACACAGCTTACGACGGTGTGTCGGTGCCGGGAAACGGCCCCGACACACCGTCGCCGGGCCAGTGAGGGGGGCCAGTGAAGGGGGCCGGTGAAGGGGGCCGGTGAAAGGGTCAGTCGAAGGCGGCCTTCAACACGTCGTCGTACGTGTCGGCCAGGTGGAAGGTCATGACGTCTCGAACCCGCTCGGGAACGTCGTCGAGGTCGGGACCGTTGCGCTTCGGCAGCACCACCTCGGTGAGGCCCGCACGATGTGCGGCCAGCACCTTCTGCTTCACGCCCCCGATGGGCAGCACCTTGCCTTGCAGCGTGATCTCGCCGGTCATGCCGACCGTGGGCTTGACCACCTTCCCGGTGAGGAGGCTGACGAGGGCGGTGGCCATGGTGACGCCTGCCGACGGGCCGTCCTTGGGCACGGCTCCGGCGGGCACGTGGATGTGCACCCGCTTGGCCATCGATGCCGGGTCGACGCCCAACTCGACGGCGTGCGCCCGGACGTAGCTGAGCGCGATCTGGGCGCTCTCCTTCATCACGTCGCCCAGTTGCCCGGTGAGCGTGAGCGTGGGCTCACCGTCCTGCGTCAACGGGAAGGCGGTGGTCTCGATGAAGAGGACGTCGCCGCCCATGCCGGTGACGGCCAGGCCCGTGGCGATGCCGGGAACGTTGGTGCGCTCGGGGACGCTGTCGTCGACCTTGGGTCGACCCAACCACTCGCGCACGTCGGTGTCGGCGACGTGCACCGGCGGGCTGAGCGCGCCGGTGGCGACCTTGG
>JANMFL010000195.1:0-16197 GCA_031377945.1 Acidimicrobiaceae bacterium | reverse complement strand
CTCGAGTTCGGCCGGCCCGAGCAGCATCACGACGCCGTCGGCCGTCTCGGCGACGACCGACGGTTCGGTGTCGCCGGTCGCGGCCCGCACCGCGTCGGGTTGGTCGTCGCGGTGGTACGTGTCGAACGGCACCGACAGGGTGTCGCGGCACTGTCGCCAATCACTGCGCTGCCGAAAGAGTCTGTGGGTGATGTCGCACAGCGCGCAGTGCGCCTTGCCGACTCGGGCGTGCAACCAGTACGACAACTCGCCGCGCAGGCTGCCGTCGGCGTCGTACACGCCGACCAGGCGGGTGATGGTGGTGGTCATCTCACCGTCCGGCTTCCGCGATGGCCTGCCAGACGCGCAGCGCCTGGACATGGGCGGCCACGTCGTGGACGCGCAGGATGTTCGCGCCGTGCGCGACTGCGGCCAGACCGGCGGCGATGGTGCCTCCGAGGCGTTGGTCGGCCGGTGCGTCGCCCGAGAGTTCGCCGATGAACCGTTTCCGCGACACGCCCACGAGCACGGGGCGTCGCAGGTCGGCGAGGTGCTCGAGCGCGGCGATCAGCTCCAGGTTGTGTCGGGTGTTCTTGCCGAACCCGATGCCCGGGTCGATGACGATGTCGCGGACTCCGGCCTCGTGGCAGTCGTCGATGCGTCGGGCGAGGAAGTCGCGCACGTCGGCCACGACGTCGTCGTACTGCGCGTGGGCCTGCATGGTTCGTGGGTCGTCGGTGGGCATGTGGTTGATGACCACCCGGGCTCCCGTCGCGGCGGCGACGGCGACCATCGCCGGGTCGACGAAACCGGTGACGTCGTTGATCATGCGCGCACCTGCCGCCATGGCCTGCTCGGCGGTGATCGCGTGTCGGGTGTCGATGCTGACGGTGATGCCCTGCTCGGCCAGGGCGCGCACGACCGGCAGCACCCGCTCGCACTCGTCGTTCGGCTCGACGGGTGTCGCGCCGGGACGGGTGCTCTCGCCGCCGACATCGACGATGCTTGCTCCCTCGGCCGCGAGCTGCAGGCCGTGGGCGATCGCCGCATCGACGTGCGCGAAGCGGCCGCCGTCGCTGAACGAATCGGGCGTGACGTTCACGACCCCCATCACCTGTGTGTTCACCCTGTCACTCTGCCCCATCGAACAGGTGCGCCGCACGCCGGCCGCGCAGTGCGCTGACCAGTTGCAACTCGTCGACGGTCGTCAGCTCGTCGACGGTGAGCACGCGCTCGCGCACTGCGCCGTCGGCGACCAGCACGGCTCGGCCGACGCCGGGAAGGCCGCCCACCGACAGCGGTGGCGTGTACCAGTCGTCGCCGATTCGGTACAGCAGGTTGGCTCGACACGACTCGACCACCTGGCCCTCGTGATTCCACAGCAGCACGTCGTCGGCTGCGGCGTGGTTCGCTGCGATGCCGTCGTAGAGCGACCGTTGCGTGGTCTTGTGCACCATGAACACACCGTGGCTGTTCACGGCGTGCGCGGCCAGGTGGACGGTGACCGTGGGCGGTGCGGTGTCGAGCGGATCGAGGGTGGTCTCGATGGCGCCATCGCGTGCCACCAGCAGACGAAGCCGGTGCGGTCCGGCGACGTCGGCGACCAGCGACGAGAGCAGCTCGCGCACGTGCGCCGGATCGACGTCGAAATCGAAGTGGTGGGCCGAGTCGACGACACGGTGGAGGTGTCGGTCGAGGTGCACCACCTGTCCGCCATCGACGCGCATCGTCTCGAGCAGACGGAACTCGGGTCGGTCGGTGGTGAGCACCGCCGCCTTGGCCTCCAGTTCGCGGTTCTCGTCGTCGGGTCGGCTGTCGGCGGTGATGCCGCCACCCGCGCCGTAGACCACCACGCTGTCGGCCTTGCGCACCACGGCAGTTCGAATGGCGACGTTGAAGGTGCTCCATGGCCGAACCGCACCGTCGGCCAACGGGCGGACGATGCCGATGGCGCCGCAGTAGACGCCTCGCGGCCACGGCTCGAGCTCGGTGATGTGCTGCATCGCGCTCACCTTCGGTGCGCCGGTGATGCTGCCGCAGGGGAACAGCGCGTCGAACAGGTCCACCAGTCCGAGATGGTCGTCGATCTCGCCGGTGACCGTCGATGTCAGCTGCCACACCGTCTCGTAGCGTTCCATCCGCAGCAGCGAGGGCACGCGCACACTCCCGATCCGGGCGACGCGGCCGATGTCGTTGCGCAGCAGGTCGGTGATCATCACGTTCTCGGCGCGGTCCTTCAACGATGCCGCCAACTGTTCGGCGGCCGCGGCGTCGTCGTCGGGTCGGGCGCCGCGACGAATGGTTCCCTTCATCGGTCGGCTCTGCACCGTGTCGCCGCGAACTTCGAAGAACAACTCGGGGCTCGCGCTGACCAACACGTGGTCACCCAGATCGATGAGCGCGTTGAACCGGCCTCGTTGCGCTTCGGCCATGCGCGCATACAGGTCGGCCGGGTCGCCCTCGAGCACGCCGGTCAGCCGGTCGGTGAGGTTGATCTGGTACGCCGAACCCGAGGCGATGATCTCGCGGATGTCGGTGACGGCCTGCCCGTACCAGTCCCATCCGCCGCGGCGCTCGATGTCGCGCACCGCGACCGTTCGACGCGAGCGCCGAACGATGCCCGTGGTCCGCGCGGTGTGCGACGCGGCGAACCATGCCAGCGGGATGCCCGACTCGGACGGATGCACCCGCTGCGCAGGGTCGAACGCGGGACCGGCCTCGTAGGCGACCATCATCGCCACCCACGCGCCCTCCCGGGCGTGCTGCTCTGCTGCGGCGATGAGCGGGCGGACCTCGTCGAGGGTCCACGCCGCCGAGGTGTGGAACGGCTCGTCGAGGACCAGCGCTTGGCCGGTGCGGAAGTCGTCGAATCGGGCGGTCATGGCGTCAGCTCATCGGCCACGTCGTTGCTCCTTCGCGCGCCAGGTGCGCGCCAGGTGCGCGGTCGACGCGATGGTACGCCGCATGACGGCGCGAGGGGACCTCCACGTGTCCCGTGAGCGGCCCACGTACCTTGGTCCTTGTTCTGGGGGGTCATCCCATGCAGACTCCTTGCATGTCGACGACGTGCACTGGCTGTGGCGCCAGCCTGGAAGATGGCGCCCCGTTCTGTTCCCAATGCGGGCAGACCGTGGTGCCAGCCGCCATCGAGCAGCCGTTCTCGGCGCCTCCGCCGGCGCCTCCGCCGCCCCCGTTCGCCGTGACACCGACGCCCGGGTTCGAGGCCCCCATCGCGCCGGTGACCGCCCCGCCGAAGAAGTCGAAGGCAACGCTCATCGTCGTGGCCGTCATCGTCGTGGCCGTGCTGGTCGCCGTCGGCGTCTCCCTGGCGATGTAGTCCGCCTCCGGGTTTGCTCGGTGCAGAGGGCGACACTGGGTGTCGTTCGCCCTACTGTGGGTGCATGCGGATCCTCTCGGTCGACACCAACGACGGCCCCATGTCGCTGTTCATGGCCGAGCCGGTGGGCACGCCCCGTGGAGCGATCATCGTCATCCAGGAAGCGTTCGGCGTCACGCCACACATCCAGGGTGTGTGCGACTGGCTGGCCGAGGCCGGGTGGTTGGCGGTCGCGCCGGCGTTGTTCCACCGTGCCGACATCGAGGTGTTCGACTACGCCGATCTCGAGGGCGCATTGCCGGTGATGATGACGCTCACCAGCGAGGACATTCAGTTGGACCTCGATGCCACCGTGTCGTACCTGTCGCTGTTCGGCTACGGCCCCGACCGACTGGGCATGGTCGGGTTCTGCATGGGGGGCAGCGTCACGCTCCACTCGGCCGCGACGCGCGACCTCGGTGCGGCGGTCACGTTCTACGGCGGCGGCCTCACGCAGGGCCGCTTCGGGTTCCCGACCGGCCTGGAACTGGGCGAGCAGATCCGCGTGCCGTGGCTGGGTCTGTACGGAGACCTGGATCAGAGCATCCCGATCGACGACGTCGAGACCCTGCGCGGGCTGGCGGCATCGCGACCCGTTCCCACCGACGTGGTGCGGTACGAGCAGGGCCAGCACGGTTTCAACTGCGAGGACCGACCGTCGGTGTACGACGCCGACATCGCCGCGGACGCCCGCCGCCGAACCCTCGCCTGGTTCGACACCCACCTGGCCTGACCGGATCAGCAGATCAGCAGATCAGCGTTCAGGGGGCGAGGCGGGCGACCGACTCGTCGCGGAGTTGGCGCTTGAACAGCTTGCCCGTGGCCGTGCGCGGCAGTGGGTCGGCGGTGGTGAAGATGTGGCGCGGCACCTCGTGCTTGGCCAGATGGCCGAGCAGGAACGTGCGCAACTCGTCGAGATCCAGTTCGGGGTCGCCGTGGACGGTGGCTGCCACATCCTCGCCGAGGCGGTCGTCGGGTACGGCGTAGACGGCCGCTTCGACGACGTGCGGGTGGGCGAGCAGCGCCGCCTCCACCTGGCCGCAGCCGATGTTCTCGCCGCCGCGGATGATCAGGTCCTTGATGCGGTCGACGATGAACAGCAGGCCGTCCTCGTCGAGGTAGGCGACGTCGCCGGTGCGGAACCAGCCGTCCTCGGCGAACGACTCGGCCATTGCGTCGGGCCGGTTCCAGTACTCGTCGAACATGATCGACCCGCGCACCTGCAACTCGCCGCGTTCGCCGGTGGGAAGAGGAGCACCGATCTCGTCGACGATGCGCAGGTCGACCGGGGCGAGTGCGTAGCCGGCGCTCGACGGGTTGGCGATGTAGTCGGCGCCGAGCAGGTAAGTGCCGGCCGCGTTGGTCTCGGTCATCCCCCAGCCGATGGTGGCGATGGCGCCGCGGAACATCTCGTCGATCTGGCGCACCTGCTCGGGTGCGCGTGCCGCACCGCCGCCGCCGACCGACGCCAGCGAGCTGAGGTCGCGTGTGGTCCGTTGCGCCTCCCGGACGAGGTCGCCGGTCATCGCCGGCGGCGCACTGAACGAGGTGACCCGCTCGCGCTCGATCAGTTCGGCGGCCACCGTGACGTCCCACTTGGTCATGCACACGACTCGGCGCTGGGCGCGCCACGACGACAGAAAGCCGCCGTGCAGACCCATCACGTGGAACAGGGGAATGCCCAGCAGCGCCGTCGGTGGGTGAGCGGTCGACTCGCCGGGGTCGATGGCCACCGGGTCGTCGCGCTTCGGTGTCCGCAACTGGAGCTGCGCTCCGTCCAGCTCCCACGCGTACGGTGCGGCCAGCACGGCCCGGTGGTTCGAGAGCACACCCTTCGGGTGGCCGGTCGAGCCGCTCGTGTACAGGATGACGGCCGGCATGTCGGGCCGGACCTCGACGTCGGGCATGGTGGCCGGCGAGAACGCGTCGATCAACCGGTGCAGATCGTTCGCTTCGCCGGGGGCGCGCACGCTGATGGTGCTGATGCCACCCAACTCGATGTCGCGGTCGGCGATCTGGCGGAACTGCTCCAGTCGTTCGCGGTCGGCGACGAGCACTTTCGGGTCCGAGTCGCGCAGCGCGTACTCCATCTCGTCGGTCTGCCACAGCGAGTTCATCGCCACTGCGATCGCGCCGATGCACGTGATCGCGCCGAACGAGATCATCCATTCGGGGTAGTTGCGCATCGAGATGGCGACGCGATCGCCGGGGCGGACCTCGAACTCGTCGACGAGCACTCGGGCGAGTCCGGTGATCGAGTCGTGGATCTCGCGGAAGGTTCGACGCTCGTCGTGGTACACGAGGAACTCGCGGTCGCTGATGTTCGCGGCGAACAGCTCCGGCATCGTCTGGGGGAGGTTGACGAAGACGCGAATGGGGCCGCGGGCCGTCTCGACCGTGCGCAGCTCGTACGGCTGTCCCGGACCGGTGAGTGAGGCGATGGCCTCGTCGCGGCTGATCGTGGTCATGCGGTGTGTCCCCCATGGCGGCGCGCCCCCTGCGCATCGCCCGGTCAGATCATGCCCCACGGCACCGTCGACCGGTGGCGTGGAGGGTGGTCAGACCGGGCGTCCCTGGAAGTCGCCGATGAGCGACACCTGGACGTGATCGCCGACGTTGGCGTGGGCCATCTGCTCGAGCTTCGCCCGGTAGTACGCGTCGCGCAGGTCGCCTTCTCGGCGGGCGTTGTACGTGGGGTACAGCGCGCGACGATCGGTGCGAGTGCGGTTCGGTCCGCTGCGATGTGGGGTCCGGCTGTGGAACCACAGCGTCTGGCCGGCGCGGAGTGGCACCGGGAACCACTGCATGCTCGCCACGGCGGCAGGGTCGATGCATCCGACCGAGTCCTGTGGGAGCAGGTCGTGGTGCATGCCGCTCACCACCTCGAGGCAACCGTTGGTCTCGTCGGCGTCGTCGATCGCGATCATGCAGCTCACGTGGGACCGAATGAACGGGTACGCGGGCGC
Source organism: Acidimicrobiaceae bacterium (assembly GCA_031377945.1). Lineage (GTDB taxonomy): Bacteria > Actinomycetota > Acidimicrobiia > Acidimicrobiales > Ilumatobacteraceae > UBA668. Next base: position 9,876 of record JANMFL010000195.1, on the reverse strand, counting down.
GTCCTGATGGGGTGCGTACCCGGCACCGCCGGCCAACTTGTAGTTGACCTTCTCCTTGTAGAGCACCGCCGGCTCGCCGAGCATGGCTCCGGCGGTCGAGATCATGGTGCCGGTGGTCAACAGCGCTCGCAGGCCGGTGTGGAACGGCACGAAGTTCTCGGTCCTGCACAGCTTCGGACCGTCGTCGGTCATCTCGCGATGGTGCAGCACTTCGCCGCCGTCGTCCCAGGCCGCGATCTCGTCGACCCACGCGCGAACGCGAGTGGCCGCCTCGTCGTCCAGCGTGGACACGAGCGCCCAACCGTGCTCGCGGAAGTGTTCGGCGGCGGCCGGATCGTCGGCCGTGAACGGGCGCGGTGCCGGCGTACGCGGTGCCGGTGTGCGCGGTTCCATGCTCGTCACACCGGTTCGTGGGGGCGAATCGCGACGGCGCGCAGCGAGGGAATCCAGAACTCGAGCCCGGGAACGACCGCGTCGTGCACCTTCGCGCTGTCGTCGGCCACCCGAAGGGCGACCATCGCCGTGCAGTCGGGGTCGCGCTCGAACTCGCCCACCTCGACGTCGTCCATCGGTCCGCCCTGTGCCTCGAGCGTCATGACGCTGTCGGCGGACAGCACGGCGAAGTACTCGGGCACGGTGGCCACGAGGTACCGCTTGGCCGGTACGTGTGCCTGGATGAGGTTGGCGACGCGTGGGCCGAGCAGTTCGCGCACGGCGTCGGCGCCCATGGTGGCGTGGCGTGGCTGGCCGGGTGCGTCCCAGGGGTGGGCGAGGTCGTGCACCAGGCCGGCGATCTGCAGCGATGCGTCGTCGGTGTGCTGCTCGCGCAGGAGCGCAGCGGTCTGCAGACCGTGATCGAGTTCGGTGAATCGTTCGTCCTCCACCGACGCCAGCGTGCCCAGCCACTGCAGATGCTGGACGAGCTCGTCGACGTGGTGGAACACCTGCATGAATCGGAGAGTAGACCTCGCAGGTGAATTCGGCATGTCCGTGAGCGGAAGCCTTTCGCAACGGGGTTGGACCGCTGGTGTCGCGCCCGCCCCGCTCGGTTCGTCGAATGTGGAAACGTGTGTGGACGTCGAAGGGGGTCTCGCCGTGGCAGAACCGCAGGGTCAGGACTGGTTGAACCAGGTGGACGAGGAGGTCGTCGATCCGCGCCAGCGCATCGTCGACCCCCACCATCACCTGTGGCCGCAGGGCGCCGGCTTGGCGTACGGGCTCCCCGAGTTGACCGCCGACGCGGTGGCTGCGGGGCACCACGTGCTGAAGACCGTGTTCGTCGAATGCCGCGCCTCGTACTGGACGGACGGCCCGGTGCACCTCGCGCCCGTGGGCGAGACCGAGTTCGTCGCCGGTGTGGCGCGTCGCGATCCGCGCCAGCTGATCGGTGGCATCGTCGCTCACGCAGACCTGCGCGATGGCGAGCGTCTCGACGAGGTGCTCGACGCGCATGTCGAGGCCGGCCACGGCTTGTTCCGCGGCATCCGCCACGCGGGCTCGCACGCCCTCGAGCCGGAGGTGCTGGCCATTCCCGGGCGTGCCGAGGCCGGCCTGTACGCCGACCCTGCGTTCCGTCGCGGTGTCGCGCACCTGGGCGAACGCGGCCTCACCTACGACACGTGGCACTACCACCACCAGAACCGCGACTTCGCCGATCTCGCCCGCGCCGTGCCCGACACCCAACTGATCCTCGACCACTTCGGCACACCCTTGGGTGTCGGTCGGTTCGCTGGGCGACGCGACGAGATCTTCGAGCAGTGGAAGGTGGACATCGCCGAGATCGCCGAGTGCCAGAACGTGGTCGCCAAGCTCGGCGGCCTGGCGATGCCCGACAACGGGTTCGGGTGGCACACGGCCGATCGGCCCCCGACGTCCGACGAGTTCGTCGAGGCCCAGCGTCGCTACTACGAGCACACCATCGAGTGCTTCGGTCCCGAGCGGTGCATGTTCGAATCGAACTTCCCGGTCGACCGCTTCTCGCTGTCGTACAAGGTGCTGTGGAACGGCCTGAAGAAGATCGCCGCGCCGTTCTCGGCCGACGAACGCGATGCGCTGTTCTGCGGCACCGCAGCCAGGATCTACCGCCTGGACCTGTGACGGCGCGCCCGTCGCCAGGAACTCAGGTGCCGCAGAAGGTGCGGTACGGGGTGGCGTCAGCCAACGCCGGACGGGCGAACTCGTCCAGGCCGGGGCGACGCTCGTAGGGGTGCTGCACGACGTCGACCAGGCGGGTGAAGGGTGCCAGGTCGCCGTCGGTGGCCGCGGCGAGGGCGTCCTCCACCAGGTGATTGCGGGGGATGTACACAGGATTGGTGCGATCCATCGCGTCGGCGACCTCTCGGTCGGGGCGCGGGTCGACGGCGCGCTGGGCGGAGCGCGCGGCGGCCCAGCGCGCCGACCAGGCGTCGAACGCCGCGGGGTCGGCGAACATCGACCTGGTCGGCCCGGCGTCTCCACGCACCACGTCGGACAGCGACCGCAGGCACATCGTCAGGTCCACGCCGTGCTGGTGGAGCAGGGCGAGCAGGTCGTCGACGAGCGCTCGATGCTCGGACTCGGAGGCGGTGCCGCCCGGGACGCGCTCGCCTGCAGGGTCGAGGCCCAACCTGGGCCGCATCACCGCGAGCCGGTGCGCCTCGAAGCGGTCGGTGAACGCGTGCAGCGATGCCGTGGCGAGCTCGACTGCGGCCTCCTGCGTGTCGGCCATGGACGGCAGCAGTGCTTCGGCCAGTCGGGCCAGGTTCCACTGGGCGATGCGCGGTTGTTGCCCATAGGCGTACCGCCCGCCGTGGTCGATCGAGCTGAACACGGTCGCCGGGTCGTAGCGATCCATGAACGCGCACGGCCCGTAGTCGATGGTCTCGCCCGAGATGGTCATGTTGTCGGTGTTCATCACGCCATGAATGAAGCCGACCGACATCCATCGGGCGATCAGCGACGCCTGTGCCTCGGCGACGGCGTCGAACAGGGCGAGGGCGGGGTTGTCGCTGTCGGCGGCTGCCGGGTGATGGCGGGCGATCGCGTAACGGGTGAGGTCGGCGAGCAACTGCCCGTCGCCCGTGTTCGCGGCGTACTGGAACGAGCCGACGCGCAGGTGGCTCGACGCGACGCGCGCCAGCACGGCGCCGGGCAACGGTGTGTCGCGGGCGATCAGCTCACCGGTGGCGACCACCGCCAACGAGCGGGTGGTGGGAATGCCGAGCGCGTGCATGGCCTCGCTGATGACGTACTCGCGCAGCATCGGGCCGACCGCGGCCTTGCCATCGCCACCGCGAGCGAACGGCGTGCGCCCCGAGCCCTTCAGGTGCAGGTCGTGGCGTGCGCCGCCATCGTCGGGCACCTCGCCGGGCACCTCGCCGAGCAGCAGGGCACGACCGTCACCGAGCCGGGGCGAGTAGCCGCCGAACTGATGCCCGGCGTAGGCCTGGGCAACCGGGCGCGAACCGGGGAAGAGGTCCTGGCCGGTCAGCAGGCGGGCGCCCGCATCGCTGCGCAGCGTCTCGGGATCGAAACCCAGATCGACGGCGAGGGCGTCGTTCAGCACCAGCACCGCAGGTCCGGGGAACGTGGCTGCCTGCCACGGCTCGCACAACCCGGGCAGCTCGCGGGCGAACGAGTCGTCGAGGCGAGGCGTCATGGCGTCGCACGGTATCGGCCCACGGCGTTCCGTGTGACCCTGAGCCGGCGATCGGTGGACCTCCGCCCCTATGTCGATGGTCGCCGGGGGTCGACCATGGACGTGTGACCGAACTCGACTGTCTCCACACTGCAGTACTTCACCGTCATCGTGGGGTCGCGATCGCCGCGGCGCTGGTGGCGCTCAGTGCGTTCGGCGGTGCGGTGGGTCTGGTGTCGGGTTGGTTGTCGTTGGGCGTCCGGCTGAACGAACGGCTGCCGTTCGCCAGCCCGGTGATGGGCGGCCTGGCGCTCGTGGTGGTCATCGCCGTGCCGTTCACCGTGCTTGCCCGACGCGCCTGGCTCGGCGATGGCTCCACCGGTGCCGGGGCGATCCTCGCCGGAGCGACCGCCATCGGCTGGATCGCCGTACAACTCGCCGTCCTTCGCGAGTTCAGCTTCTTCCAACCGATGTATGCCGCGATCGGCGTGGCGTTCGTGGTGGCGGGCGTGCGCATTCGTTCCCGACGAGCCCCCGACGTGGACATCGCGCTGGTCGAGCGGTTCCTCGCGCAGCAACGCATCGTGATGATCGGTGCGACCGACAACCCGCGCAAGTTCGGTTCCACCGTTTTTCGGGCATTCATCGATCATGGGTACGACGTGGTACCAGTGAACCCGCACCACGACCGGATCGACGGTGTGCCGTGCGTTCCCGAGTTGCGTGCCGTTCCCGGCGAGGTCGATGCCGCGCTGGTGATGCTGACCGGTCCGGCTGCCGATCAGGCGGTGCGCGACTGCGTGTTGCGGTCGGTGTCGATGGTGTGGTTGTTCCGCGGCGCGGGGAGCCCGGGGGCCATGACATCCGAGGCTGTCGAGTTGTGTCGCGTGAACGGAGTTCAGGTCATCGCGGGGGCGTGCCCGCTGATGTTCCTGGCGCCCGTGCGCGGCGTGCATCAGGCCCACCTGTCGGTGCGCCGCTTCGCCCGCGCCGTCGGTTGACGGAATTCAGAACGTCACGTACACCCGACCGGTGGCGGTGCCGTTGCGGACGACCTGCTTGCCGAACGGCATGAGTGCCAGCGGTGCGAGCTTGAAGTTGCCGAGGCCGAGCGGGATGCCGATGATGGTGATGCACAGCAGCACGCCGAGCAGCAGGTGGCCGACCGCGAGCCAGAACCCGCTGAGCACGATCCAGAGGATGTTGCCGATCAGGCTGAGGGTGCCGCTTGCCTGTGGCTTCTCGACGATCGAACGCCCGAACGGCCACAGCGCGAACCCGGCGAGCTTGAAGCTCTGCAGGCCGAAGGGGATGCCGATGATGGTGACGCACATCACGATCCCTGCGGTGACGTACGAGATGAACAGCCAGATGCCCGACAGCAACAGCCAGAGGATGTTCAACAGCAGGCTGCCGGCACCGGGCGCCGAGCCGGTGCTGGAGGTCGGCGCGGGTTGCGGGAATCCGTTGGGGTTGCTCATGTGCCGGTCCTTCGTGGGGTGATGCGACGAGTCTCGCAGCGCATCGTCTGGTCACACGGCTTTCGCCGAGGGAGCGTGCCGCCGCTGCGCGAGGATGCGGTCATGGTTGCAGGCTTCCCGACCCCGATCACCCGCGACGGCGATGCGTTCGTCGGACCGTTCCGCACGCCGCGGCAGATGCTCGCCGACCAGCAGTACGACGGCCACACGAGCGTGCACGACGACGCCACGGCCGACAAGCTCGGCCTGCCGGGCGCGCCGATCGAAGGCCCGACGCACTTCAGTCAGTTCGACCCGTTGGCCGTCGAGCTGTGGGGCGGCGAGTGGTTCGAGCGCGGCTGCATCAGCGCCCACTTCGAGACGATGGTCGTCGAGGGCGAAGAGGTGCAGGCGACCCTGACGCCCGTCGGACCGTCGAACGCGCGCGGGACCGCGGTGAAGCGCACGGGCGAGACAGTGCTGACCGCGTCGCTGACGTTGGGGGACCAGCCGACCGAGTTGAGCGAGCGACTGGCGCGCATACAGGCCAAGGACGTCGGCGACCTGTTCATCGTCGACCGCCTGGAGGTGGGTTGGACGTCGCCGCGGTCGACCACGTCGATGTCGTACGAGGGGTCGAACGGGAACCTATATCCGTTCTCGTTGGCCGACAAGGTGCGGCTGATGACCGAGCCGTCGCCCTGGTATCGGCCCGGGTCGGCGCCACCCTGGGGCCGCGCCGTCGTGCCGACCGAGATGCTCAGTGTCCTCGCCCACAAGGGTGGGGTCCACCTGCCGGTGCGCGGTCCGTCGGTCGGGTTGTTCATCGATCTCGAGGTGGCCCGCCATCGGCCGGTGTTCGTCGACGAGACCTACACCGTGACGCACGAGGTGGTGTGCCTGGGGCAGAGTCGACGGGTCGAGAGCTATTGGACCCGAACCCGTCTGACCGACGACGACGGTGTGCGGGTGGCCACGGTGCTGTTGCACCAGGGTGTGTTCAAGGCGTCGTACGCGGACTATCCGCCCGATCGATCGTGATCGATCGTGATCGAGCGGGGTAGAAGCAGGGCGTCCGGCCCGACGGGAGTGAGGCCGGACGCCACCGCTTCAGCCATCACGTCGATCAGGGCGGGAGACCGGACGTGACGGCGACCTTTTCTTCGCGGTGACCGCTTTCGCGGCACCGATCTCGGTGATCGAACCGGCGTTGGCGATGCCACCGGCCCAGTCGGCGAGGTGGGATCGGACGAACCACTGGTAGCGCTCGAGCGTGCCCGTCTGCCCGATGAGCATGTCCTCGGAGACCCGGTCGTCGTCGGCGACGTCGTCCATGGCCTTGCGGTGGGCGGCGATGACGCCGGAGTAGACCAGGTCGAGGGCGCCGAGGTGCGAGAGCGAGTCGGCGCGGTCGAGCGAGTAGTCGTCCCAGTGGCGCATCGTCGTCAAGCGGCCGGGCAGACCGCTCGGCACACCGCCCAGCGACGCGATGCGTTCGGCGAGGTCGTCGACCATCAACTGCACCCCGGCGTACTGCGGGTCGAGCATCTGGTGGACGCCGATGAAGTTCGGTCCGACGACGTTCCAGTGGATGTGCTTGAGGGTGAGCGACAGGTCGGTGAGGCTGACCAGACGTTCCTGCAGGCAGTCGGCGATGCGCTTGCCAGCGCCCATGGACAGGCCCGGCAACGTGAACGATGCCTGTCGCGACGAGGTCACGGGCGTGGACTTTGCGGTAGCCGTGGTGGTGGCACGGCGGGCGGTGTCTCGGCCGTTCTTCTCGTGTGACTTCATGGGGTGTTGTTACCCATCGGCGAGGCGACTCAACCGGCGAGAATCGAAGATCCTGGCGAAGGTGTGACCCGCATTGCGAGGGGGTGCGCGGTAGGTTCCGGTCGCGGACGGGCCAGCCGATGAGCCCACGATGAAGCCCGACCACGAAGGTGTGCAGAACGACGATGACGAACCCGAACGAGCGCGCGAGCCAGACGACGGACCCGACGACGATCTGGCGATCGGTGGTGTCACGTCGTCAACTGTTCGCCCTCGCTGGCGGCGCGGCGGTGTTGGCGGCCTGCAGCAAGTCCTCGGCCAAGCCTGCCGAGACCACGGCACTCGAGACGACCACCGAGCCGACGAGCACCACGGCCGCACCGACCACGACGACGTCCACCACGGTCGCACCGACCACGACGACCCTGCCGCCGCCGGTGCAGCCGCTGACGGGGTTGCCGCTGACCGACGAGTCGTTACTGACCAAGGTCGCCCTGGTCGTGAAGATCAGCAACGACCGCAAGGCGCGACCCCAGACCGGTTTGAACGCCGCCGACGTCGTCTACGAGGCGTGGGGCGCCGGTCCGACCCGTTTCGCCACGGTGTTCCACAGCCAGGACGCCGACTTCGTGGGCCCCATTCGCTCGTGCCGTGAGCAGGACGTGAACCTGCTCGGCTCGTTCAACCGTGCGGTGTTCGCCTGCTCGGGCGGCAACCGGGGCAACATCGAGTTGTTGCGCAACTCGGACATGCTGCTCGTCACCGAGGGCAAAGGCCCGGGTTGGGAGCTCGACCCGAACAAGGGGCGGCCGCACAAGACCCATGCGGACACCGCGCAACTGCGCACGAACGCCGGCCCGGATCGAACCGGTCCCGAGCAGCAGTTCCACTACCGCGGCGCCGATGAGGCCGCGACGCAGGGAACGCCGATGAACGGCTTCGACCTGCAGATCCAGCGCGTGTTCGCGCAGTGGCGCTACGACGCGGCGACGACGTCGTACCTGCGCCAGCAGGACGGCGACACGCACGTGATGGCCGATGGCACGCAGGTCACCAGCGACAACGTGGTGATCGCCTGGCTCGCCTACCACCCGAGCAGCACCGACGGGCGGTCGCCCGACGGCCGCTCCACGGGCAAAGGTGTGGCGATGGTGTTCACCGGCGGTCGTCTCGTCATCGGCAAGTGGCAGCGCGCCGATCGGCTCGACCCGTTCTCGTTCATCGACGACGATGGCGAACCCATTCTGCTGAAGCCCGGCCGCACGTTCATCGAGCTGCCCAACGACGGCAGCGGGTCGTTCCGTGGCCAGGTCGACTCGTACGCGCTGGTTCGCTGACGTCGCGCGCTTCGACCTGGCGCGGCTGGTCGTCCTCAGGCGTCGACGAGGTGGCGCGCGCCGGCGCCCATGAGCGCGAGGAAGTTGTCGCAGTAGAACGCCTGGCGCACCGATTCGGGAACGTCGCCCAGGCTGCGCTCGAACCGTTCGATCGGTCGGCGACCACCCTCGACGTGCGGGTAGTCGCTGTTGAACAACACGGTCTCGGGTCCGGCCTGTTCGATGATCCAGCGGACGTCCTCGGTGGGGTACGGCGTGAACTTCATCGACCGGCGCACGTAGTCGCTCGGCCGCATCGCCAGGTCGCGCACACGCTCCTCGTGCTTCACGAACGCCTCGAACGCGCTCTCCATCTGTCGCATCCAGCTCGGCACCCAGATCGCGCCCTGTTCGATGACGCCGATGCGCAGTCGCGGGAAGCGGTCGAGGACGCCGTCGAACACCATCGTCGCCAGGGTCTGCATGGGTGGGAACGGGATGGCCATGTAGTCGACCGAGCGGAAGTTCTCCGCTCCGCCGTGGAAGTCGGGCGGGATGGGCAGACCGTTCTGGAAGTACGACGGGTCGATCAGGTCGCCGGTGCCGCCGACGTGGAACACGACGGGCAGGTCGGCGTCCTGGGCGATGGCCCACACGCGGTCGAGTGAGCGGTGCGACGGCGAGTGGCCGGCGGGCGCGCCGCTGGCGACCAGCAGGGCGGCTGCACCCATGTCGACGGACTCCTGGGCGATCGCGGCCGAACGGTCGAAGTCGGCGAGCGGGACGTAGCAGGTGGGCAGCAGACGCGGGTCGGCCGAACAGAACTCGACCATGCCGCGGTTGTGGGCTCGGGCGGCGCCGTAGGCGAAGTCCATGTCGGCGCCGTGTTCCCAGTCGTACAGGCGCCGGTTGTGGAACGTGTTGAACATCAACTGGCTCTGGAAGCCGAGCAGGTCGAGGGCGCGCGGTCGGTCGTCGGGCAGGAACGAGCCGGTCGCCGCATAGTTCTTGCGCAGCATGATCTCGTTCGCTTCGACGGCGCGGTAGTCGTCGGAGCGGTGGCGTTCGGTGAGACGGGCGAACGCCGCGTCGAGGTCGGCCAGTTGCTCCTCGACCGAACCGGTCTGGCGCAGTTCGTTGCCACCGCTCAGCTCGAGCGGCCTGATGCGATCGCGGATGGACGGGTCGGCGTGGTCACGCAGCCACGTGGGCGGCTCCATGATGTGCGCGTCGGCGTCGTGGACGATGCGGTCGAGCTGGTTGTAGGCCATGGTTGCCCTCCTGGCGTCAGACGGGTTGGTTCAGTTCGGTTGGTTCAGTTCGAGGAGGTTGCCCGAAGGGTCGCGCAGGAACGCCTGACGGCCGGGGCCGACGGGCTGCGGGTCGCTCACCTGCACGCCGCGGTCGCGGATGTCGGCGACCGCAGCGTCGATGTCGGCGACGCGAACGGCGAAGTGCTGACCCTTCTGGTCGGGCACGTCGATCTCCAGCAGGTGCACCTGTTGGTCGCCCAGGTTCAGCCATCCGCCGGCGAAGTCGAAGTCGGGTCGGTCGGTGCGGACGGTCATGCCCAGCACTTCGGTGTAGAACGCGATCGCGGCCGCCGCGTCGCTGACGTTGATGGACACGTGGTGGACGCCGAGCGGCTGCATGCGCTCAGTCTTCCAGGTGCCGCCGCCCTCGGTGTCGCCGGAGAGGTCGACGACCTTGA
>JANMFL010000117.1:0-1756 GCA_031377945.1 Acidimicrobiaceae bacterium | reverse complement strand
GGGGCATCATCACCTGGCTGTCGAAGACGAACGGCTTGGCACTCTCGTTGTCCGGTATCGCCGGCATCATCGTGTCCGTCGGCGTCACCGTCGACTCGTACGTGGTGTTCTTCGAGCGATTGAAGGATGAAGTCCGATCCGGGCGCACGCTGCGCAACAGCGCGCTGCGCGGCTTCCAGGGCGCATGGCGCACCATTGTCATCGCCGACCTGGTGTCGCTCATCGGCGCCATGGTGCTGTGGTACCTGACGGTCGGCGCCGTGCGCGGCTTCGCCTTCTTCCTCGGTCTGTCCACCCTGTGCGACCTGATCGTCGCCTTCTTCTTCACTCGTCCGATGGTCCTGTTGCTCGCCCGCACGAAGTGGATGGAGCGCCAGAAGGTCATGGGCATCGAGGTCACCCCTCACGGAGCCACGGCATGACCGACACACTGCTTCCCGACGAGCCCCAGCCGAAGCCGCTGCCCCCGCGCCGCGGCCCCGGTGGCCGGCTCTACCACGGCGAAACGGCCATCGACTTCTACGGTCGGCGCTGGATCGGTCTGGGCATCTCGGGCGCCCTCGTCCTCATCAGCGTCGTCTCGTTGCTCTTCAGCGGCCTCAACCTGAGCCTCGAGTTCAAGGGTGGGGTCCTCTGGGATGTGCCGTCCGAGACGCTCACCGAGGCGCAGGCACGCTCCATCCTCGACGACAACGGTCTCGATGGCGGCGCGGCGAAGGTGCAGATCCTCACCTCGAACAAGACCGGCCGAAGCGTCCAGGTGCAGGTGGGCGATCAGCCCGACGACGTGCGCCTCAAGGTGCAGCAGGCGTTCGCCGACGAGGTGGGCGTCGACATCAATGCTGTGACCACACAGCTCGTGTCCAGCAGCTGGGGTGCGAGCATCACCGAGAAGGCCGTGCAGGCCCTCATCGTGTTCCTGGTGCTCGTGTCGTTGTTCATCGCCTGGCGCCTGGAATGGCGCATGGCCCTGGCGGCCATTCTCGCCATGCTCCACGACGTCATCGTCAGCGTCGGCATCTACTCGCTGTTCGGGTTCGAGGTCACACCGGCCACGGTGGTCGCGTTCCTCACCATCCTCGGCTTCTCGCTGTACGACACGATCGTCGTGTTCGACAAGCTGCAGGAGAACCAGCAGCGGTACTCGAGCTACCGCATGCCGTACGCCGACGTGTTGAACGTGTCGATGAACCAGGTGCTGATGCGGTCGCTGAACACCAGCCTCGCCGCGGTACTGCCGGTACTGTCGTTGCTGATCCTCGGCGCGGGCATCATGGGCGCGGCCACGCTGCGCGACTTCGCACTGGCGTTGCTCATCGGTCTGATCACCGGTTCGTACTCGTCCATCTTCGTGGCCTCGCCCCTCGTGGCGCTCGCCAAGGAGCGCGAGCCGCGCTACCGCAGCCAGCGCGACCGGCATGCCACGGGCGACGAGCTCGAACGACTGGTGCTCGGCGGGACGCCGGCCAGCCGTCGTGAGGGTCGGGCCCGCAGCACCGAGACGGTCGAGCCCGGTGCGCCGCAACCCGCGGTCACGCCCGACGAGGTGCTCCAGCACGCGCCGCGCCCCAGGAAGAAGAAGCGCCGAGCCTGAGACCAGGCCCGATACCCTTCAGCCATGCCATCGAACGGTCACTGGATCTCCGAACTGGTTCGCGACATCCCGGACTACCCCGTGCCCGGCGTGACCTACCGCGACATCACGCCGCTGCTCGGTGACGCCGACGGTTTCCACCGCAGCATCGACGAACTGGTC
>JANMFL010000090.1:0-15903 GCA_031377945.1 Acidimicrobiaceae bacterium | reverse complement strand
GCCCCATCGAGGGCTACACGCCGGTCGAGCTGGGGAAGATGCCGACGATGCGCGACCCCGACCACCTCGTGTACTACAAGCCCGACGGCCCCGGCCTGCTGGTGGGCGGCTACGAACCCGACACCATCGCGTTCGGCACCGGGCAGGGCGCCGACGGCATCCCGTCGCCGTTCCAGCGGCAACTGTTCGACCCGAACTACGACCGTTTCGCCCAGCTCGCCGAGATGGCGGTGAAGCGCACACCGTGCATCGAGGCGGCCGGCATCCGCACGTTGCTGAACGGACCCATCCCGTACTCAGCCGACGCCGACTTCGTGATGGGGCGCGTTCCCGAACTCGACAACTACTACGTCGCGACCGGCTTCCTCTACGGCATCGCCGCCGGCGGCGGGGCCGGAAAAATGATGGCCGAATGGATGCTCGAAGGCCGCCCCAGCCTGGACCTGTGGCCGCTGGACGTGCGCCGGTTCTCGTTCCACCACACCACTCGCCACTTCATGGACACGCGCATGGTCGAGATGTACGCGCATCACTACAAGCTCGCCGCACCGGGTTCCGAGAAGGTCACCGCCCGAGGTATCCGCCGCAGCCCGCTGCATGGCGCGCTCGACGCCAACCGCGCCGTGTTCGGATCGCGCGGCGGTTGGGAGCGAGCGCTGTGGTTCGCCCCGGAGGGTGTCGAAGCCGTCGACCGTCCGTCGTTCGAGGCACCCAACTGGTTCGAGCACGTCGGGGCCGAGCACCGCGCGATCCGCGAGGGTGTCGCCCTGGTCGACCAGACGTCGTTCGCCAAGTTCGAGATCGCAGGTCCACGCTCGCTGGACCTGGTGCAGTGGCTCAGCGTGGCCGACATGGACAAGCCCGTCGGTACGGCCATCTACACCCAACTGTGCAACGAGCGCGGCGGCATCGAGTGCGACCTCACCTTCACCCGAACGGCGCCCGACAGTTGGTACGTCGTCACCGGCGCGGCGTTCGGGGCACACGACATGGGCTGGATCCGCACCAACTCACCCGACGACGGCGGCGTCATCGTGCGCGACCTCACGTCGGCGCGAGCGGTGATCAACCTGTGCGGCCCGAAAAGCCGCGACGTGCTGCGGGCTGTGTGCGAGGACGACGTGTCCAACGAGGCGTTCCCCTACGCCACGGCGAAGGAGCTCACCATCGGCTCGGCGCCGGTGCTCGCGTTGCGCATCGGCTACACGGGCGAGCTGGGCTGGGAACTGCACGTGCCCACCGAGTACGCGGTCCACGTCTACGAGACGTTGAAGGTGGCCGGCGCGGCGTATGGCATCGTCGACGTCGGCTACCGGGCCATCGACACACTGCGCATGGAGAAGGGCTACCTCTACTGGAGCACCGACATCACGCCCGACACCACGCCGTGGGAGGCCGGTCTGGCATGGCGCGTCAACCTGAAGAAGGGCGACTTCCTCGGCCGAGATGCGCTCGTGGCACAGAAGGAAGCCGGCGTCGAGCGTCGCCTGTGCACGTTCACGCTCGAGTCGATGGCCTATCCGGTGAGCGGCGAGGCGATCATGGTCGACGGCAGCGTGGTGGGCTTCACCACGTCGGCCAACTTCGGACACACGGTCGGCAAGCCGGTGGTGTACGGCTACCTGCCGGTGGAGCTGCTCGACCGCACCGAGTTCATCATCGAGGTCTACGGCGAGCCCATCCCGGCCATCCGCCACGACCGTCCCGTGTACGACCCCACGAGCGCCCGGCTCAAGGCCTGAACTCGGCACCACGATTCCTGGAGTCCGGGAGTGCCGACGCCCAGAAGGAAGAATGACGAGATGGACGCCCAGAACCCCGCCGTGGCCGACGCCCTGACCCGTGCCGGGTATCCGGCCGCCACGCCGACGAGTCGCTTGGCCGGACTCACCAACGTCAACCACCTGTTCGAGCACGACGGCGCCAAGTACGTGCTGCGCATCCCCGGCGCGGGCACCAGCGAGTACATCGACCGCACCACCGAGGCCGTGGCCTCCCGGTCGGCGGCGGATGCAGGCGTGAACGCCGAGGTCGTGTTCTTCGACGCCGACGACGGCCTGATGGTCACTCGCTACGTGGACGGCGCGGCCACGATGAGCGTCGTGCGTTTCCGCGACCTCGACGCCGTGGCCCGCGCCGGCCGAGCATTTCGCCAACTGCACACCACGGCGGCACCGTTCGCCAACGACTTCGACCTGTTCGGGATGATCGACGACTACAAAGGCCTCCTGGCCGTCAAGGGCGCCGCGCTGCCCGACGGCTACGAGGAACTGCAGGCCACGGCCGAGGCCACACGAGCCGCGCTCGAAGCCACGGCACGACCGCTCGCACCCTCGCACTGCGATCCGCTGTGCGAGAACTTCCTCGACACCGGCGAGCGGATGTACATCATCGACTACGAGTACGCCGGCAACAACGACCCCATGTGGGACCTCGGTGACCTGTCGGTCGAGGGCGAGTTCGGCCCCGAGCAGGAGGCGGCATTGCTGCGCGCCTACTTCGGCGGCGACCCACCCGAGTCCGAGGTCGGACGGATGGTCGCGTACAAGGCGATGTGCGATCTGCTGTGGACGCTGTGGGGGGTCATCCAGCACGCCAACGGCAACCCGGCCGAGGACTTCTGGGCCTACGCGACGGGCCGGTTCGAGCGATGCGCACGGCTGATGCGCGACCCCGAATATTCGGTACACCTGTCTCGTATTCACCCCGGCTGACATGGTAGAGTTCCACCATGCGGGTTGATTCCGCATCGTGGAACGCCGGGAATCGGGGTCCACGCCCGCCGCGAACGAGGATTGCCACATGAGCGATGCCGACGACCTGGACCTGTCCTCCCTGCCCGACGACGAACTCGTCACGCAGATGCACGAGGACCTCTACGACGGTCTGGCCCCCGAGATCGCCGAGGGCACCCTGATCCTGCTCGACCGCGGTTGGGCACCCGACCGGGTGCTCAACGACGCACTCGTCGAAGGAATGCGCATCGTCGGCATCGACTTCCGCGACGGCATCCTGTTCGTGCCCGAGGTGTTGCTGTCGGCCAACTCGATGAAGGCGGGCATGGAGATCCTCCGGCCGCTGCTCGCCGAGACCGGGGCCGAGCCCGTCGGCAAGGTCGTCATCGGCACCGTCAAGGGCGACATCCACGACATCGGCAAGAACCTCGTCGCGATGATGCTCGAGGGCGCCGGATTCGAGGTCATCGACCTGGGCATCAACACCGATGCCGATGCATTCCTCGCCGCGCTCGAGGAGCACCAGCCCGACATTCTGGGCATGTCGGCACTGCTCACCACCACGATGCCGTACATGAAGGTCGTGATCGACACCCTTCAGGAGCGTGGCCTGCGCGACAAGTACATCATCCTCGTCGGTGGTGCCCCGTTGAACGAGGAGTTCGGCCAGGCCATCGGCGCCGACGCCTACTGTCGCGACGCCGCCGTCGCCTCCGAGACCGCCAAGCAACTCGTCACGGCCCGTCGCGGCCGCGCCGAGCCGCCCGGCCCGTCCGTCTGACGTCTCCGATGGCAGCGCCCCTGGTGCTGGCGTGCGGAGCGCTGGTCAGTGAGCTCCGCGCCGTGTTGGCCGCCGACGGCCTCACCGAGCACCTGGACGTGCGCTACCTCCCCGCGAACCTGCACAACCGGCCCGAACGCATCGTGCCCGCGCTCGTCGAGCTGCTCGACGAACTCGACCCCGACGGCGACCGCGATGTGCTCATCGGTTACGCCGACTGCGGGACAGGTGGCACCCTCGATGCCCTGCTCGCCCAGCGGCCCAACCTGCGCCGCATCCCTGGCGACCACTGCTACGAGTTCTTCGCCGGCAGCGACCTGTTCCGCGCGTTGGCCGAGGCCGAGGTCGGCACGTTCTACCTCACCGACTTCCTGGCCAAGCACTTCGACGCGCTGGTGTGGCAGGGGCTCCGCCTCGACCGTCACCCGGAACTGTTGTCGGCCTACTTCGGCAACTACACACGCCTGGTCCTGCTGTCGCAGACCGATCGCGCCGACGTGCTCGCGGCCGCCCGAGAGGCCGCCGCGCGGTTGGGCCTTCGGTTCGAACACCATCACGTCGGCCTCGACCACTTCCACGACGCCGTCGGCGTCAACCTCAGAAAGGTCCCCTGACATGTCCCGTCGTTCGAAGGAAGAGATCGTCGTCATCCTGTGGCGCGACATCCCCGCGCAGATCAACGGGAAGGTGGGCGACGACAAACACGGCGTGGTGCTGCCCCATCGCTTCCAGAAGGCGATCGACCGCGCCGCCATGGTGGCCGGCAAGAAGACCGCCCAGGAGTACGTCGCCGAATGGCGCCGCACGAGCTATCCGGTCACCGGTGACCTCGTTCCCACGGTCGAGGCCACGGCCGCGGCCATCGAGCAGGAGTTCACCAACGATCGCCTGCACACCCTCGTCGACAACGGCGGCTGGGACCCCATCTCACCAGAGCAAGCAGCAGTACAGGAACAACAATGACCCACACCGTCATCAGCAGCGCGACCAAGGAAGTGGTCATCGGTTTCGACCGGCCCTTCGTGATGATCGGCGAGCGCATCAACCCCACCGGGCGCAAGCTGCTCGCCGAGGAGATGAAGAACGGCGACTTCAGCCGCGTCGAGGCCGATGCACTGGCTCAGGTGGCCGCCGGCGCCCACATGCTCGACGTCAACGCCGGCATCCCGTTGGCCGACGAGCCCGCGCTGCTCGCCCGCGCCGTACAACTCGTCCAGGGCGTCACCGACGTTCCACTGTCGATCGACTCGTCGATCATCGAGGCGCTCGAGGCCGGGCTGGCCGTGTACAAGGGCAAGGCACTCGTCAACTCGGTCACCGGCGAGGACGAGCAGATGGAGCGGGTCCTGCCGCTCGTCGCCAAGTACGGCGCTGCGGTCGTGGCGATCAGCAACGACGAGACCGGCATCAGCACCGACCCGAACGTCCGCTTCGAGGTGGCCCGCAAGATCGTCAACCGCGCCGCCGATTACGGCATCCCGGCGTCCGACATCGTCGTTGACCCGCTCGTCATGCCCATCGGTGCAATGGGCACCGCTGGGCGCCAGGTGTTCGCGCTGCTGCGCCGCCTGGTGACCGAACTGAAGGTCAACACCACGTGCGGTGCGAGCAACGTCAGCTTCGGCCTTCCGGCGCGCAACAACATCACCGGCACGTTCCTGGCGATGGCCATCTCGAACGGCATGACGTCGGCGATCATGAACCCGTTGCACCCCGAGGTGAAGGCGATGGTGATGGCCGCCGACGTGCTCGCCGGCAACGACCAGGACTGCATGGCCTGGATCCGCGCCAACCGCGACCCCGACGCTGCCGGTGGCGCCCGCGAGGGCCGCGCCGGTGGCGGCCGACGCGCCCGGCGCGCGGAGTAGTCGCACATGGCGCGTGTCGTGTTCACCCCGTCCGGCCTCGATGGTGAGGTCACGCCCGGCACCACGGTGCTGCAAGCGGCGCGCCAGTTCGGCGTCGACCTGGACTCGGTGTGCGGCGGGCGCGGCATCTGCGGACGCTGCCAGATCGCGTTCG
This sequence comes from Acidimicrobiaceae bacterium, assembly GCA_031377945.1. Lineage (GTDB taxonomy): Bacteria > Actinomycetota > Acidimicrobiia > Acidimicrobiales > Ilumatobacteraceae > UBA668. The sequence goes on along the minus strand of JANMFL010000090.1, from coordinate 10,365 downwards.
CGCCCGGCGCGTACTCGAAGTGGGCAATCGAGAACACCGACGCGTCGCTCACACCGTGGGGCGAGACAGAGGACGCCTACGAGCAGCGCCGCGGCATGAAGCCGGACCGGCGTCTCGGCTGCTGCGCGATGATCGTCGACGACGTCGTCCTCGACGTACCTCCCGAGAGCCAGGTGCACCGACCGGTGGTGCGCAAGAGCCTCGATCTCAGCGACGTGGTGCTCGATCCCGCGGTGCACCTCTACTACTTGGAACTTCCGCAATCGGTGCTCGGCGACGCCGAGTCGATGACCGATCTGGTGGTGAGCGCGCTGCTCGAATCGCACGGTCGCACGGTCACCCACCTCGACCTCGCCGCGCTGCAGGAGGTGCACCGGGCGTTCTCCGGACAGGATCGAGGCGCCACGGTCGCGGTGCGCGGCGATGCAGTCGTCACCGCCTGGCGTGGCTACGTCGAGCGGGCGTACGGCATCGCGGTCGACATCGGCAGCACCACCATCGCCGGTCACCTGTGCGACATCAGCACCGGCGAGATTCTGTCGTCGGCCGGTCGGATGAACCCGCAGATCCGATTCGGTGAAGACCTGATGAGCCGCGTGTCGTACGTGATGATGAACCCGGGTGGCGACCGCAACCTCACCGAGTCGGTGCGCACGGCGCTGAACGAGCTGGTCGCCGAACTGTGCCAGCAGGCCGAGGCATCCGTCGAGGAAGTGCTCGAGATCGTGCTGGTCGGCAACCCGATCATGCATCACATCGTCGCGGGTATCGACCCCACTCCGTTGGGTCAGGCACCCTTCACATTGGCGACCGCGGAAGCGATGAGCGTGCGCGCCGAACAGTTCGAACTGCACTGCCCGCACGCCCTGGTGTACCTCGCGCCGTGCATTGCCGGGCACGTCGGCGCCGACACCGCGGCCGTCATCCTCAGCGAAGGTCCGCACCGTTCGGCCACCGATCAACTGCTCGTCGATGTCGGCACCAACGCCGAGATCGTGCTCGGCAACGCCCAGCGCCAGTTCGCGGCCAGCAGCCCCACCGGTCCGGCGTTCGAGGGAGCGCAGCTGAGCTGTGGCCAGCGAGCCACGGCCGGTGCCATCGAACGGGTCCGCATCGACCGCGACACCCTGGAAGCCCGCTTCAAGGTCATCGGCAGCGACCTGTGGAGCGACGAGACCGGATTTGCCGAGAGCGTCGAGTCGCTCGACATCTCGGGCATCTGCGGCTCGGGCATCATCGAGGTGGTCGCCGAGATGTACCTCGCAGGCATCATCGATCAGGACGGCGTGGTCCAGGGCTCGCTCGCCACACGGTCGCCCCGCATCGTCGCGGCAGGCCGCACGTTCAGCTACGTCGTTCACGAAGCCGAGGGCGTGCGGCTGTGCATCACCCAGAACGACGTCCGCGCCATTCAGTTGGCGAAGGCAGCCTTGCGGGCGGGTATCGAGTTGCTCATGCACCACGCCGGCCTCACCGAGTTGCACGACATCCGGCTGGCCGGCGCGTTCGGCAGCCACATCGACCCCGTCTATGCGCTGGTCCTCGGCCTCGTGCCCGACTGCCCGCTCCCCCAGGTCCGGTCCGTCGGCAATGCGGCCGGCGCCGGTGCGGTCCGTGCCCTGTTGTCGGTCGCGGCACGACGCGAGATGGAAGCGGCCGTGCGCAACGTCGTGAAGATCGAGACCGCGACCGAGCCTGCGTTCCAGAGCGAATTCATCGCCGCCATGGCGTTCCCCCACGCGACAGCACCCACACCGAATCTGTCCACGGTGGTGACGCTCCCCGAGCGCACTGCGTCGTCCGGTGGCGGCGATCGCACCGGCCGCCGGCGTCGAGCGCGCGGCGACCAAGCGGCGACGCCCGTCGACACTGCTCTGCCCGTCGACACCGCCAAGGAGGAGTCATGAGCGACTTCAGCGAACCCACCGCGCCTGAGCATTCGGGTGGCGGACGCCGATCCGGCGGACGCGCCGGACGCGCCGCGATGCGCGCCGCGAGCGTCATCGAGCGGGTGCCGTACCTCACCCGCACCATGGCGCCGTTCGAGATCCTCAGCGACGAGGCCCTGAACACCATCGAGCACACGGCCGACACGATCCTCGAGGAGGTCGGCATCGAGGTGCGCGACTACCCCGAGGCACTGCCGATGTTCGCCTCCGCAGGCGCGATCGTCGATGGCACCCGGGTGCGCTTCCCCCGCGGCATGTGCCGTGAGATCGTCAGCAAGAACGCGCCGGGCAGCTACACGCAGCACGCCCGAAACCCCTCGCACAGCGTGGTCATCGGTGGCGACAACACCGTGTTCGCGCCGAACTACGGCTCGCCCTTCGTGCACGACCTCGACAACGGTCGCCGCTACGCCACGCTCGCCGACTTCCAGAACTTCGTGAAGTTGGCCTACTCGTCGCCGTGGCTCCATCACTCGGGTGGCACGGTCTGCGAGCCGGTCGACATCCCGGTCAGCAAGCGGCACCTCGACATGGTGTACTCGCACCTGAAGTACAGCGACAAGCCGTTCATGGGTTCGGTCACCGCCGGATCCCGTGCGCAGGACTCCATCGACCTGGCCCGCATCGGCTTCGGTGGCGACCTGCAGGATCGCACCGTGATGACGAGCCTCATCAATGCGTCGTCGCCGCTCGTCTGGGACGGCACCATGCTCGCTGCGGCGCGGGTCTACGCCGAGAACAACCAGGCCACCATCATCACCCCGTTCATCCTCGCCGGCGCGATGGCACCCAGCACGAGCGCCGGCGTGGCTGTGCAGACGCTCGCCGAAGCGCTCGCCGGTATGACGTTCACCCAGATCGTGCGCCCGGGTGCGCCCGTGGTGTTCGGCTCGTTCGCCAGCTCGATGAGCATGCAGACCGGAGCGCCCACGTTCGGCACTCCCGAGCCCGCACTCGTGCTGTACACGGTCGCCGCGCTCGCCCGCCGCCTTGGCGTGCCGTTCCGTTCGGGCGGTTCGCTCACCGCTTCGAAGCTGCCCGATGCGCAGGCCGCGTACGAGAGCGCGAACACGCTGCAGCCGACGATCCTCGGTGGCGTGAACTTCGTGCTGCACGCAGCAGGCTGGCTGGAGGGCGGTCTGGCGCTCGGCTACGAGAAGTTCATCCTCGACTGCGACCAGTTGGGCATGATGCACACCTTCGTGAAGGGGCTCGACACCTCCACCAACGGCCTCGCCCTCGACGCACTGCGCGAGCACCAGCCCGGCAATCACTTCCTCGGTACTGCGCACACGCTGGCCAATTTCGAGACGGCGTTCTACCGCAGCGACACCGCCGACAACTCGAGCTTCGAGCAGTGGACCGAGGAGGGTGGGCTCGACGCCGCGCAGCGCGCCAACGCGGTCTGGAAGCGTCGCCTCGCCGAGTACGAGGCCCCCGATCTCGACAGCGCGATCGACGAGGAACTCGTCGATTTCATCGATCGCCGCAAGACCGAACTCCCCGACGAATTCGCCTGAAAGGACATCACGTGTCATCGCTCCGCTCACTCATCGCCGAGGCGCGCTACGAGGTCATCCCGCTGAAGAACCTCGAGCCGCAACTCGAACACATTCCCGCCGGTTCGTCGGTCTCGGTCACGTGCAGTTTCAAGAAGGGTCAGCAAGCCACGCTCGATCTCACCGACCGCATCCTCGGCCTGGGCCACGAGGCAGTGCCGCACATCTCGGCTCGCCTCACCGAGGACGACGTCGCCGTCAAGAAGCTCGCCGAGTTCTGCCGCGAGCGCGGCTTGTCCGAGGTGTTCCTGGTCGCAGGCGACACCCCTGAGCCGGTCGGCCGCTACGACGGCGTGGTCGCGTTCCTGAAGGACTTCCTCGGCCAGGACCACGGGCTGCGACGCATCGGCGTCACCGCCTATCCCGATGGCCACTCCCTCATTCCCAGCGATGTCGTGCACCAGGCGTTGCACGAGAAGCAGGCGCTGCTGGCCGAGGCCGGGATCGAGGGCTTCGCGAGCACGCAGATGCACTTCGACACCAAGCAGTGGATCCAGTGGGTCCGCGACGAGCGCGCCGCCGGGCTCACGCTGCCGCTGCACATCGGGGCGCCGGGAGCGATCGACAAGATGAAGCTCATCTCGCTGTCGACGAAGCTCGACATCGGGAGCAGCGTCCGCTTCCTGAAGAAGAACAGTGGCGCCATCGGCCGCCTGCTCCGCCCCGGCGGCTACGACCCAGTGAAGTTCCTCACGCCGCTGGCCAAGGTGGCCGACGAACTGAACCTCGAAGGCATCCACCTGTTCACGTTCAACAACGTCGACGCCACCGCCAAGTGGCAGCAGAAGATCCTCACCAAGCTCTCCTGAGCCACTGCACGCGAACTTAAGTTCCTGGTGAACGCGCCGCGAGCTCGGACTCGGCGGGTGGTCAGTCGGGGGGACGGCGGCGCCGGACGCGACGGCGGCCGATCGCGATGACCGTCGCCGGCACGTAGAAGGCTCGTGCGGGCAGCGACACCTCGCTCCACGGACGCTTTGCGAGCGGCGCCCGCCACAACAGGATCCGGTAGAAGAAGAACACGGCGATGGCGAGGTGCATCCCGACGAGCGCCCAGGGGAAGCCGGTGGGTCCGATGATGCCCATCATCGTTCCGGCGATCAGCGGGCCGCAGATGGCACCCAGCCCGTACATCTTCACCAACTGACTCGCCGCCCCGCTCAGGTGCTCGGGCTCGATCCAGTCGTTCGTGTACGCGCCGACGATCGAATACAGCGGATAGCTGAACCCACCGAGCAGCATGAACAGGAAGAACGCCATCGGCTTGTGTGGCGAGTCGAGCAGCATCAGCGCTGCGACACCAGCTGCTCCCGCGCTGGCCACCAACCCCACGGCCCGGCGGTCGATCTCGTCGCTCGTCGCCGAGATCGGCCACTGCAGCACCACGCCTCCGATGCTCGGCAAGGCGACGAACAGACCGACCAGTCCCAACCCCACACGGGTGGCGTAGATCGCGGCCATGCCCGACATTGCGCCGTGAGCGATGCCGACCAGAAAGCACGAGTACACGCCCGTCGGCACGATCTTCGAAAGCTCGCGCAACGACATCTTGCCCGCGCTGTCGATTGCCGGCGCCACCGCCGCCTCGGACAGCGCAACAGGACCAACGGCCAACGAGGTGGCGATGGCGGCCACGGCGAAACCGGTGACGAGCAGCGGATCGAACAGCGACACCGACACCTGCCCGATGCCGAGGAACGCAATGGTCACCGCGCCGTACACGGCGAGCAGTCGACCACGATTCTCGTTGTCGGCGAGGTCGTTGAGCCACGACTCGGCGACGACGTACAACCCAGCGAAGCACAGCCCCGTCACCAGCCGGAGCAACGCCCAGGACACGGCGTCGTCGGTGATGCCGATGCCAATGCTGGCCGCGGCGAGCAGCGACGCCAGCGCGGCGTACACGCGAATGTGACCCACTCGCCCGAGGCCGCGCAGGGTGAGCACCGAACCCAAGAGGAAGCCCACGTAGTACGCGGCGCTGATGATGCTGCTCACGACGGTGGGCAGGCCAACCTTCTCCGAGCGCACACCGAGCAGCGTCGACAACAGCCCGCCCGCCATCATCAGCAGCGCCAGCCCTGCGAACAGACCCCAGGTGGCGAGCGCGAGCCCCCGCGGAGCGGGCCCGTCATCGAGACGCAGCGGTTCGCTGCTCATCCGCCGGCCGTCAGAGGAACACGACGGACTCGGTCACCGCTTGGGTGAAGTCGAGCAGGTCGGTGTTGGAAGGTCCGGGACCCTGCGCGTAGACCGCGAGCGTCAGATTGCGGTCCGGGAAGGTGAGCACCATCACGACCTTGGCCGACTGCCCGTCCGTCCCGCACCCGTCGAGGAGAAGCACCTCGGCATCGCCGTTCAGCGTCGGGTAGCCCGGCTTGCTCGTGCGGTCCGTGCACACCGTGTCGCCCGGGTCGGCGCTTGCCAGCAACTCCGCGGCCGAAGGCATCTGGTCGCTCGGCCCGGCCGACACCGAGATCCCGAACGTGTCGTGGTCGTCGTCCTTGCTGAAGGCCGCGATGTCGGTGGCCCCGGTGACGTTCGCGATCTGTGTACCGTCCTGGTCGATCGGCGTGGTGTCGGTCTCGAACGTGTCGAGCAGGAGCACCGTGAACGTGTTGGTGTCGTCGGTGAAGACGCTCACCCCGGGTTCGGTGGTGTCGGGCGTCGGGGCCGTGGTCGGCGCCGCCACCGTCGTGGACGGGGTGGTGATCACGAGCGTGGTCTGCGGCGCCACGGTCGTGCTCGCGACGACCGTGGTGGACACGGCGACCGATTCGGTTGTGGGCGAACTGCTGGTCTTGTCGTCGCCGGTGAGCAGCACGATGGCCACCACGATGACGGACACGACGGTGACGGCACCGGCGATGATCCACGGCAGCTTGTTGTTCCCATCCGACGCGGGCGGCACTCCCGTGGGCGGAGGCGTGCCGGGCGGAACGGCACCCGCTCCCGCAGGTGTCGAGATCGGGTACGCCTGTGTGGGCGGCATCTGGGTGGTGGGCGCGGCATCGGGAAACTGCGGCACCGCGGGCGGCGCAGGCGGCGGCGCGGGCACGCCAGACGCACCCGGAAAACCGGCGGCAGGAGGAGGCGGCGGCACCGGAGTCGCCTGCGTCGGCGGAAGGTCGCGCTGTCCACCCGGCGGCGGAGGAGGCGGGAGCGAGTCGTTGTTGCCCATCGGACCGAGCCTACTCAGGCACTGCTCGACGGCAGGCGATGGATGCGCTCGGTACGCCCCACTCAGGAGGCCGAGCGTCGGCGCACTTCGTCGGCGATCGCGGGGATCACCTTGTGCAGGTCGCCGATGACCGCGTAGTCCGCCTTGACCACCATGTTCGCCTCGGTGTCGGTGTTGATCGCGAGGATCTTCTTCGATGCCATCGCACCGACCCAGTGCTGGATCGCACCGCTGATGCCGCAGGCGACGTACAGGTCGGGGGCGATTCGCGTCCCCGTCTGCCCGACCTGATCCGTGTGGTTGCGCCAGCCGTTGTTGGTGACGGCACGCGAGCACCCGACGACGCCACCCAGCAGCGCAGCCAGTGCTTCCAATGGGGCAAATGCTTCTGCGGATCCCACACCACGACCGCCACCGACCACGAGCGGTGCCGTGGCCAACGTGACGCCGGCGGCGCGCTCGACGCGATCGGCCACGACAGTGCGCGCCAGCGTGGCATCGAGGTCGACGGCGAGCGTGTTCGTCGAGCCGGCACCAGCCATCTCGACGGCTTCGAACGCATGGTGAGTGACGGTGACGAGCTTCGTGGGCGCGACGAGCGTGCACTCCTCCAGCAGCGAACCACCCCATCGGACGCGGACGATGCTCCAGTGGTCGGCACCGGGGGTGATCTCGTTGCAGTTGGCGACGAAGGGCAGATCCAACCGCGCCGCGGCCTGCGCCATCACTTCGTTGCCCCGGTCGGTGCCGCAGGCGAGCACGGCGACGGGCTGGAGCGCACGGATCGCTTGCGCGACCGCCTCGCCCCACGCCTCGGGTCCGTAATCGGCGAGCAGGTCGTGGTGCGCCTGATGCACGGTCGCTGCACCGTGCGCGGCGAGCGTGACGGCGAGCCCATCTGCAGCAGCGCCGAGGGTGAGTGCGTGCACCTCGTCGCCCAACGTGCGGGCGGCAGCGAGTGCCTCCAGCGAAGCCGGGCTCAGCGTGCCACGATCGTGTTCGACGACGACGAGAGTGCTCACTTCAGCAACCCCAGTTCCTCGAGGAGGTCGACCACGGCAGGAGCGGCCTCGGGGCCGTGCCCGAGGATGACCGTCTGACTGACCTGTTCAGCGGCTTGGAGCAGCGTCACCATCTGCTGTCCCCCTGCCTCACCCTGCGGTGCGACCTGGGCGACATCGACCTTCTTCGAGGCGAGACGACCCTTCAGCGTGGGATAGCGAGGAAGATTGATGCCTTCCTTCACACCCAGCACCGCGGGCAGTGGAAGGTGGTACACCTCGACGCCGGCGTCGGACTCTCGCTTGGCGTGCACCACCGTTCCGTCGACCTCGATGCCCTTGATGCCGTTCACCATGGGTCGCGACAGCGCGTAGGCGACGCGTACGCCGATCTGGAAGTTGCCCGAATCGGCCGACTCGTTGCCGAACAGCACCAGGTCGAACACACCGTCCGTTGCTTCGAGATCGCGAATGGCTGCCGCGATTGCCGCCGAGGTGCGCTGCGGGTCCCACTCGTTGCCGTCGATGGGCAGCAGCACGGCTTTGTCCACGCCGATGCTGGCCGCATATCGCAACTGCTCGTCGGCCTCCGCCGGGCCCAGCGTCAACACGGTGGACTCGCCGCCGTGCTGCTCGACCAACTGCACGGCCGCTTCCACCGCGCACTCCTCGTGCGGGCTGGTCGTGAACGCCAGGTACGCGGTGTCGACGGCCTGCCCGTCGGCCGTGATGTTGATCTTCGCGCCGGGAGCCGGCACCCGCTTCACACAGACGAGAACCCTCACGACGTCAGCTCTTCATCCGGGCGTCGGCGGGGTCGAACAACGGCATGGCACCGGCGCGCTCGACGGTGACGGGGTAGATCTCGTTCATGTACATCACCTGCAGCTTGGCACCCTCCACGGCGTGCTCCGGCGGGAGGTAGGCGAGCAACAGGTACTTGCCCACCGACGGACCGGCGCCAGCGGTGGTGACACGCGAGACGCGGCCCTTGCTGTCGACGATGCGATCGCCCGCCAGCGTGAGGATGGGCTCGTTGCCGCCGGTGGGGAAACGGTCGTAGCCGTCGGCGCAGCGCTGGCTGTCCATCGACAGGGTGCACATGACGGCGGCCGGGCCACCGTCCTCGGCTTCTTGGCGAGCCTTCAGGTATGCCGCCTTGCCGATGAAGTCCGCCGTCTTCACCTTCGGGCGGGCCAGACCGGCCTCGACCGGGTTGTATTCGCTCTCGAGCTCGGCGGCCATCAGTCGGTAGCCCTTCTCGATGCGGCCGGTGACGGCGTACACACCGATGCCGACCGGAATGATCTCGAACTCCTGACCGGCATCCCAGATGGCGTCCCACAGCTGCAGGCCGTGCTCCATGCGGGTGTAGATCTCCCAGCCGTTCTCACCGACGTAGCTGATGCGGAACATCGTGCACGGCACACCGTTGATGATGACGTCGCGCACTGCGCCGTAGGGAAAGGCGTCCTGGCTCAGGTCGTACGCGGCGGTGCTGTGATCGGTCGTGATCGTGGCCATCGTGGCCGCAGCATTCGGCCCCCACACACCGATGGTGCAGTAGGACTGCGACTGATCGGTGAACGTGCACGATCCGAGGCCGTGCTCGGCGTTGAACTGCTCGAGGCACTTGTTGAACCAGTAGTTGTCGCGGCCACCGTCGAACGCACCGGTGATGACGCGGTAGTGGTGCTGCCCCAGGCGCTGGATGGTGAGGTCGCTGCGGAAGCCGCCGTGCTCGGTGAGGAGCGGGGTGTAGATGCTGCGACCGACGGCGACGTCGACGTTGTTGACGCACACCCACTGCAGGAACTCCATGGCCTTCGGGCCTTCGAAGTCGAATTCGTTGAACGCGGTGAGGTCCACCATGCCGACGCTCTCGCGCATCTGCAGGTGCTCGGCGTTGGTGACCGGGTTCCACCAGCGGGCGTCCCACTCGTGATTGCGCGGTGTGAACGCGTCGGGGAACTTCGCCTGCAACTTCTCGTTGCTGGAGTACCACTGCGGGCGCTCCCAGCCACGGGCGTCGAAGAACGTGGCACCCAGCGCCTCTTCGCGGAGGTAGAACGGGCTGCGTCGCACACCGCGCTGGCTGGCCCACTGCTCACGCGGGTGGACGATGCCGTAGGTCTTGTTGAAGTGCTCGTTGCAGCGCGCGTTGATGTGCCACTCGGTCTTCTCGTGCGGGTAGAAGCGGCTGATGTCGCTGCCGTGCGGGTCACACATGTGCGGGTAGCCGTACGTCATCCACTCGGCGACCAGCTGGGCGATGCCGGGACCTTCCTTGATCCACACCGCGGCCGCGCTCCACAGGTTGCGCACCTCGACGGTCTCGCCGAGTACGGGGTTGGCATCGGGGGTGAGACTGAGCAGGCCGTTGATGGCGTACTTGATCTCGGCGTCGCCGAGCATCTCCATCAGCTCGATGGCCTGTTCCATCTGCGGGTCGAAGTCGTCGTAGGTCAACGGCAGTTCGGTGGGTGTGAGCGCCGACGCCTGGTTGCTCGGGATGTCGTCGGGACGCATGAGGATGGGACGGTGGGCGTAGCTGCCGACCTCCATCGATCCGGCCGACTGGCGCTCGTAGCAGAACGTGTCCATGTCACGGACGATCGGATACGCCAGCTCCTTGTTCGATTCCACGAGGATCTGGATGGGCCCGACGTCGGCCA
>JANMFL010000539.1:0-13048 GCA_031377945.1 Acidimicrobiaceae bacterium | reverse complement strand
GCGTCGAGGTAATAGGTGACCAGCTTGCGTGGCGGCACCCGACGCACCACCGTTTCGAGCAGCGCGTAGAAGCGCAGGTCGTCGCGGTGGTGCGGTGACTGCCCGCCACTCTTGAAGTCGATGATCAGCAGCCGAGCCTCGTGCCCCTGGGGGCGGCCGACGACCAGGTCGACCTTGCCCGAGAACTCGATGGTGCCCGGCGGCCGCCACTTCACCGCGGCCTCGAGCACGGGGTGTGACGACATGGGCATGGGAGGGAAGTCCTGCAGGAACTTGGTGGTGCGGTCGACGGCCCGGCTGCGCAACTCGGCCCACTCGCCGTCGGTGAGGCCGGCGATGTACGCGCCGCGGCCGTCGGCCTGGTCGACCAGGCGGGCCATGGCCTCGTCGACGACCTGGGCGGGGAACGGCTCGCCGCGCCAGTTCAGCGACAGCTCGATGGCCTTGTGCGCGACGAAGCCGGCCGCGGTGGTGGGCTTCCATGCGAACTCGTCGGGTGCGAGATGCTGGACCTCGCACCCGTGGACGCGCGAGAGGAAGCCCTTGCTCACCCACAGTTGCTCGCCCTGCAGGCGCAGCGACAGTGCGGCGACCTCGTTGGAGGCGACAGTGAGCAGGTGGTCGATGAACGCGTCGTCGAAGACGAGCGGTTCGGCGCTGCGGCGCATGACGTCGAGCGTGCGCGCCTGGGCGGGCGTCAGCGCCAGCGCTGCAGCGGGGGAGGGCTCGACGACGTCGGACACGTGTCCGAGACTACCGAGGGGGTGTCGCACGCTCGGGGAACCGTGTCGCACCCTTCTGGTTGTGTGTGCAGCATGCCCGCCAACCAGTCCACGCTCGACTTCGCCAGTGCTGCCCGCCAGTTGGGCCGCGAGGCACGTCGTCGCGGCCTCGTGGCACCCAGCTTCCGCTGCCCGCCGCGCATCGTCGGGGTCGACCGGTCGGTGCGTCGTCATCCGAAGGGGGTCGTCGTCGCTGTGCAGCTCAAGGGCCGTCCGTGGATGGCCGTGCTGGGCGACATGATCGAAGGCGTCGTCGTCGCCAACCGGTTGCAGCCACCGCACGCCGACCGGTTGCGCACCGAGTTGTGGAAAGCGGTGGGCAGCGACGCCACCATTCCGTCGGCCCCGACAGCACCGCCTCGCGGCACCGTGCCGCACGTGCGGCGGGTCGCGTGACGGGCGGCGACGGACCGACCGCTACTGCGGCAGGTACGAGATCAGGACGATGGTCTTGCCCTCGGGCACCGCACCCTTGGCGCTGGCCAACTCGTCCTGATCGAATGCGGTCGGACCCATCACGATCACGATCAGCAGGTCGCCGTTGGGAGCGAAGTAGCCCTGTTCGGTGACGTCGTCGAGACCCAGGTCCTGCGACCCGAGGTCGCGGAAGCCGGCGTCGGTCAGCGCGTCGGCCCAGGCCTTTGCGGCCGCATCGGGTGCCAGTGAGGTCACCTGCGTCTCGCCGTAGCCCAGCGTGTCGGTCAGCCCGAGCACCGCCTTCACCGCGGGGAGGTCCTGCACCTCGAACCCGTCGACGGTGGGAAGGTCGGCCCACCACGACGGGCGCTCCACCACGGGGTCGGGGTCGCACACGGCGTTCTCGTCGGGCAGTTCGAGATCGGCGATCGCGGCGGCCTCGATCTCGGTGACGCAGGTGCTCACGAGCAACTGGCCGTGTCCTTCGCCGGTGTAGGTGACCATGCGTGCGTTCGGGCCCATCGCCGCGGTCATCTCCTCTGCCCAGCGGATGGGCGTCGCGGGGTCGTTCGTTCCGCCGATGATCACGACCGGTGCGTCGGCGCTGTAGTCGATCTCGACGGGTTCCTGCTTCGGCATCAACTCGCTGCAGCCGCCGTCGGTGTCGGTGAGGTCGTCGACGGTCACGTCGGCACCGAATCGCGGCGCCTGTTCCTTGATCTTGGCCACCAGTGCTTCGGGGTCGCTGGGCGGCTGCTGCTCGATGCCACTCGCGCATTCGATGATGCCGATCGATTGGAACAGCGTGTCGAACGTGCCGTCGGCATTGCGTCCCTTGTAACCGTCCGCCAGCGAGAGCAAGCCGTCGCCATCGCCCTGCTCGGCCTTCAGCAGTGCGGTGCCCAGCACCGGCCAGTCGCTCTCGCTGTACAGGGCGGCCTGTGTGGCGGTGTCCATGGTGCTCTGGTTGATGGTCCGTCCTTCGGCGCCGGTGAGCGGCGACTCGTCGAGCGTCGAGCGCAGCTGGTCCCAGCGGGCGCCGACGTCGGCGGTCGTGAAGCCGCACTCGTCGTTTGCGGCGCACCATGCGGCCCAGTCGTCGAACGCGCCTTCGAAGCCGACGATCTGGGTGAGGTACTGCTGGTCCACGGTGTCGCCGTTGGGCTCGTACGCACTGTCCAGCGCCATGGCCCGTACACGATCCGGGAACAGCGTCGCGTACACCGCGCCCAGGTAGGTGCCGTAGCTGATCCCCAGGTAACTGATCTGCTCGTCGCCCATCGCGGCGCGCATCAGGTCCATGTCGCGGGCCGTCGCCTCGGTGGAATAGAACCGCAGCGTGTCGCCGTACTTCTTCGTGCACCCATCGACGAAGCCGGTGCCGTCCTCGTCGAGCAAGGCCTGTTCTTCGGGGGTGTCGGGCGTGTCGTCGAGGTACAGGTGCTCGTCCATGAACGCATCGTCGACGCAACGGATGCCGTTGCTCCGGTCCACACCGCGCGGGTCGAAGCCCACCAGGTCGAAGTCGCCCAGCCCGAGTTGTTGTTGGATGACCGAACCGCTGTACGCGATGAAGTCGAAGCCCGATCCGCCGGGGCCACCAGGGTTGAACAACACGGCACCTTTCCGATCGCCAGTGGCGGGCACGCGCACCAGCGCGAGATCGATGGTGTCGCCCTGCGGATCGTCGTGGTCCAGGGGCACGGTCAGCGTGGCGCACTCGAGTGCGTCGTCGCTGGCGGCGGCGTCGTCGCAGGTGCCCCAGTCGATCGTGGCGACCGGCGAACCGGGGTCGGTCGTCGAGGAGTCGCCGTTCGAGGGATCGCCGTTCGAGGGATCGGTGGTTCCGGGCGCGCCGGTGCCACTCGGGTCGGCCGAGGAACGCTCGGTGGCGGTGACGCCGGCACCGGTGCTGCACCCGGCAAGGGTGAGCACCGCCACGGCGATGAACAGTCGAGTGCCCGCTCGCATGGCGGGAACCGTACTGGGGTTGCGCAGCGAGGTGGCCGCGCCCCCTGTCAGACGGCTCGACCGAGGAACTTGAGGAATTCGGTCTGGAGGTCGTCGCCGTCGGCGGGCTCGATCTTGGGCCCGAAGATGCCGGGCTGGCGGATCATCGCGTCCATCGGCTTCAGGCCAGAGTAGCCGGCAGCGACGGCGTCGGCATCGAGGGCCTCGTCGCCGCCCACGGCGCGGGCGAGGTCCCACGTGTGGACGAGGACGTCCATGCACATGAACCGGCCGATCATCTGCTCGGCGGGCATCGGCCCCATCGGGCCGGGCACCTTGGTGCTCAGGTCACCGGTGGTGGCCGCCGCGAGCATACGGTCGCGGGCACCGTTCCAGCTGCCGACCGGATCGGCGGCGTCGAACGTGCCGGGCTCGCTGCCCGTCAGCGCGGCGGCCATGCCGTTCATGTTGTTGGCGATGTGAGCGACCACGTCGGTGGCGGTCCACCCCTCACACGGCGCCGGGTTGCCCCAGCTGTCGGCCGGAGCGGCCTGCACCCGGGCATCGAACTCGGCGGTGAGATGGTTCAGGCGATCGATGACTTCTTGGCTCATGACCCGGACCGTACACCGTCGCCACTAGCGTGCGATCACCCGAGCCCGGGTGGTGGAACTGGCAGACACGGGGGGCTTAAACCTCCTTGTTCGAAAGGACGTGTGGGTTCGAATCCCACCCCGGGCACGAGCGGCGACTGGTGTGAGCTGGTTGGGCACGCCCCGGTCGGGGCAGCAATGTAAGTTCGCGGAATGCAATGGGCTTCGCGATCTCCCTCGTCTGTCGTCCTGTCCGCGGCGGTCGCGTCGGCGATGTTCGTTGCAGCATGCGGCGGTGGCACCGAACGGTTGGGTGACACCGACAGCGTCTCCGGGGACAACTCCATCAATGTCCCCACGTCGACGGGTGTGGCGGTGCTGCGCGATGGGCTGGTCTCGGACGAGGTACTGGCTGCGATGGTGGTTGAAGGCGTGGCCGACGAACGTGTCATCAACGATGCCGTCACCGGCGTTCAGGCACTACCGGAGGATGCGGCGTTGGTCGCCTTGCAGGACCTGTCCCACCGGTTCGAGATGGAAGCCGCTCGGGTGTCTGGCCTGCAGGACGCGGTCGGGGGTGAGGAGGCCACCGCAGCAGCCATCGACGGCGCGTGGGCGCAAGTGGCCGAGCAGGTCGATGCCATTGACCCAGAGGTTCCGCTCGAGCCGACGGACAAGCCGACGGGCTTCGCTTACGGCGAACAGCTGGCGGCCGCACCGCCGACAGCAGCCGCGGTCGGCGCTGTGGGGGTGATGATGGCCACGATGGCAATGTCGGTCATGGCCGATCCGGTGGTGTCGTCGTCCAACGAGTTCACGACCGATCAGTACGCCGAGCGCAACGACAAAGGGCTCTCGATCGCTGCCGGGATCGAGGGATCAGCCATCGAGATGGAGTACGACGGCGATGAGCATGGCGTCGCGGTCAAGTTCAAAACCTCCGCTGGCGTGCACGCGTGTCCCGACCCCACCGGGGCGTTCACCATCGACGGAAAGGTTGATCTCCACACCAGCAAGGGCGCCGCCGGGCAGAACATCACCATCGAGCTGAAGATCAAGGGTCAAGTCGGCGACGACGCAAAGCTCGCCGGCACGGAGACCGAGACCCGCACCCAGTGGGCCGACTTCGGGGGCGCCGCAGCCGGCCAGTTCATCGACCACACCTCCACCCGAGCCAGCGATGGTTCGTTCGCGTTCACGGTGAACCGCTCGGGTGGGAAGGTGACGGACTCGTTCGTGAGCATGTCCGTGCTGCTGAGCACGATCTACTCGGTGATGGTGGGCGACAGGCTCGTCGCCGCTGCGCAGAAGGCCTGGCAATCCGGTCGATGCGTGCGTCTCGACGCCACCCCTTCCGCAGGGCCGACGGGTCTGCAGCCGGGGCAGTCGCTGTCGGTGCTGACCGCGCCGCGTAGCAAGCTCGACGGCGCTGCAACGGGCGGTACCGTCATTGCGCTCCTGTCGGCGGGTGAGACGAGCATCGAGCCGTCATCCACGCCGTTGCCCGCTGATGCCGAGTTCACGTACACCGCCCCGCAAGCGGAGGGCAAGAGCGGCACCGTGTCGTTCGAGGCGCGATCCAAGCGAGGGGTTGGCAAGGCGACCATCGACTTCAGCACCGCCGCTTCACCTACCGTGACGGTGGCGGGAGCGTTGATCTACGACATGACGGGAATGGTGGGGACGGCCAACTTCACCGTCACGATGACGCCGACACCAGGCGGCGAGTACAGCGGCACGGCCGAGCTGCAGATGACCGGCACCATGAACTCGATGTCGACGACCTGCTCCAGTGTCGCATGGGCGGAATCCCTTGATCTGATGGGCACGCTGAAAGTCGAGAACGATCAGGAGGTCCTCGTCATCTCGACGACCGGCGAAGCACCAAGAGGCGCACCTGTCCCGATGACCTGCACCACGGCGGGTGTCGAAATTCAGTCGAAGTCCCCACTGCTCTCGTCGACACTGCTCGCTGACCTGCATGTCCAGCTCGTGGACGGTGCTCAGCCGTTCGTCACCTCCTTGTCGCCCGCCACCGGGACACTGAGCGCGACAATGAGCTGAGACGGCGGGCCCCGGTCGCGCCCGCCCGGCGGCTCAACGACTACCACACCGAACCCGTCACACCGATTGGAATCCTGGTCCTGTCCGTGGTGATCGCATTGCTGGTATCCGTCGGCGCGACCTTCGGCCGGACGCTGGTCGACGACTACGGCTTCAACGTCGAAACGGCCGGCGACTCTCCCGTCTGGCACAAGTCCGAAACCGACGTGTTCCCCGGCCAGCACAACGACACCGAGACTCCGTCATGACGACTCTGCAGCGAATGTACGACGGGCAGGGTCAGAGTCCAAGGCTCGACAACCTCGAGGCGCACTGAGATGCGCCGACGCATCCCCGACCCGGGCGAGGTCGACCCCGTCGACGCCTACGGTCGGCCCAGCCGTGTCGGTGACCGGCCACGCGTGCGCTTGAACATGATCGCCAACATCGATGGAGCCGGCTCCTTCGACGGACGATCTGCAGGTCTGGGCGGCCCTGCCGACAAGCTGCGCCGATGACCGCGAACCGACGCGGCCCCATTCGAGGACTACGGACGCACTGGCGACGCACGCTGTGTGACCAAGACCCTGTGGCGAGGTTCCAGGGTCATCATCAGTCGCACGAGAGTTTGATCGGTTGCCACATTGGGTACCCGGCTGAAGAGCGTCGGAACCCCCGACAATCAGCTCAGAAGTCCGAGGTGGTCGAACCATGCCCGAGTCAAGCCTTTACGAACGGCTCGGTGGAGCCTTCGCCATCGCAGCAGTGATTGACATCTTCAGCGACGCGCTCGTGAAGAACCCGATCGTCGGTCAACAATCAAAGAACCCCGCGCTCCGCGAATGGCACACCAACAATCTGGGCAGACTCCCGGGCCTCAAGTTCATGCGCACCCTCTGGGTGTGCAACGTTTCCGGCGGAGACTTTCAGTACACCGCCACAAAGCCCGGCAGCACTGCGCTCGGTTTAGAGGAAGCTCATCGCCAACTCCAAATTTCTTCCGAGGAGTTCGACGAAGTCGCCGCCGAGCTCGGACGAACCCTCGACAGCGTGAACGTGCCTGCGCCGGAGAAGAAGGAAGTCTTGGCGGCGTTCGCCGCGCACAAGTCGGAGGTTATTGCTGGATCCCTGGCCACCTCGGGCCAGTAGCGCTCAGTCGGCGAGATGAACCGGCGGGGGTTTGCCTCGGTCCTCTCGCCCGTGCGGATCGCAGGATGACCCGTGCTGGGTTCAGCTGCCGACTGCACAATTCCTGCACAGACTTCATCGAGCTAGCGGAAATCGGACGGGCTCATTTCGGAGTGACCGTGACCGGGTGTCATTCGGCAGGGCCGCCCCTCGTGGCTCGTCACCCCGTCGCCGGTCACCTCGACCCGCAGCGTGATGTCGCTGTTGTCGACCAACATCTCGTCCATCGTGATCAACTCTCCGCCCCGGCGAGCAGCTCGTCGAGCTTTGCGGCCGCTGCCTGGAAGTTCGCCAGGTATCGCTGCAGGTGCGCAGTTGCCTCCATGTCGACGCCGATCCGGGTCCTCGCATACTTCGCGAATGGATCCAGACGTGCTGTCGCCTGCCACGCGCTGATCTCCGGATGTTCGCTCCAACAAGCGCGGTTGGCGAGGTTGGATCGCTGAACCCGCAACCAATCGAGTGGCACGGTCGGCGGAGTGACCGGACCGCAGATCCGGTTCTTCACGTCCTCGTCGTCGAAGGTCGCCTCGATGAACCCGATCATCGCCGCGCTGAAGGTCGGCTGACACCCGCCGATCCATTGCAGAGTGATCCGGTCTCCTGCGAAGACCGGCACGGATGCGTGACCGGGAATGCCTGCAGCCGAGCAATCGATGTGCAAGCACGTCGGGCTCGTCGGGATGGAACCATGTTCGAGCTGAATGACGTCACGCTCGATCGAGATCACTCGACCGAGACGTACCACGTTGCGGATTCGCCGTAGCTGGGTCACCTCGCCATCGCTCAGGATGGCGCAGTGATACGCCTCGGGCGTGACGTCACGATCGATCCTGCGCAGGTCACCCGCCGCTTCGAGCCGGGCGAACAGATCGTCGACGGACTCGGCGAGCGCAGCACACTCCACTTGGTCGGCGATGCTCTTGCACAACGCGGCAAATCCCTGATCGCCCGGTTGGAAGCTGGCTCGATCGAGGATCCACGAATCGCGCGGCATGATCCAGCGGATGCTGTCGGGATCGGCCCCGTTGCCGAGCAGCCAGATGCACGCGTCCATGCCCGTCTTGCCGGCACCGACGACCACGAACTCGTCGTAGGAACCGGCGCGGCGTGGCAGGTCGTTGATCGGCACGCACGCCACGTCCTCGCCGACCAGGTAGTTCGGTGTCGTCATCGATGGCACCTGCATCCGCGAGTGCGTCGCATCGACGAAGTGCCGCGCTTGGACCTGTTGCTGCTGGCCCGACAGCAGCGACGTGATCGCCCCGTCTGCGCTGACCTCGCTCATCGGGAAGAAGCGCACGCGACCCGATGGGAGGAACCGATGCCGCATCACGTTGTCGTAGTGGGCCAGGATCTCCTGGCCCGAGGCGAGCTCGTGGAAACCGGCATTGAGGCCGACCTGATCGATGGCCCCGGTGCCCAGCTCAGCAGAGTTCACCCCGTAGTACGCGGCAGGTTGATGCAGACGGACGAATGGATACGCATCGTTCCAATGCCCACCCGGACGATCATGACGATCGACGATCACCATCGTCGCATCACTGTCGGTGAACAACGAATCCGCGAACGCCATTCCGGCCGCACCCGCGCCCATGATCAGATAGTCGACCTCGATCTCCGGCATGACCGTCCCCGTTCCCCATTGCTCAAACCCCGTTTCGACGAGGCAACGGGAGAGTAATCGGTGTGGGGACTTGTCGATGCGAAGGCCCATGGCCGGCGTTCGGTGCAGGAGGTCGTGGTCGATCGAGCCGCGGCGACGGGTGCCCTGTGTCGAGTCTGCCTTGGCTCGGTTCGAGTGGGTGATCTGAAGCTCTCGGGCCGCCGCACTCCGCCCGGGTCGTCAGATGGTTTCGATGATGAGGCGTGCGCGGGTGGCGTCGGCAATCTTGCGAATGTGCGTGGGGTTCGACGTGACGACTGCATCTCGACGTCGGACAGCACCCTCGACGACCGTGACGTCGACGATGTCATCGTGATCGGCGCGTGCTGCGAGAGCTCCAACGGCCTTGGCCTGTTCCTCGGTGAGAGGTTCTGCGGTGCACAGGGCGAGGAAGCGGGCCAGGCTCGCTTGGCGGGGTCCGCCTCGCCACGCTTCGGCGAGCACCGGGGTCGGCACGGTGGGGGACACCTCGAGCGCCAGGAAGCCGGCGTGCAGTGACCACATTCGTCGGTCGTTGCGGTCGGCGGCGATCAGCGCGCCAGCGTCGTAGGTGACGCCGTTCATTCATGCACTCTTGCGTACCGGCTGGCGGCGGAGCATCGCCCTCGCTCGAGCGAGCCCTTCGGCGAGCTCATCGGGCGTGAGGGCGCTGTGCTGGCGTTCCCACTCGGCGACTCCCTGTCGGCCGGCATCGATCCGCAGACGGCGCGCGGCGGTCTCGGCGATCCACGCGCTGACCGTCGTGCCCTCTGCGGTGGCCGCAACGTCGATCGCATCGGCCAAGTCGGAGGGAAGTGAGATCGATCGCTTCTGTCGTTGCGCCATGAGGAAATGGTAGGACAGGAGGTAGGACAGCGCAACGCGAAATCCTGAACGATTCCTGCACAGACACTGCACAGACCGCTTCGCGCTAGCGGAAATCGGACGCGTTCGGCCGTTATAGCGGGGGGCGGGTGAGGGCATCGGGAGTGCCCACACTTCGACAGTCCCACGCGATCGGTGGTGTCAGATGCTGTCGGAGTATGGGGGCGCGGGGTCGTATTGGATGTAGTGCTGAGTGCCTCGTGCGTGGTCGGGGGAGTAGATCTGTCCGATCAGCCAGAGGGCCATGTCGATGCCGGCTGAGACACCCTGGCTGCTCACGACGTTTCCGTCCACGGACCAACGCTGATCGCGAACAATGGTGCAGTTTCCGCGTGCTTCGAGGGTGTCTTCGAAGCCCCAGTGGGTGCAGAGGCGTCGGTTGCGGCCGGGGCCGGCTTCGTGGAGCAGGAGTGAACCTGTGCACACGCTGGTGACCCAGTCGCATGAAGCGGCGACGTTGCGGAGCCAGTCGATCAGTACCGGATTGGCGACTTCGGTGCGGGTGCCGAAACCACCGGGGGCGAGGACGACATCGAGGGCGGGATGGTTCTCGAACGTGTGGTCTGCGAGCACCCGTAAGCCCTTGCTGCATCTCACTGGGCGGTCATGTTCAGAGATCGTGACGATGGTGTCGGCAGCTTCACCGGTGTTCTCGCGCAGCATTGATGAGGCGGTGAACACTTCCCAGGGACCGACGAAGTCGAGTTCCTCGACACCGTCGAACAACAGCAGACCAAATGTCGTGGGCATGTGCGTTTCGCTTTCATTGGTGGTTGGGAGTCGGCTTGATCGTGGATCATCGATGCAGCGCGGGATGAACGCTCGCGGACCCGATCGAGTGCGCGACGAAGGCCCTGTGGATGGCAATGGCGGCAGCGGAGCCGTCGGCTGCAGCGAGCACCACTTGATGCGGTGCGGGCGGCGGGCGGCGAACGTCGCCCGCCGCCCACACGAGTGGATTGCTGGTGGCGCAGTTCTCGCTCGTGACGATGTAACCGTCGCCGTCGATGTTGCAGCCGAGGTCGCGGGCGACCGAACTGCGGGGTACGACGGGTGACTTCAGGAACGCAGCCTTGGCCGGGATCATGGTTCCGTTGCGGAGCTCCTCGTGTGCCAGCGACTGGCCTTCGCCGATGAGCCCGGCGATGTCGGACGCGGCGACAATGGTGACCTCTGACGTCCATGAACGAACGATGTCCGCGAGGTGGTCGGCGCCGGGGGCTGCGTCGATGACGACGACGGGCTGGTCGCGATGCTCCCATCCGTCGCAGAACGGGCAGTTGAACACCGACTTGCCCCATCGAGCGGCGAGCCCCTCGACCGGTGGGAGCTCGTCGTGCACGCCGGTGGCGAGCACCACGGCGTCACCCTGGATCGTGGTGCCGTCGGCCAGGCTGAGTGACACGTACGTGTCGTTACTCCGGGCCTCGGTCACCGCGCATCGAACGATCGATACACCGTACGCACGCAGCTCGGCGAGCGCATCGCCGCGGAAGCGGTTGGGAGCGGTTGCATCCCGTGTGGGGAAGCCGTGGAATTCGTCGACGGTCGCGTTGCGATGCGTCTGGTCGTCGAGCACGGTGACCCGGTGCCGGGCCCTGGCCAGCACGAGTGCGGCAGTGAGGCCGGCCGCACCGCCGCCGACGACGATCACGTCGCCGACGACGGCTGCTGAGGTTCCGGTCATCACTGCGACACCTCCGTCGAGGTTGCGGCCTCGACGGTCGCCACGTGTGGCAGGTGATGGCCATGGGCCACTGCGCCGTGGCTGCCGTGACCGCCGTGCCCCCCGTGAGCGGCGTGGTTCGCCGCGTGGCGGGGGAGCTGGGTGAAGGTCACGATGGCGGCGCACACCGCAAGGCCGACGGCGATCCACAGCGAACTGTGCATCGAGTCGACGAACGCCGTGCGGGCGACGGATGCGATGTCGGCACCCTGGGCGCCGAGGTTTCGGGCCGTGTCGAGGGCGGCGCCGACGTTGTTGGTGAGCATGCTCTGATCGACCGCGCTCAGGTTCGGGAATCGTCCGAGCTCGGTGTGCATCGAGGTCGCATATGCGGTGGCGGCGACACTGCCGATCACGGCGACGCCGAGGGCGCCACCGAACTCGCGGACGGTGTCGTTGACCGCGGAGCCGACGCCGGCGCGTGCCGGCGGCAGCGTCGCCATGATCATCTCGGTCGCGGCCGGCATGGCAACACCGGCCCCGAGGCCGAACAGCAGCAGCCCGATGCCGGTCGGCACGTACGAGCCACCGTCGACGAACGCCGCTTGCACGGCGACACCGGCGGCGGCGATCAGGGTGCCGGCCGTGACGGTGATGCGCCCGCCGTGCACTTCGGCGAGGTGTGCGCCGGCTCCCGTGCCGAGCAGCATTCCGATCGCGGCGGGAACGAGCGCGAAGCCGGCTGCGAGCGGTGTGTACTGCAGCACGAACTGCAGGTACTGGGCCTGAAGGAACACGGTGCCGGCCATGGCGAAGAACAGCAGGGCGAGGGCGATGCTGCCGGCGGAGAAGCTGCGGTTGCGGAACAGGGTCATGTCGAGCATCGGGTCGTCACGGCGCATCTCCCAGCCGACGAACATGACCGCGATCACGGCCCCGATCGCGAAGGTGACGACAGAGGAGCTCGACGTCCAACCCCGCTCCGGTGCCTGGATGATGGCGTAGACCAGCGTGCTGATCGCAGCGATGGACAGGGCGGCACCGATCGGATCCAGCCGCGTGGCATGCGGGTCGCTCGAGTCGGGCACCAGATGCAGCGCCCCGATGAATGCAGCGACGAGCAGCGGCACGTTGATCCAGAACACCGACGACCACGAGAAGCTGCGCATCAACGCACCGCCCACGATCGGTCCGAGCGCGATGCCGGCGCCGCTCGCGGCGGTCCAGCCGGCGATCGCCTTGGCGCGCTCGCGGGGATCGCCGAAGACGTTGACGAGGATCGACAGTGTCGTCGGCATGATCAGCGCACCGCCGACGCCCATCACACAGCGGCCGGCGATGAGCGCCGTCGTCGACCCTGCAGTCGCGGCGACGATCGATCCGCCCAGGAACGTCAGGAGGCCGGCGAGCAGCGCATGGCGGCGGCTGAACCGGTCACCGAGGCTGCCTGCGGTGAGCAGCAGCCCGGCGAACACGATGGTGTAGGACGCGACGATCCACTGCAACTGCGCCGAGCTGGCGCCGAGATCGCCGACCAGCCGAGGCATGGCGACGTTGATGATGGTGTGGTCGATGGAGGTGACGAGCAGGGCGAGCACGAGCACGCCGAGAATGCGCCAGCGATTGGGGTGACTGGCGTGTGTGTCGCCGAGGGATTGGGTGGTGGGACGGCCGTGCATGATGACTCCTTGGGTGTGATGTGTGGGTTGTGGTGTGATGGGCGGGCTAGGGGAGCAGGCGGGTGATCTCGTCGATCACGACGCCCGGTTGGTCGACCTCGATGTGGTGGCCGGTGTGCTCGACCGACACCAGGTGTGAGGTGGTGGACAGCGCCATCCAGGCCTGCTGGCCCAGGTTCCACGCCTCGTTGAGGCGGTCG
>JANMFL010000391.1:0-3559 GCA_031377945.1 Acidimicrobiaceae bacterium | reverse complement strand
GTCGTCGAAGTCGTACCCCTTCTCGGGCGGGACGTCCTCCTTCGAGAACGCGGACATCAGCTCGTCGAGCACGGCGTCGGGGACGTGCTCGGGCTCGTGGCCCTGCGCCGGCTCGTCGGCGTTTCCGGACGTGTCGCTCACAGTGCCACCCCCTCTCGATGATCGGTCTCGACGTCGGCGAATCCCACCAGTCGTACCTCACTGCGAAGCAGGAAACCGGTCTTCTCGAAGACCTCGGCGCGCACGTGCTCCATCACGGCGCGCACCTCGGCGGCAGTCGCTCCGTGCTCGGCCTGCATGAAGTTGGCATGCTTCTCGCTCACGCAGGCGCCGCCGATGCGGAAGCCCTTCAGACCGAGTCCGTCGATCAGTTGCGCGGCAGCCAACTCGCCGGGAACGGGGTTGACGAACACCGAGCCGGCGTTCTGCCCGCCGGGCTGGTGCTCGCGCCTCCAGCGGACGATCTCGGCGACCGTGTGTTCGGCCTGGGATGCATCGCCGTGCGTCAGCTGCAGCGTTGCATCCAACACCACCTGGTGATCCGCGACGTCGGAACTGCGAAAACGAAGGTGAAGGCGCGCCGCGGGCAGGCGCTCCGACCGGCCGGTGTGCAGGTCGAGCAGGAGGACGTCGCTGAGCGAGGCCGCCATGTCGCTGCCGTGACCGCCGGCGTTCATGCGCACGGCGCCGCCGATGGACCCAGGTACGCCGACCGCCCACTCGAAACCGACCAGACCGGCCGCAGCGGTGCGACGGGCGAGCACGGGAAGTGCCACGGCTGCACCGGCGAGCACCTCGGCGCCGCGCAGTTCGACGTGATCGGCCATCTCGGCGAGCGACACCGCGATGCCCGGGAACCCCGCGTCGGCGACGAGTAGGTTCGAGCCTCGCCCGACCACGAGCACCGGGAGCGACGTCTCGAGCAGCACTTCGGCGACGGCATGCAGTTCGTCGATCGATCGGGGTGTGGCGAACACCAGCGCCGACCCGCCCAGCTTGTACGTGGTGTACGGCGCGAGTGGGACGTCGACCTGGGCGAAGCCGTGCAGGCGCGCCAGGGCGACCTGCTGCCGATCCGAGGCACTCACGACGAACGCTGCCGCTGTTCCATGCGCAGCTCGGCGCGTCGTGTCTGCACCTCGTCGGGCAACGTGGCAATGTCGCCACAGCCCATCGAGATGCACACGTCGCCGTCCACCAGACGTCGGGCGAGGTGGTCGACGAGATCGGTGCGCTTCGGCAACCACACCAGCGGGGTCTCGGGATGTGCGTCGAGGACGGCGTTGACGACCAGCTTCCCGGTGACTCCGGGGATGGGCGCCGTGCCCGACGGGAAGATGTCGGTGAGCACCACGAGATCCGCGTCGACGAACGCGTCGCGATACTCCTGCCACATGACCGCCATCCGATTGAACCGGTTCGGTTGGAACACGGCCACCACCCGACGCCATCCGTCGTCACTGCCCTTGGCCGCGGCGAGCACCGCAGCGATCTCGTTGGGCAGGTGCGCGTAGTCGTCGACGAGCGTCGCTCCACCATCGACGCCGCGGATGTCGAACCGGCGCGCCACACCACCGAACTTCGACAGCGCCGCCGCAGCGACGTCGAAGGGAACGCCGATGGTGAGCGCCATCGCCAATGCACCCGTGGCGTTGCGCACGTTGTGGATGCCCCGCAACGGAAGCGACACCGAGCCGAGCACCGTGCCCTGGTGCACGACGTCGAACGTGAACGAACCGTGGCTCGGCTGGATCGAAGTGGCGAGGAAGTCGGCCTCGGGTGAGGTGCCGTACGTGATGGCGCCGTGCCGCTCGGCCAACTCGGCGCAGCGCGGGTCGTCGAGACAGAGCACCTTCGGCCCGGGAACCTGGCCCAGGTATTCGTCGAAGCCGTCGATGATCGCCTGATAGGTGCCGTAGTGGTCGAGATGGTCGATCTCGACGTTGGTGAGGATGGTGCCGTACAACGGCAGTTCGAGGTGCGTGCCGTCGCTCTCGTCGGCCTCGACGACGAGCCACTCACCGCCCGTCCACTGAGCGCCGGTGCCCATGTCGGTGACGTCGCCACCGATGACGAAGCTCGGACGAAGCCCGGCCTGCGCCAGAATGAGCATGAGCATCGATGTGGTCGACGTCTTGCCGTGGGTCCCGGCGACCGCCAACGACTTGGCCTGGTCGCAGATGCTGGCGAGCATGCCCGACCGGTGGAGGGAGGTGACTCCCACCCTCGAGGCCTCGTCGAGCTCGATGTTGCGGGCCGGAATCGCAGTGGAGTACGTGATGGCGTCGCGATCGCGCACCAGCGCACGATCGTGACCGACTGCGACACGCACGCCGGCGGCACGAACACGGTCGAGGACGCTGCGCTCGCGAATGTCACTGCCGGTGACGTCGTGTCCCATCTCGGCCAGGACGATGGCGATGGCGCTCATACCCGGTCCGCCGACGCCGACGACGTGATACTTCCCGGGCGACGACAGGTCCAAGGGGGCTGCGGGTTTCATGCCACACCATTCTGCGCGGCGACACGTTCGACCAGCGCGACGAGTGCGCCGCTGCGATGCACCGCACCCGCCTCGCGAGCCCGATGTGCCATCACCGCGAGCCGACCGCGGTCGGCCACGAAGCCCTCGATCTCGGCGACCAAGCGGTCGACGGTGAGGTCGGCCTGCTCGACGAGCACGGCCGCACCCTGGTCGGACAGCATTTTCGCGTTGTCGACCTGATGGTTCTCGGCGGCATCCGGCCAGGGCACCACGATGGCCGGCGCGCCCACCGTGGCCAACTCGGCAATGGTGCCGGCACCGCCGCGGGTGACGAACAGGTCGGCGGCGGCGTAGAGCAGCGGCATGCGGTCCTCGTACCCGATCACGCGGTACAGGATGCCCGATGTGCCGTCTCGAGCGGGCGCGGCTCCGGCGAGAAAGCGGTCACCGACGACGTGATGGACGGCCAGATCGATGCGGTCGGCCAGGCGTTCCACCGCTTCGGACACGACCGCGTTGACGGTGGCCGCGCCCTGCGAGCCGCACATCACGGCGACGACGAACCGGTCGGCGGGCAGGTCGAGCGCCACGCGCGCTGCATCGCGCCCGGCGTCACGATCGAGCGTGACGATCGACTGACGAACGGGGGCGCCAGTGAGTTCGGCGTGCGGCAGCGTCGAGCCCTCGAACGCCACCGCGACGGCCGCCGCCTTCGGAGCCAACAGCTTCGACACCAGTCCGGGACGGCGGTCGTACGAGACGACGACGTAGGGAATGCCCAGGCGGCGGGCAGCCCACGTGGCTGGAAAGCTGCCGTAGCCGCCGACGTTCACGACCACCCGCGGTCGCAACTCGCGCAACAGTGTCTCGGCCTCACTGGTGGAGCGACGCAGCTTGGGCGCGACGGCGAGATTGCGCGTGCTCAGGCTGCGCTGCAGACCGACGACGTCGAGCAGGGTGTGCGGGTAGCCGCTCGCGGGCGCGAGGCGGGTCTCGACCCCGCGCTGGGTCCCCACGTAGTGGATCTGCTGCTGGTCGTGGCCGGCAGCCACCAACGCATCGGCAATGGCGAGG
>JANMFL010000517.1:0-4379 GCA_031377945.1 Acidimicrobiaceae bacterium | reverse complement strand
ACTTAAGTTCCTGGTGCACGGCCGGAACGACGAGAGCCGAACACACCCGCGCTTCAGACCGGGGCACCCGTCGTGAGGTGGAGGAGGATGCCCGACTCGGGATGTTGGCGGGGCAACTGCACGCCGTGCGTGGCGAGCTGGGCCCCGGTGAGCACGACGCCACTGCCGGACCACACCACGTTCGAACCGGGCAGCTCCACCTGCTCGACGGTGTAGTGCGCCTCGGGGTCGAGACCCTGCAGGCGCAGCGGCGGCGGGAGCAGGCTCATGCCCGACGTCAGCTGAACGTGGGCGATGAGGGCTTCGCTGCGGTCGGGCGCGTACACGCCGTACGCGTGCGACGCCGGCATCTGGCCGTTCGACACCGGGTCGAAACGGACCGTGTCGCCGGAGTGCAGCAGCGGGCGGAACTGCCGGTGCAGGGCGATGACCTCGGCCAGCTGCCCACGCTCGCGCTCGTCGAGGGTGAGCACGTTCCACTCGACACCGAGGTGGCCGAAGAACGCACTCAGGGCACGGAACGCCAACGAGTGCACGCGGCCGGTGGTGTGCGAACGGGTCGGTCCGATGTGCGCGCCCATCAGTTCGTTGGGGATGAGCATCGAGGCGCCCCACTGGATCGTCTGGCGTTCGAGCGCATCGTTGCAGTCGCTGGTCCAGACGCGCTCGGTGCGGCGGAGGATCTCGAGGTCGATGCGCGCCCCACCGCTGGAGCAGCTCTCGATCTCGAGGCCGGGGTGACGACCGCGCAGCTCGTCGAGCAGGCGGTACAGGGCGAGCGTCTGGGCATGGGTACCCGCCTTGTCGTCGACGCCGCTGCCCTGCACGTGGTTTCGGTTCATGTCCCACTTCACGTACTGGATGTCGTGATCGCGGAACAGTGCGTCGAGCTGGCCGAACACATGAGCGAAGGCGTCGGGGTGGGCGAGGTTCAGTACCAGCTGGTTGCGGGCGAGCACCGGCTCGTACCCGTCAGTGGTGAGCGCCCACTCGGGATGGGCGCGGTACAGGTCGCTGTCGGGGTTGACCATCTCGGGCTCGACCCAGATGCCGAACTCCATGCCCAGGCCACGCACGTGGTCGATGACCGGCGCCAACCCGTTCGGATACACCTCCGGTGACACCCACCAGTCGCCGAGGCCGCTGGTGTCGTCGCGACGTGAGCCGAACCACCCGTCGTCGAGCACGAACCGCTCGATGCCGAGGGCCGCTGCCGCAGTGGCCAGCGCCTTCAGCGTCTCGTTGTCGTGATCGAAGTAGACGGCCTCCCACGTGTTCAACAGCACCGGCCGCGCCTTGGTCGGCGCCGCAGGCGAGCGGCGGATCCAGCGGTGGAAGCCCCACGACGCAGGAGTGAGGCCGTTGCCGTAGACGCCCAGGAGCGTCGGCGCCGCGTAGGTGTCGCCGGGTTCGAGGCACAGTTCACCGGGGTGGATGAGCTCGCCGCCCTGCACGGAGCGACGACCGTCGGGCATGGCGTCGGCGTGGAGCGAGTGGTTCCCACTCCAGGCGACATGGACGCCCCAGACGTCGCCGGTCCACTCGCCGAAACCGGGCGAGCCGGCGAACAGCAGCGAAGGGTGTTCGTGGCTGGTGCGGCCGGCGCGGTTCTCGGTGAGGAACACACCGCTGCCCCACTCGCGACGAACCGGATGAAACTCGCGCGTCCACCGCCCGTCGAACGTGAGCAGTTCACTGGCGTGACTGGGCACCGGCAACGTGGGGTGCAACGCGTCGAGCAGGTAGCGCGTGTCGCCGGTGTTCGTCAGTGTGCAGTCGACGGCGAGCACGTCGCCCAGCGTGACCGTGACCACCAGTTGCAACTGCGCCACGATGTCGACGGACTCGACCCGCACCCCGGCTGCGCCAGCGTCGGACACCGACTCGGACACGAACTCGCGGACCGCGGTGGTCGTGAACCGCGGTGCCCACTGCCGGCCGCCGCGGCGATGGCCCTGCAGCCCGGGCCGCCCCTGGAACCCCGAGCCGTGCTCGGGCACCAGGCTGATCGGTGCCACGACGTCGAGCGAACCCTGTTGCACCGGACGGAACAACGCGGTCGTGATCGTGCTCAGGTCGACGTCGCCGAGCGGCGCACCCCAGTACACGACCGTGGGCGCGCCAGTGGTTTCGTCGATCACGGCGTCGGCGTGTCGGCCGCGCAGATGGATCATGTGCAACTACCCCTTGTTGGCGCCCAGCGTCAGGCCGCTGATGAACTGCTTCTGCAGTGCAAGGTAGACGGCCAGCGTGGGCAGAGCGACGATCATCGACGCCGCCGCGATGAGGTTGTCGTTCGAGAAGAACTGACCACCCAGGTTGACGATCGACGACGTGATCGGTCGCTGATCACCCTGGTTCACCAGCACCACGGCCCAGAAGAAGTCGTTGTACAGCCAGGTGAACTGCAGCGTCGCCAGGGCGGCGAGCACCGGCCGGCACAGCGGCATGATGATCTGGAAGAACTGACGCGACGTGCTGGCACCATCGACGAGCGCGGCCTCGCCGAGCTCCTTGGGGATGGTCTTCATGTAGTTGCTCAACACGAACGTGCAGAAGCCGGTTTGGAAGGCGACGTGCACGAAGATGACGGAGACCTTCGTCCCGAGCAGCGAGCCGGTGTTGGTGTCGCTGAGCAGGTCGGGCCACGGCATCGCCTTGAACATCTGGAACAACGGCTGGAACAGCACCTGCGGTGGCAGCAGGTTGCCGGCGGTGAACAGCAACAGCAGGACGACGTTGAACCGCCAGCTGTAGCGGCTGACGGCGAACGCCATGGTGCTGGACAGGAACAGGATGAGGATGATCGAGGGGATCAGGATGAACATCGTGTTCATGAACGCGCGGGTCATGTTGCCCTGCGTCCACGCGTCCTTGAAGTTCTGCAGGGTGAGCGCGCGCGGCAACGAGAAGATGCCGTACTTCTGTGTCTCCGCGTAGGGGCGGAACGCTGCATAGACCGCGCTGCCGACGGGGATCAGCCACACGATGGCCATGAACGTGAGGAACACGTACAGCAACACGCGCGACGTGCGTGCACGCCGCGCCGGCTTCTCGACGACCGTCAGTGCAGCGCTCACAGGTCGCCCTCTCGGTAGTTGTTGACGAGGTACCAGATGATGAAACCGAGGCACAACAGCAGCAGCAGCACGCCGTACGCAGACCCGAGGCCCACCTGGCCGGCGCCCTCGCCGACGAGGCTGTCGCGCACGATCACGCCGAGCACCTTGGTGCCGATCGGCGACTTGAGGGCGACGATGATGTCGAACGCGCGCAACGCTTCGATGACCGTGATCACGAAAACGACCACGTTGATGGGTTTCATCACCGGGAAGATGACCCGCCGGAACGCCACCCATTCGTTGCATCCGTCGATGGCCGCGGCTTCGCGTAGCGACGGGTCGACGCTCTTCAGCCCGGCGAGGTAGAGCACCATCACGTAGCCGATGTGCCGCCACGCCATGGCCACCAGGAGCGCAGCAAAGTTCTTTGTCAGGCCGAGCGGGAAGTCGAGGAACGGGACGTGGATCTCGAAGACCTTCTCGGCGTTGCCGACCCAGTCGATCTGGTTCCCCTGCGCGGTGCGGCCGAGCACCACGTTGAACAGACCCTGCTTCGGCGAGTACATGACGCTCTTCCAGATGAAGCCCACGATGGCGAGCGACAACACCACCGGCATGTAGAAGATGCTCTGGTAGAAGGCCGAGCCGCGGATGTTCTTGTCGAGCAGGTAAGCGAACAGGATGCCCACCGCGCTGCACACCGACAGGAAGACGAGGAGAATGAGGTTGTTGAACAGCGCCGGGAAGAACTTGTTGTCGAAGACGGTGAAGATGGCCCAGTAGTTGGCGAAGCCGATGAACTTCCAGGTCCCCAACTTCAGGCCGTCCCACTTGGTGAACGACCAGATGATGGTGATGACTGCCGGGACCCAGACGAGCAACACATGGATGAACGTGGGCACACCGGCGAACAGGCCGAGCGTGGCCTTGTCGCCGCGCGTCAGCTGCGAGTAACGCCGACGACGGCGGCGCCCCGTGGGGGGCACCGCCGTCTCGACAGGGGCTGTGGTGACAGCGTCCACGGAATCAGCTCAGGTACTGCGACTTCTGCGCTTCGATGTCGGCGAGGATGGTGTCGATCTGCGTCGGGTCGGCGTGGAAGTTCGCGAAGGCGTCGGCGATGACGTTCGACACGAAGTCCGGGCTGGTGTCACGGTCGAGGAACTGAGCAATGTTCTTCGCTGCACTCACCAGTTCGGCCGACTTCTTCTGGATCGGCGTGAACTTCGTCGCGTCGAACTTGCTGTTCGCCGGCACTGCGCTCGGGTTCACGGCGTTGGCAGCCGTGATGAAGTCGATCCCGCCGATGGCGGTCAG
>JANMFL010000467.1:0-8110 GCA_031377945.1 Acidimicrobiaceae bacterium | reverse complement strand
CAGCACCAGGGACGCCGGGCAGCCCCGGAGAGTGACGTAGAGCCATTGGTTCACCCCGACGAACTCCGTGATCAGCAGGAACCATGGGCTGACGGTTGCTGTCAGCAACGCACTGAGAAGGGTCGCGGTCCCGGCCATCGCGAACAGAATGCGTTCGAGGGGCCAGCGGGTGCGCCTTGGCTGGGTGGGGATCGTGGTGACGGTGTTCATGGAAGGCTCCTCGAGGTGGAGGCCCCGGACACTCCAATCGGGTGCCCGGGACCCATGGGGTCAATGGGTGAAGTTGACGTGGGGCAGGATCTTCTGGAGCCACTTGGGGGCATACCAGTTCTTCTCGCCGAGCAGCGCCATCGTGGCCGGAACGAGCATGACCCGGACCACGGTGGCGTCGAGCAGGACCGCCATCGCCAGGGTCAGCCCCAACTCGGTGGGTGGGATGGGCCCAGTGACGCCGAAGGCGATGAAGACGATGATCATGATGATCGCCGCGTTGGTGATCGGTCGACCGGTGCGGGCGATGCCCTCACCGATGGCTCGGCGCGTGTCGCCGGTGGCCTGATATCGCTCCTTGATCGCCGCGAGGAGGAACAACTGGTAGTCCATGGAGAGACCGAAGAGCAGGGCGAAGAAGAACAGCGGCGCCCACGCGTCGACGAAGCCCTGGTGCTCGATGCCGATGAGGCCCGCTCCATAGCCGTGCTGGAACACCAGCGTGGCGAAACCGAACGCCGCGCCCACGGTGACGAGGTTCATCAGGATCGAGAAGGTCGCGATGACCACGCTGCGGAACACGACGAGCAGCAGCAGGAACGCCACGATCAGGATGATCCCGATCGCGTACGGCGCACGATTCACGAGCACCTCGGTGAGGTCGTGGTTCTGACCGGCCGGCCCACCGACCTTCGCGTTGGGTGTGGCAACGTCGAGTTGTGCCCGCAACGCACTCACCATGTCGGCGGTCGCCGACTCGTCGATCTGAGTTCCCGGGGTGACACGGACGACGACTCGGCCGGTCGAGCTCGGCGGCGCCACGATGCGCGCGTCGACGACGTTGGGGGTGGACGCAGCGATGTCGATGACCGTCTGCGCATCGCCGGCGGCGACCGTGACGTACGCGGGGCCTGCGGCGCCGGGACCGAACGACTCGACCACCATGTCGTAGCCGTCTCGGCTGGTCCTGCCCTCGTCCACGACGCGAGCGCCAGGCATGCCCAGCTTCATCCCGAACGCCGGCACGATGAGTGCGCCGAGCAGGATGAGGCCGACGGCCAACGTACGGCCGGGGCGCCGCAACGCTGCACCCGTCCACTTGGCCCAGCGTCCTTCGGCGACGATGTCGGGGTCCTTCTCGCCGCGAGCGACGGGGACCTTGTCGCCCATGGCGACGAGCACCGCAGGCAGCAACGTCAGCGCAGCAAGGGCCACGGCGATGACCGAGATGATCATGCCGAGCGCCATCGTCTGGAAGACCATGACCGGCACCAGGAACACCGCGGCGAGCGAGAGCACGACGGTGAGGGCGGACAGGAAGACGGCCTTCCCAGATGTCGACATCGCGTTCTCGATCGCCTTGATGGCGTCCTTGCCCTCCACACGCTCCTCGCGGTAGCGGGACACGATGAACAGGCTGTAGTCGATGCCGACCGCAAGGCCGATCATCATCGAGAAGTTCATCGACCACACCGAGATCGGCGAGATCCAGCTGAGCAAGTGCAGCGACGCGAACCCGGTCGCGATGCCGGCGATCGCCAGGATCAGCGGAATACCGGCGGCGATCATCGCCCCGAAGGCGATGAACAGCATGATCAGCGTGGGAAGTCCAGAGAGGAGTTCAGCCTTGTGCAGGGCTTCCTCGTTCATCGTGTTGAAGTCGCTCCACACCGGCCACTCACCCGTGACGTCGACGGTCGCACCATCGGCGACGGCGAGACCCGACACGAACGAGCCCAGCTCACCCGCCGCCTCGGGACGGTCCTTGTCGGAGGCGATCTTCTGCGCGACCGGCACCAGCGCGGTCAGTCCGTCCTGCGAGATCATCCCTGCCTCGGGCGGCATGGCGAGTGGGTCGACCACCGACACGACGCGTGGCCCGGCGGCGAGGTCGGCGACCAGTGCCTGCAAGCCTGCGGGCTCGTCCGCGATCGGAGTCGTCTGGCGGTAGACGACGATGGGGTTCTCGGCGCCGAGTGCCGGGAAGTCGTTGCGCAACTCCATCCGCACCTGCTCGGCGGTGGAACCCTTGGCGTCCCATCCGGCGCCCGAGAGCGCCTTGGTCAGCGTGATGGCCAGCGGCGCCGCGGCGAGGGTGACGACGAGCCACACCAGGATCACTGCCCGGCGGTGACGCGCCATCGACGCGGCGAGGCGCGAGAAGAGCGCTCGCTCGTCGGGGTCGTGTGACGGCTCGTGTTCGACGGGCAGCGTCGGCTCGATGGTGGTGCTCACTGGTTCGGCTCCTCGATGGGGTCGGGCGGACAGGTGATAATCATACCCCCTGGGGTATCTCATTGCACACCCCAGGGGGTATTTGCCGCTTCATCGAAGCTTCACGCGACCACCACTCGACGCTTCACGCGCGCGACGTTGAATCAACTCATCAGCAAGAACGAGATCGAGGAGTTGAGCACCATGAAGACATGGCACAAGGGAATGATCATCGGCGGTGCGGCACTGGCAGTACTGGTGCCCGCAGGCCTGGTCGCC
Source organism: Acidimicrobiaceae bacterium (assembly GCA_031377945.1). Classification (GTDB taxonomy): domain Bacteria; phylum Actinomycetota; class Acidimicrobiia; order Acidimicrobiales; family Ilumatobacteraceae; genus UBA668. The sequence continues at coordinate 5,407 of JANMFL010000467.1, read as the reverse complement.
GCCGATCAGATGGGCCCTGGAAACGGCCAAGGCCGCGGCAACGGAACGATGAACCAGAACTGCGACCACGAGCAGATGCAGGCCAGAAACGGCGCGGGCCAACAGAACGGCCAGCAGAACGGCACCGGCAACCGCATGGGTCACCAAAACGGCAATCAGAACGGCATGCGCGGCCAGGGCAACGGCGACCGCACCCAGGCACGAGACGGCAGTGGCGCCCGCCACGATCAGATCGCCGCCAGCACGACCACCACGGTCGCCGGCTGAACCACGAGTCGAGCCAGTGGACCATCCCTCCCAGGCCCGTCACGGAGCGCCGTCCCCACGGGACGGCGCTTCGACGCGTCAGAATGAGGCGGTGCCCCGCGCTCCGTTGGTCCTGGTCGTCGACGACGAGGGGCCGATCCGTGAGATCGTGCGTCGCTATCTGCAGGCCGAGGGCATCGACGTCATCGAGGCTGCCGACGGCCCGAGCGCGATCGAGCAGTTCTCGACGCACCATCCCGACGTGGTGGTGCTCGACGTGATGCTCCCCGGCTTCGACGGCATCGAAGTGCTGCGCCGCATCCGAGCGACGTCCGATGCGTACGTCCTGATGCTGAGCGCCCGCACCGAGGAGACCGACAGGATCATCGGCTTGGCCGTTGGTGCCGACGACTACGTCGCCAAGCCGTTCAGCGCTCGCGAGCTCGTCGCGCGCATCAAGGCGCTCCTGAGACGACCACACATGAACGACGCACCACCGCGACAGCGAACGTTTGCCGGTTTGTCGATCGACGACGAACGACGCGAGGTACGCGTGCACGATCGACCGGTCGCGCTCAGTGCGCTCGAGTTCGACCTGCTGACGGCACTGTCGACCAAACCGGGCCAAGTGCTCAGTCGTCGACAGCTGCTCGAGCGGGTCTGGGGCTTCGACTTCTTCGGCGACGAACGAGTCGTCGACGTGCACATCCGCAACCTCCGGCGAGCCCTCGGCGACGACGCCGAGGCCCCCACGTGGATCGCCACCGTGCGCGGCGTCGGGTACAAGTTCGTCGAGGTGCCGGCATGAAGCACGCCTCGATGCGCACTCGCCTGCTGGTGTCGTTCGCGATGGTCGCCGGCACCGGAGCGATCGCATTCTTCGTCGCCGCCCGCTTCCTGGTGCCCCGCCTGTTCGACCAGCGAATGGGCAACGGTGGAATGGGCATGGGAGGTTCCGGTTCCGGCGCACAGCACGACGTGCTCGTCTCGGCAGTGAACACCTCGATGCTCATCGCGCTCGCGGCGACGCTCGTCATCTCCACCGTCATCGCCGTCGCGATGAGTCGGAGAACCCTGCGCAGCGTCGAGGAACTGCGAATCGGTGCGTCACAGCTCGCAGCCGGCCACTACGACACGACCGTGGCGCGACCGGCGGAAGCCGAGTTGGCCGACCTGGCCGACGACCTCAACCACCTCGCCGACACGTTGGCGCGTACCGAGCAACGCCGCGCCGCGCTCATCGGCGACGTCGCCCACGAGATGAGGACGCCGCTCACCACCATCAGCGGGACGCTCGAGGGATTCGACGACGGGCTGTTCACACAGGCCGAGCTGACCGGAACGGTACGCACCGAGATCGACCGACTCCGCCATCTGGCCGCAGACCTCGCCGCAGCGTCCGGTGCCGACGAGGGCCAGCTGCACCTCGATCCGCTCCCGGGCGACCTGACCGAGGTCGTCGACTCCGTCGTGAGCCGCTTCCGCTCCCAGTTCGATCGCGCCGGCGTGCAACTCCATTCGCAGGTCCAGACCGAGCTCGTGGCGACGTTCGATCGCGATCGCATGGTGCAGGCACTCTCCAACCTGATGACGAACGCGCTCGCCTACACACCGGAAGGTGGCGTCGTCGAGGTCGCGGCGGTGCGGTCATCGCACACAGTTCTCGTGCGCGTCACCGACTCGGGCCGAGGGCTGCGTGCCGATGAGATCGGCCACGTCTTCGAACGCTTCTATCGCGCCGATCGTGACGACCACAGCGGCGGGACTGGCATCGGCCTGACGATCAGCCGGGCGATCGCTCGAGCGCACGGTGGCGACCTCACTGCGACCTCCCCCGGTCCTGGACTCGGCGCGACGTTCGAGCTGATCCTCCCGTCCACCTGACGGCGACGGCAGTTCAGGTCGGGTCAGGTCAGCGCAAGACCGCTCTTGATCGCGGTGTAGGCCGCAACCAGGACGAGCAACCCGACGAACCAGCGCTGCAAGGAACTCGAGTCGCGGGTGCTCGCCAACCGGCTGCCGATGACGACCCCGATCAGGCTGGCGATGGTGAACGGGATGACGACGTCCCACTCGACCGCGCCGGCGTGGAAACGAGTGGTCAGCGCCACGACCGAGTTGATGGCGATCACCAACAGCGAGGTACCCACCGCTTCAGGCATCGAGAACCCGAGTGCGAGGACGAGTGCCGGAACGATGACGAACCCGCCGCCGACCCCGAAGAAGCCCGTCAGGAGGCCGACGACCGTGCCCGCGACCAGCACCTTGCCAACGGTGCGCGGGTCGATGAGCACGTGGGTGACTGCCGGCTCGAGCACCGCGGCACTGAGCGGCTTCAGCTGCACTGGCGCAGGTCGGCGAAGGCGGCGCCACATCGCCCAGGCAGCCACGAACATCAGTCCGCTGAACGCCAGGAGGAGCGCATCGGGATCCGCAGCCCTGTTCCAGTGCGAACCCAGCAGCGATCCACCGATGCCCGCCAGCCCGAACAGGCCCCCGGCCACCCACCGCACGCGGCCGCATTTCCAGTGGGGCGCCAAGCCGATGAGCGCGGTGACGGCGACGAGGACCAGCGAGGTGGTGGTGGCGTGCTTCGGCGTCTGTCCGGCCGCGTAGACGAGCGCTGGCACGGCGAGGATCGATCCGCCTCCGCCGAGCGCCCCGAGCGACAGGCCGATCAGCAGACCGAGAGGTGACGCAAGCAACCCACGCATCTCGCGCTCAGCCCTCGACCGACGAGCGGTGTGCTGTCCACGCGGTGTAGCCACCGATGAGGTCGCTGACATCGGTGAATCCGCGTGAGCGCAACAGGCTCGACGCGATCGCCGAGCGATACCCACCGGCGCAGAACACCACGGTGGGAGTGTTGCGGTCCAGTTCGTCGGCCCGAGCGAGCAGCGATGGCAGCGAGATGTGCCGCGCCCCCTCGATGCTGCCCAGCTCGACCTCACCCGGGTTGCGGACGTCGACGAGCACGAGCTCCGGCACCGACCGCATTCGTTCGGCCAGCGCTGGCGCGGAAAGGCGCGAGAGCCGCTCCACATGGCCGGGGTGGGAGGCGAAGGTCGCCACCGGGTCGGCGAGCGCACCGACGACGTCGTCGAACCCGATGCGAGCCAGGCGGACCTTGGCCTCGGACTCGTGGCCGGGCGGCGTGACGAGCACGATCGGGGTGCCCGGATGCATGACTTCACCGGCGTACTCGGCGAACCTGCCACCGAGGCCGACGTTGACCGAGCCACGGAGATGCCCTGCGGCGAACGACACATCGTCGCGTGCATCGATGACGACCGCGCCGGCGTGCTGCTGGGCGACGACGTCGTCGAGCGCCAGCGTGTCGACCACGACATTCTCGTGGAACAGGTCCCGGGCGAGCCGATTGCGGTTCGCGGCGAACGCGAAGTACAGCGGGGCGACGGATTGTCCCTGGGTGACGGCTTCGACGAATTCGTCCTCGCTCATCGGGGCCAGGGCGTAGTTCGTGCGTCGTTGCTCGCCGATCGTGGAGACGGTCTCGGTGGAGAGGTTCTTGCCACACGCCGAACCCGCTCCGTGGGCAGGGAAGACCTTCGTGTCATCCGGCAACGTCATCAGCTTCTCGCCCAACGAGTGGTACAGCTGCCGCGCCAGTTCGTCGGCCGTGACGCCGACCGACGCGAGCAGGTCCGGCCGACCCACGTCGCCGATGAAGAGCGTGTCGCCGGTGAGCACTCCGTACGGCGCTTCGTCGACGCCATCGGGGTGGACGACGATGCTGATCGATTCGGGCGTGTGGCCGGGCGTCTCACGGATGCGCAGTTCGACTCGACCGAGCGACAGCACGTCGCCGTCGCCGTAGGTCTCGATCGGGAACTCGGCGCGACCCTCGGCGGCACGCCCGTAGCCGATGGTCGCGCCGGTCGCCGCGGCCAGTTCGAGATGGCCGGACAGGAAGTCGGCGTGGAAGTGCGTCTCGAGCACCTGGGTGACGGTCAGCCCATGGGCCTCGGCATCGGCGAGGTACTCGGCGACATCGCGCTGCGGGTCCACGACCACGGCTCGGCCGGTGGTGGTGTCGCCAATGAGGTAGCTCGCGTGCGAGAGGCACCCGAGGTAGTACTGGCGGAAGAACATGTGCGGCAGAGCGGCGGAGTTCATGGTCACCATCATATACCCCTGGGGGTATAAATCAACCCCTTCGGATGACGCCCCCACCGGGGTATCAGCGAGACAACAACCCCTCGACCGCTGCCGACGTGGGCACGCGGCCGGACAACACCACTTCGTCGTCGACCACCAGCGCAGGGGTGCGCATGACACCCCAGGAGGCGATTTCCGCAGCGTCGGTCACCTTCTCGAAGGTCGCGACGACACCCAGGCGATCGACCGCCTCGCGAGTGGCCGTTTCGAGACGGCGGCAGTTGTCGCAGCCGGAACCGAGGATCTTGATGTCCATGGTGAATGCCTTTCAGAGCACGAGGTTGAAGAACAGGCCGATCAACAGGATCGAGCTGGCCACGACCGCGAAGTACGTGGCGATCAGGCGCGGCTTGAGCACACGCCGGAGCAGGATCATCTCGGGCAGCGAGAGGGCGACCACACTCATCATGAAGGCCAGTACGGTGCCCATCGGCAAGCCCTTGTCGTGGAGCGCTTCGACGAGTGGGAGTACGCCGGCGGCGTTCGAGTACAGCGGTACGCCGATGACGACTGCGAGCGGAACGCCCCACCACCCGGTGGCGTGCCGGGCGAACCAGTCCGCAGGAAGCCACCCGTGGATCAGCGCGCCGACACCGATGCCGACCAGAAGATACGGCCACACCTTGCGCAGAATGGCGACGACCTCCTCGCGGCCCATCGCCAGACGGTCGTCCCACGACAGCCCGATCGAGGGATCGACGACCTTGCCGCGCAGCTTCGTCTCGAACACGAACGGCTCGACCCATCGCTCGAGGTGCATGCGGCCGAGCACCGCGCCGGCAACGATCGCGATGACCATGCCACCGACGATGTACAGCGCCGTGACCTGCCATCCGAACAGTCCGAACAGCAGGACGATCGCGACCTCGTTCACCAACGGGCTGGCGATGAGGAAGCTCAGCGTGACACCGAGCGGGACGCCGGCAGCGACGAAGCCGATGAATGCCGGCACCGCCGAGCACGAACAGAACGGTGTCACAAC
>JANMFL010000449.1:0-26572 GCA_031377945.1 Acidimicrobiaceae bacterium | reverse complement strand
CAGCACCCACCAACTCGGCCGACTTCTTCTGGATAGGCGTGAACGTGGAGGCGTCGAACTTGCTGTTCGCCGGCACGGCGCTGGGGTTGACGGCGTTGGCGGCGGTGATGAAGTCGAGCCCACCGATTGCCGTCAGCATTGCCGCTGCACCGTCGGGGTTCTTCGGCGAGCCCGCCATCATGAAGCCGTCGATCGGAGCATCGAGTGCGTCGGCACCGATTGCGGCGTCGAGTTCGGGGAAGTTGAAGAAGTCGAGGTCGTCGAGGTACGCCTGGTCGGTGCTGTTCGACGACACGAACGTGCCCAGATAGAACATGCCCGCTTCCTTGCTCTCCAGCGCCGTCGCAGCTTCCTGCCAGGTGCGCCCGTTCGGGTTCTCCTGGTGGAAGGGCAGCAGGTCGGTCCAGAGCGCGAAGACGTTCTTCACCTTGTCCTGCGTCCAGTCCTCCTTGCCGGCCAGCAGGTCGACGTGGAACTGGTAGCCGTTGAGGCGCATGTTCAGGATGTCGAACGTGCCCTGCACCGGCCACTTGCCGTCGTTGGCGTAGGCGAACGGCACCAGACCGTCGGCCTTCATCTTCGTGGCCAGGGCGAGGAGCTCTTCCTTGTTCGTGGGGACGGCGTAGCCCTTGTCCGTGAACAGGCTCTTGCGGTAGTGCACGGCCCACGGGTAGTAGCTGGTCGGCACGAGATACTGCTTGCTGTCGTTGCCGGTGGCAGCAGTCTTGAAGCCCTCGGTGAAGTCGGGCAGGTTCGCCCACACATCACTGATGTCGCCGGCAAGACCCTTGTCGGCGAAGAAGCGCATGCGGTAGCCGGCGAACCACGTGAACACGTCGTCGGGCTGCTGCAGGTAGCTGGTGATGTTGTCCTGGAAGCCGTTGTGGTCGACGAAGTTGCCCTTGTACGGGACACCCGTGGCATCGAGGCCGGCCTTCGCGCCGTCGTATGGCTTCGTGCCTTCGGCCTCGTTGATGCCGACGGTGACGGGATCACCCGAGCCACCACCGGTCGATGCTGTCGTGGTGTCGGTACCGCCGCCAGTCGTGTCGGTGCCGCCGCCGGTGGTACCGGTGGTACCACTCGTGCCGGCATCGTCGGAACCGCAGGCTGCGAGGACCGCAGCGCCGCCAACGGCGGCCGCGCCCGCAAGCAGCGTGCGCCGCGAAACCAACTGGAAACCGACATCGGTCGGACTCGGGGACATTTCGTACTTCCCGGACATTGCTCCCCCTCTGGAGTGTCTTCATGATGAACGCTGGAAGAAGACCCAGCGCAGTGATCAGAACTTCTCACGGAACGGAACGAGTGTCAAGTGAGTCTGTGCGAAAAGCGAACATCCAACCCCCCAATCGACCCAGATTCGCACAGAATGTGTGTGATCTTCATCGGATCTTGGTTCGTTTCTGTTGACTTGCCCCGGGTGTTCGTGCAAGGTTCACATCGATGACTGACGAGCACGCACCGGCCGACCTGGGGTCGTCGCGTGCCCTCGCGCGCCAGCGCCACGAGGTGATTCTCGCCGAGGTGCGCCGTCGTGGCGCGGTGCGGGTCAGCGAGTTGGCCACGCTGCTCGGCGTCAGCGACATGACCGTTCGGCGCGACCTCGAGGTCCTCGACGACGCCGGTGTCGTGACGAAGGTGCACGGTGGAGCCACCCTGCGCGACGAGCACACCACCGACGAGCCCGGTTTCGAGGCGAAGTCGCTGCGCAACACCCGCGAGAAGCACGCCATCGCGCTCGCTGCAGCGGCAATGGTCCGACCCGGTCAAGCCATCGGTGTCACCGCCGGCACCACCACGTGGCAGCTCGCCTATCACATCACCGAGATCCCCGACCTCACGGTCGTCACCAACTCGGTCCGCGTCGCCGACGTGCTGCACCACGCCCAGCGCACCGACCGAACGGTCGTGCTCACCGGCGGCGTGCGCACCCCGTCCGACGCACTCGTCGGACCCGTCGCCGTGTCGGCACTGCGCTCGCTGCACCTCGACGCCGTGTTCATGGGCGTCCACGGCATGAGCGGCCGAGCCGGGTTCACCACCCCCAACCTGATGGAGGCCGAGACGAATCGCGCCTTCGTCGACGCCACCGAGCACCTCGTCGTGCTCGCCGACCACACCAAGTGGGGCGTCACCGGGCTCAGCTCGATGGCCCCGCTCGAGCGCGCCACAGCGCTCATCACCGACGCCGGTCTGTCCGCATCGGCACGGGCCACACTGGAGGAGCACATCGGTCGGGTCGTCCTCGCCGACACCAGCTTCTCCGACGATCTCGACACCACCCACGAACGCAGGAGAGCCTGATGGCCACGGTCACCTTCACCGATGCCACCCGCATCTATCAGGACGGCGCCACGCCCGCCGTCGACCGACTGAACCTGTTCATCGAGGACGGTGAGTTCCTCGTCCTCGTCGGCCCATCCGGTTGCGGCAAGAGCACCACGTTGCGCATGCTCGCCGGACTCGAGCCCATCGACGACGGCTCGGTGCACATCGGCGATCGCGACGTCACGTTCCTGCCGCCGCGCGACCGCGACATCGCGATGGTCTTCCAGAGCTACGCGCTCTACCCGCACATGACGGTCGCCGAGAACATCGGCTTCCACCTGAAGATCAAGAAGCTCGGCAAGGCCGAGATCAACGAGCGCGTCGCCGAGGCCGCGAAGCTGCTCGACCTCGAGGAGTACCTCGACCGCAAGCCGGCCAAGCTCTCGGGCGGTCAGCGCCAGCGCGTCGCCATGGGCCGCGCCATCGTCCGCCAGCCGCAGGTGTTCCTCATGGACGAGCCGCTGTCGAACCTCGATGCCAAGTTGCGGGTCTCGACGCGCACTCAGATCGCCGCCCTGCAGCGGCGACTCGGCGTCACCACGGTGTACGTCACGCACGACCAGGTCGAAGCCATGACCATGGGCGATCGCGTCGCCGTGCTGAAGGACGGCATCCTGCAGCAGTGCGACACCCCCCGCACACTGTTCACGAGGCCGTTGAACATGTTCGTCGCCGGCTTCATCGGTTCGCCGGCGATGAACATGGTCACCTGTTCCGTCGGCGAGGACGGCGCCGAGTTCTCGTCGCTGCGCATCCCGCTCACGCCCGAACAGCGCGCCACGCTCACGTCGTCGTCGATGAGCGTCGGGTTCCGACCCGAGAACCTGCACATCAGCCGCGACGGCACCGGGCTCCGCGCCACCATCTCCACGGTGGAGGAACTCGGCTCCGACAGCTTCCTGTACTGCGCACCCGACGGCCACCCCGACCTCACCGTGGTGTCGCGCGCCGAGGGCCTCAGCGGCGCCAAGGCCGGCGACGCGGTCGTGCTGCGTCCCGATCCCGGTGCGCTGCACCTGTTCGACACCGCCACCGGACTCCGACTGCCCGACTGACATGCCCCGCTCCTCCGACTCCCGAGTCGACCCCTTCCTGGGTACGAGGGTGCACGTCGTGGGCACACGGCAAGCTCGACCGAACCTGCCGTCCACCGGCTGCCCGTTCTGTCCCGGCGGCCTCGAGTCGCCCGATCCCTACGACGTCCGCTGGTTCCGCAATCGTTGGCCGGCCATGCAGGGCGATCGCTGCGAGGTCGTGCTCTACACCTCGCAGCACGACGCCACCTTCGCCTCGCTGGGCGTTCCCGGGGCGCGCAAGGTGGTCGACCTGTGGGCCGAGCGCACCAGCGAGCTCGGCGCGCGCGACGACGTCGACTTCGTCCTGTGCTTCGAGAACCGCGGCCCCGAGGTGGGCGCCACGATCGCCCACCCCCACGGTCAGATCTACGCCTACGACCACGTACCCGATCGACCGCAACGGTTGCTCGACGCGAAATGGATGCCCGAGTTCGGCTGCGCGGACCGCCTGGTGGCCGACCACGGCAACTGGGTGGCGACCGTCCCGTACGCGAGCAACTACCCCATTGCGCTCTCGCTGGCACCACGGCTGCAGACGCCCGATGTGGCGTCGCTCGACGACGCCGGCCGCGACGGTCTGGCCGCGTTGCTCGTCGACGTGCTCGGGCGCCTGGATCGGCTCTACGACCGGCCGCTGCCGTACATGATGTGGCTCAACCAGCGACCCACCGACGGCAACGAATGGCCGCAGGCATGGTTCAACGTCGAGATCGTGTCGCCCTGGCGCAGCGCCGGGGTGCCGCGCTTCATCGCGGCCGCCGAGGTGGCGTGCGACGAGTACTTCAACCCGGTCATCCCCGAAGTCCTCGCCGAACAACTCCGCGCCCTCGCCTGACCCGGTGAACCGCGCGAACTTAAGTTCCTGGTGAACGGCGCGTCAGAGGTCCTGGACGGGTTGGAGGTTCGGGGCGCGCTTCTGCCCTTCACAGCCGGGTCGGCCGTCACTCTTCGTCGGCAACGGAGTCGACGGGTTCGTCGACCTCCGTTGCCGGAGCACCGTCGCCGGCCACTTCGTCGCCGGCCACTTCCTGGTCGACCGCTTCATCGTCGACCGCAACGGAGTCGACGGGTTCGATCGCCTCGACCGGCGGGTCGTTGCGATGGCGGGCGAAATCGACCACCAGGTAGCCGCCCGCGACGACGAACGCCACGACGGCCGTCCACTGGTTGAGCCGCCAACCACCACCGCTGTTGGCCGGATCGATGCGGAGTCCTTCGACCCAGAAGCGACCGATGCTGTAGCCGACCACGTATACGGCCATCAGGCGGCCGGGGCGCAGACGCATCCGCCGGCCGATGAGGATGAGCACGCCGCACAGCGCCAGGTTCCACGGCGCCTCGTAGAGGAACGTCGGGTGGAACAGGGTGCCCGACGCGTAGCCCTCGGGGAGGTGCGCATCGTCGATCTCGAGGCCCCACGGCAGCGTGGTGGCCTTGCCGAACAGCTCCTGGTTGAACCAGTTCCCCAGCCGGCCGATGGCCTGCGAGAGCGGGATGGCAGGCGCTGCAGCGGTGAGCAGCAGAGGGACGTTCACGCCACGGCGCTTGGCCGCCCAGATGCCGGCGGCAGCACCGAGCAGGAGGCCACCGGGAATACCCAGGCCACCCTTCCAGATCTGGATCCACTTGCCCGGCTCACGCCACGGCTCACTGGCGTCGGTGACGATGTAGTACAGCCGGGCGCCGATGACACCGCCGAACACACCCCACATGGCGATGTTCGTCATGTCGTCGCGCGAGCCCGCGCCCGAGGCCTCGAGGCGGCGTCCGGACAGCCACACACCGGCGACCACCCCGAGCGCGATCATCAGGCCATAGGCGTGGATGGAGAGCGGACCGATGTCGATCGTGCCGCTCGACGGGCTGGGGATGCTGGCGAGGAACGACATGGGTCAGGCGGTCACGCGCTGGGCGAACTCGACCGTGCGGTCGAAGATGATCTGCTGGTCGTAGTCCTGCGTCGCGACGTGGAAGCTGCGCTCGAGCAACACGCGCTCGAGCGGGCCGCCATAGGTGGCGGCGAGATAGTCGCCCTGCGCGGGCTCGACCACGTGGTCCTGCGGCGAGTTGAGCAGCAACAACGGCACGCGCATGGTCGGGTACTCGGCGCCCAACGGCGCCAGCCCGTCGGACACGAGTGACAACAGCGCGGCGACCGGCGTGGCGTCGTACGCGGATTCGTGTGCGTCGGGGTCGGCGATGTCGCTGCCGATGGCGGGCATCGAGTCGGTGCCGTCGTCGATCATCCCCTGCAACATCTCCACCACTTCGGGCGCCTGCGGTTGGGTCGCCGGGTTGATGCACACCAGACCGGCGATCTCGGGATGGTCCGCACCGAGTCGTAGCGTGAGGGCGCCCCCCATGCTGAGTCCGACCACGACCACCTTGTCGGCACGCGCCGCGAGTGCGGCATACGCGGCCTCGGCCGCGCCGTGCCAGTCGGCCCAACGTGTCGGCAGCATGTCGGCGACCGTCGTGCCGTGTCCCGGCAGCAGCGGCATCTCGACGTGGAAGCCGGCCGCGGCCAGCGCTTCGGCGACGCCGCGCATGCTGCCGGGGTTGCCGGTGAAACCGTGGAGGACGAGGGCACCGTGAGCGCCATCGGCGACGTGCGACCAGGGCTCGGCCCCGGGGATGAGGTTCGACATGGCCAGCAGTATGTCAGGAGTACGGGTCGGCCGGTCCGCCGGCGTCGGTCCACCACTCGGTCGGCACGCCTTTCGCTTCCCAGTCGGGGAACGGATAGATGCAGTTCACGGGGCAGGCGGGCAGGCACTTGTCGCAGCCGCTGCAGAGCTCGGGGATGATGACGACGTCGGGGCCGTGGTTGAAGATCGCGCCGAACTGCGGCGGGCAATGCCGAAGGCAGGCGTCACAATTGATGCATTCGAGCATCTCGATCCGCAGCGGAGGGTTCTTCCACTTCTCGTTCCGGGTGCGCGAGGCGATGCGTTCGCTGCGGGGGGCCGCCATGGGGGCGAGTGTAGGGCCCGCCGGCGCGCCCGGATTGACCCGGCGGTCAAGACCTGCTCGACTGAGGGGCGTGGTCGATCCGCGACGGCACACCGAACAGGGCAACGAGCGCAAGCAACAGCTGCTGGAGGCCGCCGAAGCTCTGTTCACCGACCGCGGCTACGGGGCGACGCGGATCAGCGACATCTGCGCCAGAGCGGGCGTCGCCAAGGGGCTCTTCTACTGGTACTTCCCCACCAAGGAGACCTTGTTCGCCGAGCTCGTGCGCACCATGCGCCAACAACTGCGTCGGGCGCAGGCAGCGGCCATGACACCCGACGCCGACCCGGTCACGCGCATCCGCCAGGGAGCGGAGGCGAGCGTGCAGTTCATGGCCGAGCACCAGCCGTACTTCGCGCTGCTCGACGTGGAACGCACCGACGACGCGCTCGCCGAGGTGATGAAGGAGGGCAGCGACGTCTACGCCGGCGATGTGCGCCACCTGGTCATCGAGGCGCAAGCCGCCGGCCTCGTGCCCGACGCGGATCCTGTGTTCTACGCGATCGGCGTGATGGGCGCCGTCTCGTCGTTCAGCCACGCGCACCGCATGGGGCGGATGCAGATGCCGATCGACGAGCTCTCCCAGCTCGTGGGCGAGTGGGTCACGCGAGCCCTGACCGGTCGAGTGCCGACGCCAACGACGGATCACGACGCAGCATCACACTGACGAACGCGTCGACCACCTGCGGGTCGAACTGCGAACCTCGACCGGCGATCACGTAGTTCACCGCGTCGATGATCGGCCACGCGCCCTTGTAGACCCGCTCGCTGACCAACGCGTCGTACACGTCGGCGACGGTGACGACGCGGCCCGACAGCGGGATCGTGGCGCGGTACAGGCCGCGCGGATAACCCGTGCCGTCCCACCGCTCGTGATGGGTGTGGGCCACCTCGGCGGCCAGCTGCAGCAGGGGCGTGTTGCCGTCGCGAAGGATCTCATGACCGTGCACCGTGTGTGCACGCATCGTGTCGAACTCGGCAGGGCTGAGCGGACCGGGCTTCATCAGGATCGTGTCGCTGACGCCGACCTTGCCGATGTCGTGCATGCGCGCTGCCTGTGCCAGCCGCTGGGCGAAGTGCTCGTCGAGCCCGAGCTCGATGGCGAGTTCCGCCGACAGATCGCCGACCCGTTGCGGGTGCAGTTCAGTGTCCGCGCTGTAGTGCTCGGACATCACGGCGATCCTCGTGAAGGCATCGACCTGGAAGGTCTGCAGCTCTTCGGTGCGCAGCTGCACCAGTTGCTCGAGCTCCGACGTGCGCAAGCGAGTGATCTCGGCCTCGTGGCGCACCACCGTCGCCTCGTGCTCGATCTGCAGCGTCTTGATGCGCAGGTCGGCACCGCGGGTGAGGATCTCTTCGTTCAACTCGTAACGGGCGACGAGGTGGGCGAGCGCCTGGTCGAGGCGACCCATCTCGCGATTCAGGTCGCCGAGCATCTCGCGGAGCTCGAGGGCGACTTCGGCCATGTTCGCCTTGCTGGCCAACTCGAGCGCGTCGGCCCACTCGCGCAGCGCGTGATCGCGCAGGTTGCGGGCGACGTACAACTTGCCGCGCGCCATGCGAACCATCACCACACTGCCGGGTGACAGGGCGACACGGCGGGCGGTGCGATCGACCAGCACCCCATCGGCTTCGTCGAGGCAGCTCGCAGCGCGGTCGAGCGACATGAGCGCCACATATGCCATTGCGAGTCGCGCCAGGATCTCCGGCACGAACTCTGGGGTGTGTTCCTTGGCCAGCGCCAGCGCGGACTCACCGAGACTGACGGCGAGCAGTTCCTCCTTGCGGTCGGCGCGCACCTTGGCCATGTTGGCGAGCGTGACGGCATCGAGGTCGGGGCGATTCTCGACCTTGTTCGCCATCAGCGCGGCCTCGTACTTGACGATGGCCCGATCGTCCTGGCGAAGACCGTGGTAGATGACGCCGAGCATGTTCAACAGGTGCCCGTCCGACGTGGTCTTGCCCGTCGTCCGATACAGCTCGAACGCGGTCTCTGCGGCGTTCAGCGCGTCGGACAGGTTCGACGCGTGATAGTGCACCGCAGCGATGAGGTTCAGCGCCGAGACCTGCGTCATGGTGGCACCGCACTGCTGCGCCAGGTTGCGCGCCTCCAGTGCGACGGCCAACGACTCGTTGGGGTTGCCCGACGCGTAGGCGAGCTCGGCCAGTCGGTAGAGCGCCTCTGCCTCGCCGGGTTGATCCGTGTGGGAACGGGCGATGACGCGGGCCTGCTGGACCAGTGAGCGAGCGCGATGGGGGTCGCTGTCCTCGAACAGACGGGCCTGCTCGAGCAACTCCTCCACGGTCGGTTCCCCATTGGGGTCCCGCGTGACCGGTGTGGTCGACGCCATCCTCCTCACCTCCTCCGATTGTCCGTGCATGTCCGTGCCTGCCCGACGTGTGCGGCCGCGCGGAAGACCAAATGTTCCGCACCGTCGTCGGGTGACACGCTAGTTATCGGTCGAATCGCGGCCGGGGATAGCGAAAATCTCACGAAATCGTCAACGTTGCCTGCTCAGCGAGGTCGCCAGGCCTCGTAGCCTTGGGAATCGTGGACACGATGCGACGCCAACGTGGCTCCCGCCGCAAGGTCGAGTCGTCGACCATCGCGTCCGTCGCGCCGCTGCTCGCCGTGATTCCGGTGTGGCTGCTGGCCATCGCCGTGTTCTGGCTGCCGGTCCATCTGGTCTGGGACGTCTCGTACCCGATGTTCGCCGCCGGCTATCTGGCACTGGTCGTGCTGCTGTTCCTCCGGCCGGTCCAACTGTTCGTGCTCGCCCCACTGCTCGGTGCGCGCCGACCGACCGCCGACGAGCGAGCCGTGCTCGACGTGGCCTGGCGACCGGTGCTCCAGTTCAACGACCTTCCCCGCCATCGGTACGTCCTGGCGGTGCTGCCGTCGAACGAACTGAACGCGTTCGCGTGTGGCGGTCACCTGGTGGTGGTCACGTCGTATGCGCTCGAAGCACTGCCCCGCGACGAACTCAGCGGCGTGCTCGCCCACGAGCTGAGCCATCACCTCGGTCTGCACGTCGTGGCCCTCACGGTGAGCCAGTGGCTGTCGGTGCCGGCGCTGGTGCTCGCCCGTGTGGGGTTCTTCCTGCAGAACGTGGCCTCGGCGGCGACCACCGCGTTCGTGCAGCACTCGTCGTCGATGACCGCGCTCGGACGGCTGCTGGCAGCGATGCTGACGGCGGTGTCGTG
Organism: Acidimicrobiaceae bacterium; assembly: GCA_031377945.1. GTDB lineage: Bacteria > Actinomycetota > Acidimicrobiia > Acidimicrobiales > Ilumatobacteraceae > UBA668. The sequence continues at coordinate 16,949 of JANMFL010000449.1, read as the reverse complement.
GGTGTTCCTCAGCGGGCTGGTGCTCAGCAACGTGCTGTCCAACGCCGTGGGTCGCAACGCCGAGTTCCAGGCCGACTCGCGCGCCGTGCAGATGGGCTTCGGGAAGCCGCTGGCGCTGGCGCTGCGCCGGGCGGTCGCCGAACTCGGCAGCGACCGCGCCGTCACCTGGACCGACCGGTTGAACATGAGCCACCCGCCGGCGCGCACACGCGTGGCCCGCATCGAAGCCCAGCTCCGCGCTCGACGCTGAGCGCAACGCGCGGCGCCAGTCCGGCGACCAGTCCGGCGACCAGTCCAGCGAGAACGGTGCTCGCCCTCGCCGGTACTCTGCCCGGATGACGTCCGCGATCGAAGCCCGTGCCCTCGTGCGCCGGTTCGGCGAGAAGGATGCCGTCGCCGGGGTGGACCTCACGGTCGCCCAGGGCGAGATCTACGGCTTCCTCGGCCCGAACGGCGCCGGAAAGAGCACCACCGTCCGCATGCTCACCACACTGCTCCGACCCACGTCGGGCAGCGCACGCGTCGCCGGTCACGACGTGGCCGACGAGGCTGAGCAGGTGCGCCTGCGGATCGGTGTCGCCCTGCAGTCGGCGGCGCTCGATCCCAAGCAGACGGGACGCGAGTTGCTCGACCTGCAGGGCCGTCTGTACGGCTTGTCGAAGGCCGATCGTCGGTCGCGGCTCACCGAGTTGCTCGACCTGGTGGACATCGGCAGCGCGATCGACGAGCGAATCGCGACGTACTCGGGCGGTATGAAACGTCGACTCGACCTCGCTGCGGCACTCGTGCACGAGCCGGAGGTGTTGTTCCTCGACGAGCCCACCACCGGGCTCGACCCGACCAGCCGCATCGCGGTGTGGGACGAGGTCCGTCGGCTGAACGAGCAGATCGGCATGACCATCTTCCTCACCACGCAGTACCTGGAGGAGGCCGACGCACTGGCGGACCGAGTCGGCATCATCGCCAGCGGATTGCTGGTCGCCGAGGGAACCCCCGAAGCGCTGAAGCGCAGCATCGGCAGCGACGTCATCGTCGCCCGAGTGGCGCCCGGTGCCGGCGACGCCGTGGTGCAGGCCGTCACCGGACTCGCCGCGGTCGAGGGCACCGAGGTCTCCGGCCACGAGGTCGTCATCTCCGTGGCCGACGGCCCGGCGGCCATCAGCCCCGTGGCCGTCGCCCTGTCGCAGGCCGGCATCCGTGTCGAGGGCCTCACCTTGCGCACCCCGACGCTCGACGACGTGTTCCTGCACATCACCGGCGGACGCATGCAGGAGGACGAGGCAGCATGAGCACCGCACCCGCAACATCGCCGGCCGAACCGTCGTACGTCGGCGTGAAGGCCCGGAGCGCTGGCTTCTGGGCCGACTTGCGCACCGTCGCCCTGCGCGCCATCCGCCTGACCTGGCGCGACCCCGAGTCGTTCGGTCCGGCACTCGCCATCCCGGTGTTCTTCTTCGTCGTCAACGTCGGAGCGTTGCAGAGCTTCGTCGAGGGCGGCTTCCCGCCGGGCTTCGACTACAAGGCGTTCCAGCTGCCGGTGTCGGTGGCCTTCGCGGTCACCGGTGTCAGCAGGGCGAGTTCGCTCGTGCTCGACATCCAGGACGGGTACCTCGACCGACTGTTGCTCACACCCGTGCGCCGCGGCACGTTGCTCCTGGGCATGATGATGGCCGACCTGTTGCTGATCACCGCGCTGGCGGTTCCGGTGCTGGTGCTCGGACTCATCCTCGGCATCGACGTCGCCACCGGGTTCCTCGGCCTTCTGGTCTTCATCGCCATCGCCGGCCTGTGGGGCCTCGCCTTCACCGGCTTCCCGTACGCGATCGCGCTTCGCACCGGCAACCCGACCGCGGTGAACAGCGCGTTCCTGCTGTTCTTCCCGTTCCTGTTCCTCACCACGGCGTACCTGCCGCAGGAGGCGATGACGGGCTGGCTCGCCGTTGCGGTGAAGTTCAACCCCACCACGTACCTGCTCGACGGTCTGCGTGCGTTGCTGATGGACGGGTGGGAATGGGACCGCATCGGCGAGGCCGTCCTCGCGGTCCTCGGACTGGGCGCCGTGTCGTTCACACTCGCGTTCCGTGCGCTGGCAGGCCGGGTGAAGCGCACCTGACCCAGCGGCGTGAACGTGAGTTCCTGGTGAACGCGGCGCTAGGTGCCAATGGGGGCGATCACCGCGTCGAGCACCGCGATCAGGGCGTCGGGCGCCAGTTCCAGGTCGAGGCCACGCTTGCCGCCGCTGACGAAGACGGTCTCGAACAGGATGCACGTCTCGTCGATGGCGGTCCGCAGCCGCTTCTTCTGACCGAACGGGCTGATCCCACCGACCACGTACCCGGTGATCCGTTCGGCCACGTCGGTGGGGCACATCTCGGCGCGTTTGCCGTCGAGCGCGGCGGCCAGTTCGCGCAGTGACAGTTGCCCGCTGACCGGCACGATGCCGACCACCTGCTCGACACCCCGCTCGGTCGTGAGGTTGGCGACCAGCGTCTTGAACACGCGCTCGGTCTCCACACCCAGGGCCTCGGCCGCCACGTGGCCATAGTTGCGTTCACCCGGCTCGTGATGGAACTCGTGCACCGCGAAATCGACACCCGCCGTCTGCAACATCACGATCGCCGGAGTGCCTCCCTTCGCCACGCGTGCATTCTGGCCTGCGCACCGACCCGACCGGAAGGTGGCAACATGTCCCGGTGGCCGTGATCGACCCGTACGAGCTCTCCCACCGCTACCGCATCGACGAAGGTCGTGTGTTCCTGAGCGGTTCGCAGGCGCTCGCTCGCCTTCCCTACGAGCAGCTGCGCGCGGACCGTCGCGCCGGCTTGCACACCGCCGCGTACGTCACCGGCTATCCCGGCAGCCCGCTGGCCAACTACGACCGCGATGCCCGCGCCGCCGCCGCGCTCGCCGTCGCCGACGGTCTGCACATGGAGTTCCAGCCGGGTATGAACGAAGAGCTCGCCGCGACTGCGGTGATGGGCTCACAACTGGCGGTCACCCTGCCGACGTGCCGCTACGACGGCATCGTCGGCGTCTGGTACGGGAAGACCCCCGGGCTCGACCGAGCCACCGATGCACTTCGCCATGCGGCGTTCGCCGGCACGTCGGCCAAGGGTGGCGCGGTGGCGCTCGTGGGCGACGACCCGAACGCGAAGAGCAGCACCCTGCCCTCGTCGAGCGGCGCCACGCTCGTCGACCTGCACATGCCCATCGTTCACCCCGGCGATGTGCAGGAGGCCATCGATCTGGGCCGACACGCCATTGCGATGTCGCGTGCCAGCGGGCTGTGGGTGAGCCTCAAGGTGGTCGAGTCGGTCGCCGACGGCAACGGCTCGGTGGACGTCGACTTGGACCGCATCGCGCCGATGATGCCCACGACCACGATCGACGGCGTCGTGTGGTCGCCGGTGCCGTCGGGGCGAACGCTGACACCGCACACCCTGGACATGGAGCGCGAGTTCTACGAGATCCGCCTGCCGCTGGCCGTTCGCTACACCACCGTCAATCGCCTCAACACCGTCGCCGTGGGCGGACCCGACGACTGGGTGGGCGTCGTCGCCACCGGGCACACGTATCACGAGACGCTCGAGGCGTTGCGGCTGCTCGGATTCCGCGACGACCGGGCCTTGCGCGCCGCGGGCATCCGGCTGTTGCGTCTTGCTGTGCCTGCGCCGTTGGACGAGCAGTTGGTGCGCGACTTCGCTGTCGGTCTGTCCGAGGTGATCGTGGTCGAGGAGAAGACCCAGCAGCTGGAACGGTCGGTGAAGGACGCGCTGTACGGTCGGGCCGTTCACCCGGTGGTCGTCGGCAAGCGCAACCCCGACGACACGACCCTGTTCCCGTTCGCGGGCACGCTCGACGCCGACGCGATCGCCAGTCGGCTGCGCTCCCGACTGGCGGCACGGCTCGCCGACCTCCTCGCGCCTCCTCCCCCGGCACCGCGCCAACTCATCCCGCTCAGCGTCGCGCGCACGCCCTACTTCTGCTCCGGGTGCCCGCACAACACCTCCACCCAGGTGCCCGAGGGTGCGCTCATCGGCGGGGGCATCGGCTGTCACAGCATGGTGCTGATGATGGAACCGGAACGGGTGGGCAACATCGTCGGGCTCACCTCGATGGGGAACGAGGGCGCACAGTGGTTCGGCATGGCCCCGTTCGTGGACGACGAGCACATCATCCAGAACATCGGTGACGGCACGCTCTTCCACTCGGGCATGACCGCCATCCGCGCGGCCATCGCCAGCGGCACCAACATCACCTACAAGGTCCTCTACAACGGGGCGGTGGCCATGACGGGCGGACAGAACCCGTTCGGACAACTCGACGTGCTCCCGCTCGTCAGGGTGCTGCTCGCCGAGGGCGTGCAACAGGTGATCATCACCACCGACGACGTGGCGAAGTACCGGCTGCACGACGTCCCCGCCGGCGTGAAGGTGTGGGGTCGCAGCCGCATCATCGAGGCACAGGAGGTGCTGTCGTTCGTCGATGGCTGCACCGTGCTCGTTCACGACCAACGGTGTGCGGCCGAGCAGCGACGCGACCGCAAGCGCGGCCGTCTCGACACACCCGACTTCCGAGTGGTCATCAACGAGCGGGTCTGCGAAGGATGTGGCGACTGCGGCGACAAGAGCAACTGCCTCTCGGTGCAGCCCGTCGACACACCGTTCGGCCGCAAGACCCGCATCGATCAGGCCTCGTGCAACTTCGACCTGTCATGCCTGCAGGGCGACTGCCCCAGCTTCATGAAGGTGCCGGTGAACACGCGACGGGGGGCTTCGCCGGCCGTGCGAACGCTGCCCGAGGTACCCACGATCATTCCCGACCCACCGGCGGGATCATTGAACGAACTGACGGTTCGTCTCTCGGGGATCGGCGGCACCGGGGTGGTCACCGCATCGCAGATCATCGGCACGGCGGCGATGCTGCAGGGCTTCCACGTGCGGGGCCTGGACCAGACAGGCCTCTCACAGAAGGCCGGTCCGGTCGTCTGCGATCTGCGTCTCTCGCGGAGCGAGCCACGTCCGTCGAACAAGGCCACGGCCGGCTCGGTCGATCTCCTGCTCGCGTTCGACCAGATGGTGGCCGGCGCCGACGCAACGGTGCACACGCTCGACCCGCAGCGCACCACGGTGGTGGTGAACACGGCCGCAGTCCCGACTGGCGCGATGGTCGTCCACCCGGATCGACCGTACCCATCCGACGAACTGCGCGCCCGGCTCGAGGGCGGTGCGCGCGAGCAGGTGGCAGTCGATGCGTCGCGGCTGGTCGCGCTGCTGCTCGGCGACGAGAGCACGGTCAACGTGTTCATGATCGGCGTCGCGGTCCAGGCCGGGCTGCTGCCCCTGCACCCCGGCGTCGTGGAGCAGGCGATCGAACTGAACGGCGTGGCCGTGTCGAAGAACGTCGCAGCGTTCCGATGGGGCCGAGCATGGAGTTGCGAGCCCGAGGTCGTACAGCACACCGCGGCGCCCACGGTGCAGACGCAGGAGGTGCCGCTCGTCGAGCGACTCGCCGCCGACCTGACCGGTTATCAGAGCGATCGCACTGCAGCACGTTTCCGTGAGGTCGTGGAGCGCGTCGATGCCGTAGGACACCCGGATCTGACCGAAGCCGTGGCCCGCAACCTTCACCGGCTGATGGCGTACAAGGACGAGTACGAGGTGGCTCGCCTGCTGCTCGCCGATGCACCGAAGGGCGCGACCTTCATGCTGCACCCACCCGTCATGCGCTCGTTGGGCATGCGCAGCAAGATCGAACTCGGCGGATGGTTCAGGCCGATCCTGCGGTTGCTGCGATCGATGCGGCGCCTTCGCGGCACGCCGTTCGACGTGTTCGGATGGGCGCACGTGCGCCGCGTCGAACGAGCGATGATCCCCGAGTACGTCGAAGCCGTGGACGTGCTGCTCGCCCACCTCGCCGCCGACACCATCACCGACACCATCGCCGAGGCGATCGCCATCGCGTCGCTCCCCGACCGTGTACGCGGCTATGAGAGACTGAAGCTCGAGCGGGCTCAGGCGTACCGCGAGGAACTCGCGGTACGCCTCGGCCACTTCAGCCGCTGATCGAGAACACCGTGGCCGGCGCGGCCGGCAGGTGGTCGGGCAACGCGATCCGTAGCTCGCCGTCGGCCCACGCGTAGGGCAGCGAACGCGAGTTGCCGAGCATCCGGACCTCGGTACCTTCAGCAGGTCGGTCGATGGACAGGCGGAGCTCGTCGGCGGGTGCACCACGCACGATCGCAAAGGTCGTGTCGCGGGCGTGGGTGAAGCCCACCTCGCGACCGTCGCCGGTGGTGGACGTTCCCCCGGCGGTGGTGCCGTAGATGGCCGAACCGTTGATCCGTAGCCACCAGCCGAGCGCCGTGAGGCGAACGACCTGCGCCATAGGGATCTGACCGTCGGCCGATGGCCCGACGTTCAGCAACAGGTTGCCGCCCCGGGCGACGATGTCGCAGAGCATCCAGATGTTGTCGTCGACGGTGGGGAACGTCGACTCGTTCTCCATGCGGTTGTAACCGAAGCTGCGACCGATGCCGCGACAGACCTCCCACTTCTTCGAGCCCGACGCGGCAGTCGTGTACTCCGGGGTGTGGAAGTCGCAGTGCAACTGCCCCATGGCCGATGCGATCATGTTGAAGCGGTCGTTCACCACCCCGTCGGGGACGGCGTCGTAGTACTGACCGATGGTGTCGTTCGGGTCCAGGTGCGCCGGCCAGCCGATGTCGTTCCACAGCACGCTGGGCGAGAAGCGAGCGATCAGTTCCTGCACGTGTGCCAGCAGGTACTCGCCGTACTCGGGCATCGTCGGAATGTTCGTGAACAGGCTCATCAGGTCGCGCACGGGCGGCGGCTGGAAGGTCCAGTCGAGGCCACCCGAGTAGTACAACCCGAATCGCATGTCGCGCTCGTGTACCGCGGCCGCGAGCTCTGCGATGTGGTCGCGTTCGGCCATCCATCCGGTGCGGTGTGGGTTGGGCACGTCGCTGTGCCACATCAGGAAGCCGTCGTGGTGCTTCGTCGTCGGCACCACGTACTGGGCCCCGGCCATCCGGAAGAGGTCGGCCCATTGGCCCATGTCGACACCGTTGGATCGCGTGTGGAACTCCTCGACGAACGACTCGTAGGTGCGGTCGCCGTACATCGCCTCGTGGTGCGCAGCCGTAGGGCTGCCCTCGATGGCCCACGAGTTCAGATACCACTCGCAGTACGGACTCCACTTGAAGATCTCGGTCCAATCCCCTGCAGCCATCAGGTCGCCCATGTCTCGATCCACCGGCGCGTAGCACGGCACGGCGTATGGCCCCCAGTGGATGAAGATGCCGAACTTCGCGCCGTCGTACCACTGCGGAATCGGCCGACCTTCGAACGGGTGCGGTGCTGCAGGCGTGGTCACCGCCGCAGCCTAGAGAACCACGACTTCACCGATGCGATGCAGCTTCGCCGGGTTGAGGACGAGGTGCACGGCTTCGGCTCGCCCGTCGCGTTCCGCCAGCACCAGCACGTACCAGGGCAGACCATTGCGCCGCACGACCAGACCGGGCTCGTGGTTGACACGGTGGAACTGGAACTCGACGTCGGCGGGCATGCGCCGGCTGAGGTTGGTCAGGAGGCGCACGACCCGATCGGCCCCCACGATCGGACGGCGAGCTGCGTGCACGTCGGCACCGCCATCGCTCACCAGCACGACGTCGTCGGTGAGCACCTTGCGCAACTCGTCGACGCTGCCCGCGGCACATGCCGCGACGAACGCGTGCACCAGCGCATCGCTGTCGGCCGGTTCGAACCTGCGGCGTTCGTCGCGGACGCGCCGACGTGCCCGGGACGCGATCTGTCGGCAGGTCTCCTCGCTGCGCCCGACCGTCGTCGCGATCGTTGCGTACGGTTCGTCGAACACATCGGCCAGCAGGAACACGGCACGCTCGACGGGGCCGAGCCGTTCCAGCACCACGAGAAACCCGAGCGTGAGCGACTCGGCCAACACCACCGATTCGGCGGGGTCGTCGTCGGTGAGCACGGGCTCGGGCAGCCACGGTCCCACGTACTCCTCGCGTTGACGTTGTGCCGACTTCAGCCGATCGAGCGCCAGACGTGTCGCTGCCGTCGTGAGGTACGCGGCAGGACGCTCGATCTCCCCGCGACGTACGGGTCCGACCCGTTGCCATCGCAGCCACGTGTCCTGCACGACGTCGTCCGCGTCGGCCAGAGAGCCGAGCATTCGGTACGCCAGAGCGCGAAGGCGACCGCGTTCGGCTTCGAACACCGCAGTGTCGGCGGGCGTGGTCTCACTCATCGAGGCACCAGTGTTGCAGCATCGATGAATCGGTCGGCCCGCATCGCCGCTTCCTCCGCGCTGGCGATGGCTGCGTCGAGCAGATGACCATGCGGGCCCACCCAGTCGCCAGCCAGGAACACACCGTCGACACCGCTGTCGGCCGCACCGGGTCGGCCCGCCAGCCCACCACACGTCGCAATGGCGATCCCGCCGACGACGGTCATCCGGTGCAGGTAACGCGCATCGGTGATGCGGTCCGACGTGAGGCCGGCTCGTTCCGCGTGCATCACCAGTTCCGTCCGGCCGTCGTGCGGGTCGACGTCGTCACCCGGGGCCAGGTAGCGGGCCACGTGGACGACCGACACGCCGTCGGGCGCCAGTCGTGCGGGTGGACAGTGGTTCGACAGATACAGCGGAGTGTCGAGGCCGAGCAGCAGCCCGGGGTGAGCCGGCGCCGACGTGGCGAGGTCCAAGCAGCGCGCCATCGCAGGCGGACCGACGACGAAGGGAGGGCGACCTGTGAGCCTCGCTGCGACGTCGGGGCCACCTGCAGCCACGACCGCAGCGCGACCGACGATCGACGAGCCGTCGGCGCGGGCGACGACGACATCGTTGCCCTCCCGGCGCACACCCTCCACGGCGCCGCGTTCCAGACGCGTCCCCGTGCACAACGAGTCGACGATGGTCTGCCACCCACCGTCGAGATAGCGGACCCCTCGAACCATCGCCGCCTGCATCATGCCGACCACCATGTCGGCGCTGGCGACGTCGGCAGCGTTCGTGTAGGTCGACACGCGCGACAACATCTCGACCAGGAGGCGGGCGTCGTCGGGCAGCTCGCGATCGGCCAACCAGTCGGCGAAGGTCGTCGAACCCAGTCGAGTGGCGTCGAGTTTCGGCAGCGACGCCATCAACCGCCCGATCGCCACCTTGCCGCGCCATGACAGCAGCGATGTTCGCGCCAGCGTCGCGGCCGACGCCGGCAACGCACCGAGTCGATCGCCGAGCAGGCCGACCCCGCCCGACTGTGGCGCGCCGCCGGTCAGCGGCACGCCCAGCGACGTCAATACGCGCTGGGCGTCGCCCCCCAGATACAGCGCCCGCGGCCCGCGGTTGAACCACACCCGGCCTCGACGGTCCGACCGGCCGCGCCCACCGGGTTCGGTCGGGTCGATCACGACCACGGACCGGCCAGCGTGGCGCAGCAGTCGAGCGGCGGTGAGGCCGGCCAAGCCGGCGCCCACCACCACGACATCAGTTCGGACAGGTTCGTCGGCGATGCTCATGCATGTTCGACGAGTGGGCCGTCACGAACGTGACAGCCCGGCGGTGATCAGCCGCCGTCGCCTTCGGGCGTGCTTCCGTTCTCCCACACCAGCTTGGCTCCCTGATGGCCGGCCTTGCTGATGGTGTACGTGGCAGCACCGGCCGACACGACCAGGGCCACCGCCATCACGATGGCAGCACCCTTCGTGTTCAGCTTCGACCAGATGCCCTCGGCGCCACCCTGCTTGCGCGCGTACCAACGCAGCGCAACGACGGCGAGGACGACGATGAAGAAGACGATCCCCATGTTGCGCGCCGTCTCGCCGAGCTCGAAGTGGTCCTCGGCCGCCTCGCTGGGCGACACGCCCGAAGCCTCCTGGAGGCCCTGGAGGCCCTCACCGCTGCCGGCGGCGAGGATGCCGCCCAGTGCGCCGACGCCGGAGAGGACGACGAGCCCCCATCCGAAGCGATCGAGCCATGCGGTCTTGAACGCGAACACGATGGCGATCAGGCCGGACAATGGGATGAGCACGACCGGCATGTGCACCAGGAGCGGGTGCGCGGGCAGCCCGAAGAGTTTTTCGAGTTCCATGCCTCGGACCGTACGTCTCGTCGCGAACCGACTGACTGAGAGAACGGTGTGAATGTGTGGGACCTTTGTCCCTATTGCGTCCAGTGCTGTCCAGTTGCGCGGCAGGCATTCAGCCGACTTCTTCGAGTTCGGCGGCGACGTCGGCGAACACCGCCGCGAACCGCTCTCCGATCTCGTCGATCACCCCGTCGGTCAGAATGGTGCTCAGCACGAGCAACCCCCGAGACGCGAAGTACATACCGTGGTTCATCCCGGCGAGGTGCACCTTGCGCATGATGGTCGCATCGGACCGCAGCAGGTTCGCCTCGGGCGCCTCAGGCGTGAAGTAGACGTTCAGCAGCGAGCCGATCCGTCGGCTCGAGAACGGCAGACCCGCTCGTGCCGCCCCTGCGGCCAGCAGCCCATCGAGTCGCTCGGCCTGCGCAGCCATGCGTTCGATCCGATCGTCGGAGAGGTGCGCGAGCGAGGGCAGGCCGGCTGCGGTCGTCACCGGGTTGCCGTTGAACGTGCCCGAGTGGAAGATCTTGCCGCGGCTCGGGTCGAACAGGTTCATCAGGTCCGCGTGTCCACCGATGGCACCCACCGGATACCCGCCGCCGATGACCTTGCCCATCGTCGTGAGGTCGGGGTCGATGCCGAGGTTCGCCTGGTGCCCACCCTCGGCCATGCGCAGCGTGATGACCTCGTCGAGCACGAACACCGCGCCGGCGCGATGCGTGGCATCGATGACTCGTTGGAAGAACTCGGCTGGCGCTCCGACCAGACCCGACGACCCCATCGCGGCCTCCAGAAACACCGCGGCGATCTCGTCGCCCTGCTCGGCCAGAACCTGCTCGAACGCGGCGGCGTCGCCCCACGGAGCGACGATCGTGTGCGGCCAGGCCTTCTCGCCGGTGTTGCCGAAGAACCCCGCCTCGAACACCTCGTGGCTCCCGTGGTAGCCGAAGCGCGCCATCAGCACCTTGTGGCGGCCGGTGTGCACGCGGGCGACGTGCAGCGCCAACATGTTCGCCTCGGACCCGGAGTTGCAGAACCGGACGAGGTCGATCGACTCGACACGCGAGCAGATGAGTTCGGCCAGTTCGATCTGCGTGTTGTTGCGCGCCGGCCACGCCGTGCCGGCGCCGATGACGCTGCTGACCGCGTCGACGATCGGCGCGTACGCGTGGCCGTGCGCAAGGCTGGTGAAGTTGTTCGACAGGTCGATGTAGTCGTTGCCGTCGATGTCGGTGAGGGTGAAGCCACGCGCATGGCTGATCGTCAGCGGATAGGGCGTGTGGTAGCCCGCCGCGCGGGTCTCACCGGCAGGCATCACCTTCTGCGCCCGCGGACCCATCGCGGCGCTGTTCGGCGTGCGGTCGACGTACTCCTGCTCGATGCTGCTCATGGTCGGACCCTATGCGGCACACCGACACGGTTCGCCACCGGTCACAGTTCGAGGGTCGAGTTCCCAGGGTCCATCGGGTCGTAGAAGACGCGCACGGCCGAACCTGCCTGGCACTGGTCGACCACGACACCCGCCGGCAGTGGGTCGCTCGCGAACCGCACCCGCGAACCCTGGAATCGCTGACCATCCACCTGATAGGCGTAGAACACCAACGGCTGCTCGGTCCGGTCCGCTCCGAACGTGCCGACCTGGACGCTGGCACTGACGACGGTGCCCGCGGTGCACGGCCATCTCGGGGTGGTGGCGCGCCGCAACCGCGCTCGTCCCAGCACTCCGAACACGCCTGTCAGCGACCCCACGGCGTCACCCTACTGCGCCTGAAAACGCCCTCGATCCGGTGGGCGTCCCGACCGGCTGCTCGGTCCGCGAGCGGGTTGGGCGCGCTCGGCCGGCGGTTGAGTGGCTCGGTTCGTCGACTCAGGGCCGAGGGTGCGCCATCAGGAACTCGACGATCGCGCCGGCCGAGTCGAAGTCCGCATCGCGGATCCAGGTATGGGTGGCGCCGTCGATCAGTTGCAGTTCGACCGTCGCATCGTCGGCGCACGAGCCCCACGACTTCGTCGTGACCCTGCCATCCTTCGACTCGTCGGGCTCGCCGTCGCAGCCCATCGCCGCGGTGGCAGTCGCCAGCGACTCGGCAAGCGGCGGGAACGCCACCTGCGAGACGCCACTTCCCCTGCCTCCGGCGATGGGCACGTTGGTGTCTGCGGTGCCGTGGATGTGCAGCAGCGACACGGGTTGCGACGGAGCGCAGGTGTTCACGCCGAGGCCACCGGCCTGCAACCCGACAGCGACGATGCGGTCCGACAGCTCGCAAGCCAGCCGATACGCCATGAACCCGCCGTTCGAGTGCCCTGCGGCGAACACCCGCGTCGGGTCGATCGCGTGACTGTCTTCGATGACGTCGATGAGTTGGTCGACGAACGCGACGTCGTCGACGTCCTTGCGAGCAGCGGCACCGCAGCAGATGCCCGCGTTCCACGTGCGGTTGTCGGTCTCACTCGCTCCACCACCGACTCCGTCGGGGTACACCACGATGAAGCCCTCACGAGCCGCCATGTCGTCGAACCCGCTGGATCGTTCGTACTGCAGACCCCACCCGGTGCCGCCGTGCAACGCCACCAGCAACGGCGACCCAGCCGGGTCGAGGTCGGCGGGCACGTACACGTGATACGTGCGGGTGCGGCCGTCATCGGTGACCAACGAGCCGTCGAACCGACCCTCGACAGGCACGTCGGGCGTCGCGGTGTCGGGCGTCGCGGTGTCGGGCGTCGTCGCCGACGGGAGGGTCGTGGTCGCGTCGCCCGATCGCAGTCGGCCGCCACAGCCAACCGGAACGATCAGGAGAGCGAGGAGCAGAGCGGTGCGCAGCGGCTTCATGACGTCATCCTGGCGACGAGATGTGAAGAATCCATGAGGTACGTTCCGTCCGATGGAGTGGCTGGGGCGGAGCAAGGACGGCGGCATCGACACGGTGCCGCTCCTGTCGCCCACGGGTGGTCTGTCGTTGTGCGGAAAGCACGCCATCGCACCCGACGTCGAGGCAGCGATGGCGAAGTGCGGCGCCACCACGGTGGTGTGCCTCGTGGAGGAACGTGAGGTCTCCGGCCACTGGCCGGGCTACGCCGACTGGTTGCACCAGCATCTCGGTGTGGATGCCGTGTGGTTTCCCATCCATGACCTGAACGCCCCGACGCTCGAGCGCACCGAGCCACTGCTGTTCGACCTGCTCGCCAGAATCGACCGTGGCGAGCATCTGCTCGTCCACTGCGCCGCCGGCATCGGCCGCACGGGCACCATTGCCGCGTGCATCCTGGTGCGCCAGGGCATGACCGTCGAGGACGCACTCGAGCGCGTGCGCACTGCCCGTCCGGGCGCCGGTCCCGAGGTCGGCCCGCAACTCGACCTCGTGCACGCGGTGGCGGCGTCGCCAGCCAGATGAGCGGCCCAATGAGCGGCCCGGTGAGCACCTACGTGAGCGGCTACGTGAGGGGTTTGGCCAGACGCACGTTCCGCAGGTGCGCCGGGTCGGCGAGCGCGATCATCGCGGTGTCGTAGTCGGGCAGCGAGTACACCTCGCCGTCGTCGTTGATCATGATGAACCGGTCGAAACGGGCGAGGAACGTACGATCGTGGCTGACCGACACGACCGTGCCCTGGAACCCGTCGAGCGCGAGCTCGAGCGCTTCGGACGACTCGATGTCGAGGTTGTCGGTGGGCTCGTCGAGCAGCAGCACGTTGTGACCCTCGAGCTCGAGGCAGAGGATCTCGAGTCGCGCCTTCTGGCCACCCGACAACGTCTGTGCCTCCTGGCGGGCGTTGCTCACCAGGCCGTAGCGGGCCAGCGCCTTCATGCTCTTCTCGTCGTCGAACACGCGCTGGCGCACGATGTCGAGGCACTGTTTGCCGTGGAAGTCGGGACGGTCGTTCACCTGGGTGAACATGCCGACACTGGTGCGCGGGCCGAACTGGATGGTGCCGCTCACCTCGGCCTCGCCACCACGTTCGTCGAGCGTGCCGGCGAGCGCACCGAGGAGGTGGCTCTTGCCGGTGCCATTCGGACCGATCAGGCCCAGCCGCTCGCCGAAGTGCACCTCGTCGCTGAACGGGAAGAACAGGTCGCCGATGCTCACCTTTTCCATCTTCACGACCCGGCGCGCCGAGTCGGCGCCGCGCAGCGACACGTAGATCTGCTGATCGGGCACCGGCGGCGGCGGCGGACCGATTGCCACGAACTTCTCCCAGCGCGTCTCGGCCGCGTTGGCCTTGGTGGCGTTCTTGAAGTTCTGTGCGGCGCGCTGCTTCATGATCTTCATGTGGTGGAACAGGCGGCGTTCCTCGTCGTTCCACCGCTTCAGCGCGTCGCCGAGCAGGTCCTGTCGCTTCTGGCGCGCGTCTGGGAACGTGGCGTACGAGCCGCCGTGCACCCAGCAACCCGAACCCTCGATGACGATGATCTTCGTGGCCACGCGCTCGAGCAGGGTGCGGTCGTGGCTGACCATCAGGATGGTGCTCTTGCACATCTTGATCTGCTCCTCCAGCCAGACGCGGGTGGGGATGTCGAGGTAGTTGTCGGGCTCGTCGAGCAGCAGCACGTCGGCCCCGCTGTTCAGCAGCAGGTCGAGCACCAGGCGCTTGCGTTCGCCGCCGGACAGCTCGCTGACCAGACGGGTGGAGAAGTCGGTGACCTCGGTCTTCACGCTGCGCCGCGCCGCGGCGGCCCACTGCGACTCGAGTTCGTAGCCGCCCATGTCGCCCCAGTGGGTGATCGCCTCGGCGAACTTCATACCGTCGTCGGACCCGTCGAGCATGGCCTTCTCGGCGGCGATCATCGATCGCCCCGCGTCGCGCAGCGCCGGCGGCGCCACCTCCACCAACATCTCGCGCAGCGTGTCGGAGGGGCTCGACATGCCCACGTCCTGGGTCATGGTGAGCACCGAGCCGCCGAGCGCGAACTCGCCCTCGTCGGCCTCGTACTCGCCGGACAGGATGCGCAGGATCGTGCTCTTGCCCACCCCGTTCGCACCCACCAGCGCGGCGTGCTCGCCCGGCGTGACGCCGAAGCTGACGTCGAAGAAGAGCGAGTCGGCGCCCGGCGGGGCGTACTCGAGTTCGGAAACCACGATGCTGCTCACAGGCCGACCATCTTGCCGGACGATCCACCACTTCCCGCCCGAGGTTTTCCGGCAGGCGCTGTGCCACCCGAGGCAACCCGACAACCCCGGTGCTGCCGGATTCCCTCGGTCAGCCGGGCGCAGCGGCTCAGAAGATGGCGGTGAGGACGCCGATCACGACGATCAGGGCGATCCCGATGCCGATGATCGCGAAGGCCGTTCGCCACATCTCTCGGCGGTAGGGCTTCACCCGCGGGTCACGGTTGGTCAGCCCGCGGGCGAAGGCTCCGGCCTGCTTGATCTGTCCTTCGGGTGTGAAGATCTCGCCGGGCTCGCTGAATGCTGGCGACCACTCGCCGTCGTCACCGTGCTTGTTGGGAGTCGTCATCGACGTCAGACCTTCGGTTGTTGCTGGGTGATGCAATGGATGCCGCCGCCGCACTTGAAGATGTCGCGAGCGTCATGGGGGACGATCTCGCGCCCAGGGTAGGCCTTGGCGAGGATGTCGATCGCCACCTCGTCGTTGGGGTCGTCGAAGGTGCACAGAATGACGGCGTCGTTGCAGACGTAGTGGTTCATGTAGCCCCAGTCGACGAAGCCGTCCTCGTTCTCGAGGGTGGCGGGCGCCGGGACTTCGACGACCTCGAGCGGACGGCCGTTCGCATCGCGAGCCTCGCGCAAGATGCGCAGGTACTCGACGGCGATCTGGAAGTCGGGGTGATCGGGGTTCTGCTGCACGTGCACGAGCAGCACGCCGGGCGCGGCGAATGCGCAGACGATGTCGATGTGGCCGTTGGTGCCGAAGCCGCTGTAGTCGGCGCTCAGGCCCTGCGGTACCCAGATGATGTTGCTCACGCCGAGGAACGACTTCAGTTCGGTCTCGACGCCCTCCGCGTTCCAAGTGGGGTTGCGACACTCGTCGAGCTGCACGGTCTCGGTGCAGATGACCGTGCCGGCGCCGTCGACGTGGATGCCGCCGCCCTCGTTGACCATCGAACTGCTGAACAACTCCGCCCCGGCGAGACCGGCGATGAACGCACCGACGTGACGCTCGTCCGTCGGGTCCGAGAAGCCGCGGTCACCCCATGCGTTGAACGTCCAATGGGTGGCGCCGAGACGACCGTCCGGGTGGGTGAGGAACGTGGGGCCGCTGTCGCGGCACCATGCATCGCCCGTCGGCGTCTCGTGCAACTCGATGCTCGAGTCGAGCAGCTCACGGGCGATCGACGACTCGCCCAGGTTGCACACCATGCTCACCGGCTCGAAACGAGCGATCGTGTTCGCGACGCTCGCCCACACGCTGCGGCAGTGGTCGAGCCAGCCGTCCTCGACGGTGAAGGTGACGTTCTTCGACGGGAACTCCATCCAGGTGCGTTCGTGCGGCGCCCATTCGGGCGGCATCGAGAATCCGGCGAGGCGGGGCGTGGTCATCGGTGGTCCTTGGCGATGGGTCGAAGTGACGGGTTCGGGTCTAGAGGAAGTACAGGCGGCTCAGCGGGACGCTGTCGGACGGTTCGGAGTACACGGTCTGCCCGTCGAGCGTCACCATGCCGGTGGCGGGGTCGACGTCGACGTTGCCGAGTCGATCGTTGAGCACCATGTTCGTCGGGCCGATGTTCCGCGTGCCCTTCACCGCGACGCGGCGACGGCGGGTGGTCATGTGATCGTCGCCGGCATCGACCGCGGCCTGGCTGACGAACGCGACCGACAGGTCCGCGGCCGTGGCGCCGAACGAACCGAACTGCGGGCCGAGCAC
>JANMFL010000436.1:0-1875 GCA_031377945.1 Acidimicrobiaceae bacterium | reverse complement strand
TGATGCCCGCGCCGAGTTCATGACCGTGCAGCGGCAGCCCGGCTTCGAGCCGCAATGTGTCGCGCGCGCCCAGCCCCGCGGGCTGCACTCCGGCGGCGGCGAGTTCGTTCCACAGGTCGACGGCGGCGTCGACCGGCACTGCGATCTCGAGTCCGGCCTCACCCGTGTAGCCGGTGCCGGCCACGGTGCACTCCACCCCGTTCCACGCGCATCGGGCAACACGGAAACGGCCGACCGCGGCAGCGTCGGGGAAGACCTGACTCACCCGCTGACGCGCGTTCGGACCCTGCACGGCGATGATCGCCCGTGACGCCGTGGTGTCGGTGCCCCCGATCGCCGCCCGCACGCCATCGGTGTTCGATGCGTTGGGCATCACGTCGAAGATTTCGGCGTCGAGCCACCACACGATGATGTCGTCGAGCACCGATGCATCGCGATCGTCGAGAAGGTGTGTGTACTGCGCTCGACCCGGCTCGACCTTGTGGAGGTCGTTGGTGAGCACGCGCTGCAGCAGGTCGAGCGAGCCGGGGCCTTCGACACGCACGGTTCCGAGGTGCGAGACGTCGAACATGACTGCGTCACGGCGACAGGCGAGGTGCTCCTCGATGGTGCCCGACGGGTAGTTCACGGGCATGTCCCAGCCACCGAACTCGACCATTTTCGCACCGAGGACGCGGTGGACTGCGTCGAGCGGGCTGAGCCGCAGATCGGGCATCAGACGGCCTTCGCCGCAGCTCCGGCCTCTGCCGCTCCGAGCTGCACCAGCTGCTCGTCGAGACCCATCTTGAGTCCGCCGATGGCGAGCACGTTCAGCACACCCTGACCCCGGCGCATGACGTCGATGAGCTGATCGCCGTCGCACAGCAACACATTGCTCCCGCTGATCACCAGGTGCGCCGCAGCGATGTCGGTGTCGACGTGCTCGCGGAGGTACTCGAAGGCCGTGCGAACGGACTCGAGCTTGATCCCGGCGTCGAGCAGGCTCTTGATGACACGCAGCTCGAGCAGGTCGCGATAGCTGTACCTGCGGCGGCTGCCACTGCCGGTGGCGTCGGCCAAGGACGGCCGGACGAGGTCGGTTCGAGCCCAGTAGTCGAGCTGCCGGTAGGTGATGCCCACGATGGACGCGGCCTTGGTCCCGCTGAAACCTGCTTCGCTCACTGCGCCCTCCAGGGTGCTCACACGCGCGTAACTACGGACGTGTCACCTGCACCTCATCGTACGGCCACCCGCGCGCGCCGTCAAGCACTCTACGCGCGAACATTCGCGCTGCACGCGCGAGATCAGCTGGCGAAGTCGTCGGGTGTGATGTCGTCGAGGAAGTCGCGGAACTCGTCGAGGATCTGCTCCTCGTCGTCCTCGTCGTCGGCCTCGGGTGCGTCGACCGCCGCTTCGTCGAGCAACGACTCCTCGGCGAAGATGGGCGTCTCGGTGCGCACCGCGAGCGCAATCGCATCGGACGGCCGACTGGAGACCACGGTCTGACCGGAGGCGCTGGCGAAGTGCAGTTCGGCGAAGAACGTGTGCTCGCGCACCTCGGTGATGACCACCCGTTCGAGCCGGGCTCCGAGTGCCTGGAACACCGTGACCGCGAGATCGTGGGTGAGCGGCCGCGGCGGCACGATGCCCTCGAGCGCAGTGTGGATGGCCGCCGCCTCCGGCCCGCCGATGAGGATCGGCAGCACACGCGCCCGATCGCTGTCCTCGCGCAGCATGACCACCGGCGTGTTGGCCGGCAGCTCCACTCGCACCCCCAGGAGTTCCATACGGATCACCTCGCAGATGGTACCTGCGCCGGAATGGGTTCAGGCCTCGAGATGATGGCTCAAGGCCGCGCCGAGCAACGCAGTACGCAGCTCGGCACCCAACTGCGAC
>JANMFL010000434.1:0-2751 GCA_031377945.1 Acidimicrobiaceae bacterium | reverse complement strand
CGATGCGCCCGTGACCAGCGCCCGTCGTCCACTCAGTCCCAGTTCCATCCGAGCACGGTACCGCGAACGGCCGGAGTCGGCCCTCGGCGGAGGCGGTCACGTCACGGACAGGTGGCGTACTTACCCGTCGCGGTGGTGCCTGTGACCTTCACTCCGCCAGCTGCGTTCGGGTACTTGCACAGGTGCACGCGAGCCCCCGACGGCTGGTGCAGGTTGGCGACGTCGGTGTCGTTGTTCCACACGAAGTTGCCGGACTTCCAGTACACGTCGGTGGCCTTGTTGGTGCCGGACCCTGTGTGCACGTTGACGGTCTTCCCGGGAAGCAGGCTGAGCGACGGGAACACGTACACGTGCGCCTGCGCGTCGGCCAGCTTCCAACCCTTGAGGTTGATCGCCTTCGTCGTCATGTTCTTCACCGCGACGTACTCGCCGTTCAGGCTGGTGTTGTTCGTCTTCGTGTCGGGGCTGCCGGGCGAGTCGAAGAAGACCCTGACGATCTTGACCGATGGTGCTGCCCCGACCGTCGACGCGGCCGGCACGACACTCACGAACAGCGCGACCGCACCCAACAACGCCACCTTCGAGTTCCGCAATCCGCACTCCCTCCGCCTTCGTCATTCTCAGAGTCGCCGCGTCGACGGTCAAGCGATCCGTGCTCTGGATGTCGTCAAGATGCAGGGCGCTGGGGCGACGCCGACGAGCAGTGCCCGCGTCGCGTAGCGTGCGGGCATGAGCACCCTGCCCGACCGGATCGTCGTTCGCGAGGTCGGCGCTCGCGACGGGTTGCAGGCCGAGGCGCCGCTGACGGTCGACCAGCGCGTCGACCTGATCGACGCGCTGCTGACGGCCGGAGTGACGCATCTCGAGATTGCCGCGTTCGTCAGCCCGACCGCGGTGCCGGCGATGGCCGGCGCGGCCGAGGTGGTCGACGCGGTGGGCGAGCCCGAAGGAGTGACACGTGCCGCGTTGGTGCCGAACGTCCGCGGCGCCGAGATGGCGCTGGCCGCGGGCGTCGACGAGCTGACCGTCACCATCAGCGCCTCGGCCACGTACAACGAACGCAACGTGAAGATGACCATCGACGACTCCGTCGAGCAGGTG
This sequence comes from Acidimicrobiaceae bacterium, assembly GCA_031377945.1. Lineage (GTDB taxonomy): Bacteria > Actinomycetota > Acidimicrobiia > Acidimicrobiales > Ilumatobacteraceae > UBA668. The sequence goes on along the minus strand of JANMFL010000434.1, from coordinate 1,650 downwards.
CAGGCCATCTGCGCGCTCGCCACAGCGGCCGGGGTGCAGGTCGACGCCGTCATCTCGTGCGCGTTCGGCTCGCCGTACGAGGGCGACATCGCACCGGCCGACGTGGCGATGCTCGCCGAGCGACTGCGCGCTGCTGGAGCGTCGGCCATCACGTTGGCCGACACCACCGGAATGGCCACACCGAAACGTGTGCACGACGTGCTCGCGCTCACGGGCTCGAACGTCGGACTGCACCTGCATGAGACCCGCGGCACCGGCCTGGTGAACCTGTACGCCGGCATGCTCGCGGGCGTGCGCCGGTTCGACACGTCGATCGGCGGCCTGGGCGGCTCACCGTTCGCCCACGGTGCGGCAGGCAACGTGGCCACCGAAGAGGTGGTGGCGCTGTGCGACGACCTCGGCATCAGCACCGGCCTCGGCGTCGAGGCACTCATCGAGGCGGCGTTGCTCGTCGAGGGGTTCATCGGCCACGCTGTACCCAGCCGAGTGGCCCACGTCGGGCCGCGGTCACGGCGAACCTGACCAGGGGGAATCGAGTGGCATCGTCGGCGTTGTGGACCCCGACCGCGGAGCGAGTGGCCGGCACGCAGTTGCACCGGTTCATCCAGTCCGTCGCGGCCGAGCGGCCCGAGATCACCGACTCGAAGGCGCTGTGGCAGTGGTCCGTCGACGAGCCAGCCGAGTTCTGGCAGCGGATGTGGTCGTTCGGCGACGTCATCGGCGAGCCGGGCGACGTGGTGTTCGACCCCGTCGACGGCTCCGTGCAACGTGGCCGGTTCTTCCCGAACGCGTCGGTGAGCGTCGCCGAGAACCTGCTGGCCCTCCGAGTCGGTGCCAACGACGAGGCACTCGTCGCCATCACCGAGGCGGGTGACCATCGCAGTTACACCTGGACGCAACTACGCGCCGAGGTCGCCGCGCTCGCCGCGGCGCTCGCAGCCGACGGTGTGCAGCCGGGTGACCGTGTCGCCGCCTACATGCCACACGTCGCCGAGACCATCATCACGTTCCTCGCCGCGAACGCCATCGGCGCCACGTTCACGTCCACCTCCAGCGACTTCGGCGTCGCCGGTGTCGTCGACCGCTTCGGCCAGACGCGCCCCACCGTCCTCGTCGCCGCCGACGGTTACCGCTACGGCGGCAAGGAGTTCAGCTGCCTCGATCGCATCGCCGAGGCGGTGCACCAACTGCCGTCGGTGACGCGCACGGTGGTGGTGGGGGTCCTCTCACACACTCCCAAGGTCGGCGGCATCCCGAACGCGGTGACGTGGAGCGACTACCTCGAACCGAACCGCGGTGTGCCACTCGAGTTCCTGCGCATGCCCGCCGACCACCCGCTGTACATCCTCTACTCGTCGGGCACCACGGGGAAGCCGAAGTGCATCACCCACCGCTCGCTGGGCGTGTTGCTGATGCACCTGAAGGAACACCAACTGCACAGCGACATCCGCGTCGGCGACCGCGTCATGTACTTCACGACCTGTGGCTGGATGATGTGGAACTGGCTGGTCACCGCGCTGGCCTCGGAGGCGACGCTGCTGCTCTATGACGGCTCGCCGTTTCACCCCGACGGCAACGTGCTGTTCGACTTCGCGGACGAGACCGGGATGACGCTGTTCGGGACCTCGGCCCGGTTCCTCGACGCGGTCG
>JANMFL010000431.1:0-6676 GCA_031377945.1 Acidimicrobiaceae bacterium | reverse complement strand
GTGACCGGGCCGATCCCGCCCACCGAACTGGGGCTGACCCTGGCGATGGCCGTGTTGCTCGATGCGACGGTGGTCCGGGTGATGCTCGTCCCGGCGACGATGGCGTTGCTCGGTGAGAAGAACTGGTACGCCCCGAAGTGGCTGCAGAAGATCCTGCCGCACGTCAACTTCAGCCACTGACACAGATCGAGTGACCCGGGCACCTGCGGGTGCCCGGGTCCCTCCCTCCGACCTCCGCCACCACCACCAAGAAGGAAACCTGATGAACACCGTCACCTCCGCCACCTCGACCTCGAGCTCGCCGGCGATCACCCGTTGGCCACTCGAACGGATCCTGTTCGCCATGGCGGGCACGATGGCCATCGCCAGTGCGCTCCTCGCTGCGTTCGTCAGCCCGTGGTTCCTGCTCCTCACCGGCTTCGTCGGTGTGAACCAGTGGCTGTACGTTGCCTTCCGTGGCTGCCCGGCGTCGCTCGTGCTGCAGCGGTTCGGCGTGAAGGCCCAGTGCCGTTGGTGAGGCCGGAGTCGCCGGTGAGATCAGTGCTGTGCCCGGCGGGCGAGATCGCGGGTTCGCTCGGCCATCGCGTCGAACAAGGGCAGTGACGCCGGCGCTCGCTCGGCGATCGCGGCGCGCTGGCGGGCCACGCCGGCCTCGTCGCCGCGGGCGATCGGTCCGGTGATCGCCGCCGGGCCGCCGAGCGTGGCCCAGTTCTCGAGCGCCGCCCGCACGAGTGGAACCAGGGCGCGGCGATCGGTGCCGGTGGTGGCCAGCAGGGTCTCGGCGGCGTCCTCCAACGTCACCAGGAAGTTCGATGCGATCGACGCCGCCGCGTGGTACGCCGCCCGATCATGATCGGCGATCTCGAACGGCTGCATGCCCAGCTCGTCGGCCAGCCCGCGAGCCAGTTCCATGGCGCGTTGCGAACTGCCGGCGATCGCAGCCGAGCTCCCCGCGAACGTGGCACCCGCTCGGGTGGCGGTCATCAACGGGTGCAACGCGAACGCTTCGTGCGGAGCGAGCAGGTCCAGCCCCCACGCGCCGGCGCAGTGGCCGACCAACGGACCGGGGGCGATGGCGGCAGCCGCGGCGACGATCTCGGGGTCGGGCACGGCCAGGAGGACGGCGTCGAAGCCCATGCCGTCGAACCCGCGCCCGTACGGACCTGCCGCGCCGGCGAGTGCGTGGACGAGCGCCGTGCCCATCCGTCCCGCACCGACGATCGCGAGCCGGTGCCGGTCCGGTGCGGAAAGGGGGGCCGTGGCGCTCATGGTGCCGCCAGTCTCGCGCCCGTTCGAATGTGAACGGTGGTCGACGAGTTCGTTCCCGGGCTGGAATCGCTCACACGACCGAACCCGACGTGCGTATGGTCGGTGGTGAGACTTCAAGTACCTCGCAGCGGACGGCAGTTGGTTCTGCGATCCCGTCGCCGACGGCTACGAGCCGAACGACTTCGCCGAGGTCAACTCGATCCTGCGGGTCTGACGAACTGGTCGATCAACGCCGCCAGCTCGATGGGGCGGTCACCCTGCACGCTGTGGCCGGCACCCTCGACGTGGGCGACCTCGGCCGAGGGAACTCGACGGCGCAACTCGGCCTCGTGTTCGTCGCGCAGGATGGAACTCGGCTCCATGCCTCGAACCAGTAGCAGCGGCACCGGCAGCGCCTCGAATCGTTGCCACTGTGCTTCGGTGCGCTCCGCCGGGTCGTCGTCGGCCGCGCCCGCCCCGTTGATCGGCTCGGCGATCGGCTCGTGATCGCGGGTGCGCGCATGGCGCCACACCCACGACCCATCCTCGCGTTGCAGCGCGTTGTGCAGGATTCCCCGGCGCAGCGACGACACCGAGCGAGTCGGGTTGAACTCGATGGTGCGCGCCAGCAGGTCGTCGAAGTCCTGGAACGAGGCCGGGCCGTTGATGAACTTGCCGATGACCGCAGTGGCCGCCTCGTCGCGCGACGGGAGGACGTCGACCAGCACGACTCGCCGAACGACGTCGGGGGCCACATGACTGAGTGCGATGGTGGTGAGCCCGCCCAGCGACATGCCGACGATCGCCAGCGCGTTCGGGGCGAGGGCACGGACGACGACGGCAATGTCGGCGGCGACGTCGTCGAGCGACAACGCACCGCGGATGCTGCCGTCAGAATGACCGTGGCCGGGAAGGTCGATGGCGACGAGCGGCCGGCCGAGCGCCATCGCCACGGTGTCCCACGTGTGCGCGTTCTGGCCGCCGCCGTGCAGCAGCACCAGTTCCGGGTCGCTGTCACCCCACACCAGCGCGCTCAGGCGATGACCCGGGCGCACCTCCACCGACTCGCGCCGCACGGTCGGCGGCGCATCGAACGGCAGGCCGAACTCGGCGGCGTTCTCGTGGAACAGACCGAACTCGTCGTACTCCAGGTTCCCCATCGGGCTGACACTAACCGGCACCGCCCGCGACGCGCAGGGGGTCGATGCCGAGGTCGGTTGCGACGGTGCGGGCGTGGACGATCTGCTCGGCACGGTCGACGGTGGCTCGTCCGACGACGTCGTCGGTGAACGATTCGATCGCACGGATCGTCGCCGCATCGGTGAAGCGGCCCTGGTCGTCGCTCTTCGTACGCGGAGCACCGATACCGATGTGGGCCACCACGAACGCGCCCTGCCACGCCAGGGTCTGGGCGAGGTCTCGTCGGGCGAACCATCCACCGGTGGTGCCCGCGCACGCCACGCCGACCGGCTTCTCGTAGAACGAACCCGAGCCCACCATCCAGTCGAGTGCGTTCTTCGTGCTGCCGGCGAGGGCTCCGGCGTACTCGGGCGCGGCGATGATGACGGCGTCGGCGGCGACGATGAGGGCGCGCAGATCCCTCACCTCGTCATACGGGTCGTCGACCAGCTGTGGGTTGACCAGCTGTGGGTTGACCAGCTGTGGGGTGACCAGCTGTGGGGTGACCAGCTGTGGGGTGAACGGTGCGATGCCCTCCAGGCCGTCGAACTCGACGACGGCGACGCCGGCCGAGCGGAGGTGACGGGTCACCACGTCGAGCAGAGCCCGGTTCGCCGACACCGGGTGCCAACTCCCGCAGAACGTGACGACCTGCACCAGCGGTCAGGGCTTCGGTGCGATGGCGTCGCCGGGCAGGTTGCCGTCGGGGTGCAGTGCGGACTGAAAGCGCCGCATCCCGGCCAGCCAACGGTCGCGATCGACCGCCTTGCGCTGGACGTAGGTGGCGACCTCGGGGTGGGGGAGGATCAGAAAGGTCTCGTCGCGCACGGCCTGCACGCACAGCGCGGCGACGTCCTTGGGTTCCAGCACCCCATCGCCTCCCGCCACACCGCCGTCGAGGATGGTGGATTCCGAGGGCTCGGCACCCTGGAAGTCGGGGCTGTTCTGGATGATGTTCGTCCGCACCGCCTGCGGGCACAGCACCGACACGCGGATGCCCTGATGGTGATGTGTCACGGACAACCACTCGGCCAACGACACTGCGGCCGCCTTGGTGATGGAGTACGACATCGATCCGATCTGGGTGAGCAAGCCGGCTGCCGAGGCCGTGTTGAGCAGGTACCCCTCGCCGCGAGCGATCATCGACGGCAGGACCGCACGCGCCGCGTAGATGTGCGCCATGCAGTGCACCTCCCACATCCGCTGGATGGCGTCGTTCGAATCCTCCAGGCCGGCGGTGGTGACGAAGCCGGCGTTCGACACGAACAGGTCGATGGGGCCGTGCGCGTCGAGCGTCTCGTCGACGAGGCGCTGAATGGCCGACTCGTCGCGCACGTCGATGGCCACGCCGGTGCCGCCGATGAGTGCGGCGACGCGCTGGGCCTGGGTGCCGTCGAGGTCGGCGACGACCACGTGCCGGGCGCCTTCCTCGTGCGCGGCGATGGCGATGGCTTCGCCGATCCCCGATCCACCCCCGGTGACGACGACGACTCGATCCTTCAGTTCCATGCCGCGACCGTAGAGGGTCGGCGAAGGGTCCACCGAAGGCGACCGGTGGCGGGTCACCTACGATGCGGTCGGTGAGGGCCGTGACCATCGAACCGGGCGTCGCCGGCAGCGTGCGGGTCGAGGACGTGCCCGAACCCCAAGCGGCGATGGGCTCGATCCTCGTGGCCTCGCTGGTGGTGGGGGTGTGCGGCACCGACGTCGAGATCGTGGCCGGCATCCATGGCACGGCCCCTCCCGGCCGAACGCGAATGGTGCTCGGTCACGAGTCGCTCGGCCGAGTGCTCGAGGCGGCCCCCGGCACGGGGGTGCAGACCGGCGATCTGGTGGTGGGCATCGTCCGTCACCCCGATGCCGTTCCCTGCCCGAACTGTGCGATCGGCGAGTGGGACATGTGCCGCAACGGCGAGTACACCGAGCACGGCATCAAGTCCATCGACGGATTCATGTCCGAACGGTGGCGAGTGCAGCCGACGTTCGCCGTGCGGGTTGACCCTGCGCTCGGTGAGTTGGGGGTGCTGCTCGAACCGACCAGCGTGGTGGCCAAGGCCTGGGAGCAGATCGACGCCACCCGCAGCCGGGCCCTGTGGGAGCCGCAAAGGGTGCTGATCACCGGAGCCGGCCCTGTGGGTCTGCTCGCCGCGATGGTCGGTGCGCAGAACCAGCTGGACGTGCACGTGCTCGATCGGGTCACCTCCGGGCCGAAACCCGACGTGGTACGCGACCTGGGTGCGACGTACCACTCGGGCGCGATCGCCGACATCGGGTTCGAGCCCGACATCGTCGTCGAATGCACCGGCGATGGCCAGCTGGTCGTCGACGCCGTCACCCATGTCGCTCGCGGCGGCGTCGTGTGTCTCATCGGCTCTGGAGGTGGCAGTGCCACGACCGGCATGACCGCTGCCGACCTGGCCACCAAGGTGATGCGCAGCAACAACCTGGTGGTCGGCATCGTCAATGCCAATCGCCGCCACTTCGACCGCGCCGCACAGGCGTTGGCCGATGCTGACCACGACTGGCTGGCGAGGTTGATCACGCGGCGGGTCGCACCGGAGCGTGTCCTCGACGCGGTGACACGTGAACCCGACGACATCATGGTCGTTGTGGACTTCAGTCGATGAGCGATCCCGTTGCGTGCACGACCGAGCAGTTGGTGTTGGGCGAGGGCATCCGCTGGGACGCGCGCCGCGACGAACTGTTGCGCGTGGACATCCTCGAGAGTCGCGTGTTCCGGGACCGGGTCGCCGACGACGGGTCGCTCGTCGCCGTGTGCGACTACCGCCTGCCCACCACGGTGGGAGCGATCGCCCCGATCACGGGCGACGCCGGCTGGGTGCTCGCCGCGGGTCGGGGCATCGTGCACCTCGCACCCGATGGCGGGCATCGGACGATCGTCGAGGTGGTCGGCGAGGGGACGCGCATGAACGACGCCACCTGCGACCCCCAGGGCCGACTGTGGGCCGGTGCCATGGCCGAGGACCACCGCGACGGTGGCGGGACGTTGCACCGGCTGGACGGCGACGGCCGGTGCGAACAGATCCTCGACGGCTTGACCATTCCGAACGGTGCCGGCTGGAGCCCCGACGGGCGAACGATGTACTTCATCGACAGCATTCCGCGCACGATCACTGCGTTCGACTTCGACCCACTGCGCGGTGCCATTTCCGATGGGCGGGTGTTGATTCGCATCCCTGACGACGTCGGTGGCCCCGACGGGATGACCGTCGATGCCGCCGGCGACCTGTGGATCGCCGTCTACGGAGGCGGGCAGGTGCGCCGCCATGCGCCCGACGGTTCGCTGCGTCAGGTGTACCGGGTGCCGGCGGCGCAGAGCACCTGCTGCGCGTTCGCCGGTCCGGGGCTGGACCGGCTGTACGTCACGACGGCCACCGAGTTCTGGACCGACGAGCAGCGTCGAGCGGCGCCGGGCGCCGGCCTGGTGTACCGCTTGGATGCCGTCTCGGGTGTCGTGGGGCGTCCGGCATCACCGTTCGTTCCCGATCCCACCTGGTGGGCCTCCGTCACGGCGTGATCGCGTCCACGAGGCCGCTCAGGCGGCGCGGATGGTGGGTGGTCCGGTGGTGGTGATGTGGCCGCCGGGTCGGATGACGGTGAGTGTGCGGTCGGCGGCGAGGATCAGTTGCCAGCCACCTTCGTGGACCAGATGGTGATGCTTCGAGCAAAGTGGCAACAGATTGTCGATGTCGGTCACCCCCTGCTGCAGCCCGTACCAGGACACGTGATGGGCCTGGGTGTGCTCGAACGGGACGTCACACAGGGCACAGGTCCGGTACAGCGCGCGCAACGCGCGTCGTTGTGCCCGGTTCGCGAGTCGGGTCTCTCGGCCGAGGAACAGGCGCACACCGTCGGCCCCGACGACGACCGGGGTGACGGTGCCCAGGCAGGCCCAGCGGCGGATCGTTTCGATCGGCAGCCCGAACCTGCCGAGTCCGGCATCGACGACGGAGTGCTCGTGCCGGTGGCCGTCGACGAGGGTCTTCTCGTCGATGAGCACGGTCACGTCGGGCAGACCCGACGTGCCCTTGCCCTCGCTGAGAGCGAGCAGGGCGAGTGCGGCGAGGTGTTCCTGGCGTTCGACAGGGTCCGAAGGCGCGTCATCAGGTGCGTTGCCGTGGAACAGGGTTTCGATGGCGTTGCGGATGCGGCCGTCGAGTTCGGTGCCGCGGACGGGGTCGAACCGGCCGGCACAGTTCCACATGCCGTCGGCGCCGGTCCATGACCG
>JANMFL010000426.1:0-2279 GCA_031377945.1 Acidimicrobiaceae bacterium | reverse complement strand
GAACATTCAGAAGCGAGCCCAGTCGGCCTACAAATGGACGATCAACAACCGTCAGACGTCACCGCTGTTCACCCACTTCTTCCAGCCCATCGAGGACGTGCTCCAGTGGCTGTTCGACGTCACGACGAACATCATCGAGTTCCTGAAGTGGCCCGGTGTGGTGGCGCTCACCGGGGCGATCGGCTGGCGGACCGGTGGTCTGAGGGCCGGGGTGTCGGGCGCGCTGGCGATGTTCGGCGTCGGCGTGATCGCCGACTGGGACCTGGCGATGATCACGCTCTCGGTCATGCTCGTGGCGGTGTTCATCGCACTCGTGCTGGGCATCCCGTTGGGCATCTGGACCTCGCGCAGCGATCGCGTCGAACAGGTCGTGCGCGTGCTGCTCGACACCGCACAGGTGCTGCCGATCTTCGTGTACTTCAGCCCCGTCCAGGTGTTCTTCGGCATCCAGGTGCCGCCGGCCATCGTGGTCACCGTCATCTATGCGCTGCCGCCGGCGGTGCGCCTCACCAACCACGGTCTGCGCAACGTGCCGGTCGTGATGAACGAGGTCGGCGAGTCGTTCGGAGCGAACAGCCTCCAGCAGCTGTTCAAGGTGCAGCTACCGGTCGCCAGGAAGTCGATCCTGCTCGGCCTGAACCAGGTGATCATGATGGCGTTCGGCGTCGTCGTCCTCGCATCGCTGCTCGGCACCGGCGACCTCGGCCAATCGGTGCTCACCGGCCTGCAGAAGCAGAACGTCGGCGACGCCGCGGCAGCCGGCCTCGGCATCGTCCTGCTGGCCATCTCGCTCGACCGCATCACCACGGGCGACCGCAAGCAGGGGTTCAACCGTTGGGCGGTGCTGCTGCCAGAGGTGCCACGCCATGTCGCCCGATGGCTGGCGGTCGGCACAGTGGTGGTCGCCGTCGCCGCGGCACACGCCTTCGACTGGACCGAGTTCCCGTCGTGGCTCACCATCGACATCGCTTCCCCCATCGACAGCGCGGTCGAATGGGTCCAGACCAATCTCAGCGACGCCACCCAGGCCGTCAGCGACTTCCTCGTCAGCAACATCATCGACCCGCTGTATCGGTTCCTGCTGTGGCTGCCGTGGTTCCTCGTCGTGGTGACCATCGCCGCCATCGGCTTCGCCAGCAAGGGCTGGCGATTGGCCACGGGAGTCGGTCTGTGCATGGTGCTGATCGCTGCGATGGGCACCATTCCCGGTGGCGGTGGACGTGTGGCACTGTGGGACGTGGCCATGGACACGCTCAGTCAGGTGCTCGTCGCGATCGCCATCAGCGTGCTCATCGCGCTGCCGTTGGGCATGCTCGCCGGCCGTTCCGATCGTTTCGAGGCCTTGCTGCGTCCGTTCCTCGACGTGGCCCAGGTGCTGCCCGCGTTCGTGTACCTCATCCCGGTCGTGTTCCTATTCGGCATCGGCCGTTCGGCCGGCGTGGTGGCCTGCGTGATCTATGCGGTGCCGCCATGCATCCGCCTCACGTCGCTGGGGATGCGCGAGGTGCCGCACACGCCGCGCGAGGCCGCCACGTCGTTCGGCGCCACCGGCCCGCAGGAGATGCGCATGGTGCAACTTCCGCTGGCACGCAAGTCCATCCTGCTCGGCATCAACCAGACGTTGATGATGGTGCTGGCCACCGTCATCATCGCCGCGCTCATCGGGGCGGGCGGCCTCGGCCTCGTCGCGTACGAGGCCACGGCGAAGCCCAACATCAAGTTGGGGCAAGGTGTCGCCGGCGGCTTGGCTATTGTCCTACTGGCCATCATGCTGGATCGAATCACCCAGGCATGGGGTACATCCAAACAAGGGGGAAACCACCAATGAGATCATCCGGCACCAAGCGCCTGTTGTTCGCCGGTGTCGCGATCGCAGCGCTGCTCTCGGCCTGCGGAAGCGACGGCACGACGGACTCGGGCGGCACGACCGGTGGCACCGAGACCACCGGCGGCGCCGACACCACGTCGGGCTCCACGGGCAGCACGCCCACCGGCGGCGGCGAGGCGATCACCCTCGCCGTCAACCCGTGGACCGGCTCGGCCGTGAACGCCTACGTCGCGCAGAAGGTCATCCAGGACAACCTGGGCAGCACCGTGAACATCACCGACATCGACGAGAACGCCACCTGGGTGGGCCTCGACGACGGCAGCATCGACGCGGTGCTCGAAGTGTGGCCGTCGGGCCACGCAGCCGACTATGAAACCTACGTCACCGGCAAGGGCTCGGTCGTCGACATGGGCAAGCTCGGGCCGAGCGCGAAGATCGGCTGGTACGTGCC
>JANMFL010000425.1:0-9914 GCA_031377945.1 Acidimicrobiaceae bacterium | reverse complement strand
CTGAAGTCGTCGGCCCTCGGCATGTCCGGAGGCCAGCAGCAGCGTCTCTGCATCGCCCGGGCGATCGCGGTGCAGCCCGAGGTGATCCTGATGGACGAGCCCTGCTCGGCCCTCGACCCCATCGCGACGGCTCGCATCGAGGATCTCATGAAGGAGATCAAGAGCCGGTACACGATCGTGATCGTGACCCACAACATGCAGCAGGCCGCTCGCGTCAGCGACCGAACTGCGTTCTTCACCACCGTGGTGAACCCCGACAGCGATCGTCGGACGGGCACCTTGGTCGAATTCGACGACACCCGGAAGATCTTCGCCACACCCGGCGACGAGCGCACCGAGGCCTATGTGACAGGACGGTTCGGCTGATGGAAGAGTTGCGCAAGAGCTACCACAACGATCTCGAGCACGCCCGCACCGAGCTCGCACTTCTGGCAGCAAGGGTCGTGGAGATCATCCCGCGTGCGACCGCCGTGCTGCTCGACGGCGACCTCGAGAGCGCCGATCTGCTCATTCGCGGCGATGCCGAGATCGACGCTCACTCGGTGGAGGTCGAGGAGCACTGTGTGCAGATCCTCGCCCTGCAGGCGCCCGTGGCGTCGGACCTCCGCGTGGTGCTGGCACTGCTGAAGATGATCGCCGAGATCGAGCGCAGTGCCGACCTCGCCGCCAACATCTGCAAGGCGTCGCGGCGCATCTACGGCCACGAACTCGACCCGAAGCTGCGCGGCATCATCGCCCGCATGGGTGAGCAGGCCGGCGCGATCTTCGCCGCTGCGATCGAAGCCTTCCAGGAGAACGACGCGGCCAAGGCTGCGGCACTCGACGACATGGACGCCTACCTCGACGCCCTGCAGAAGCAGTTCGTCGCAGCCATCTTCGAGAGCCAGGCGGCCGGCCGCATCGACCTGCAGGTCGCCGTGCAGCTGGCGATGGTCGCCCGCTTCTACGAGCGCATCGGCGATCACGGCGTGAACATGGGCGAGCGAGTGACGTACATCATCACTGGCAGGGTGCCCGATCACTCGAAGCCGAAGCGTCCGAAGCTGCAGCTCGACGAGAACCTCGAGGCGGTCACCGTTCCGGGAGAAGCTGAGGACTCGTGAGCCGCTTCTCCCGCAGCGACGACGGGCGTCTGCGGCAGGAATTCGACGACGCTGTCGCCGCGCAGCAGGCGGCCGACATCGAAGCGCAACGGCTGCGGTCTGCGCTCGATGCCGTCCACGTGGGCATCGTGCTCGTCGACCCGGCGGGAGGTGTCGTCCTGCGCAACAGCGCTGCGACGCTCGGCGGTCACGCCGACGTCCTGGTTGGCGACGTGGTTGCTCGGCTCTCGACGGTCGCTCGTGGTGGCCGACGTTCCGAGGAGCGCGTCAGCCTGTTCGGCCCGCCACTGCGCGTGCTGATGGTTCGTGCCGTGCCGCTGCCCGACGGTGGTGCGCTCGTCACCATCGACGACCTGTCCGAACGTGTGCGCGTCGACGCCGTCCGCACCGACTTCGTGGCGAACATCAGCCACGAGTTGAAGACGCCCGTCGGAGCGCTCGCGCTGCTTGCCGAGACACTCGCCGACAGCGACGACATGGACCTCAACCGTCGACTGGCCGAGAAGATGGTCGACGAAGCACATCGCGCCGCAGGCACCATCGACGATCTGCTCGAGTTGTCGCGCATCGAGTTGGGCGGCCAGGGCGAGCAGGAGGACGTCAGCGTCACCGCTGCGTTGCGCGACGCCCGCGCCCGCCACCACCTCACCGCCGAGAGCTTCGGCGTGACGCTCGAGAGCGTCGACTCGAACGGTCTGATGGTGAAGGGCAACCGGCTGCAGTTGGTGAGCGCGGTCAGCAACCTCATCGACAACGCCGTCAAGTACAGCAACCGAGGCGGCGTGGTCCGCGTCAGCGCCGAACAGGTGGGCGACGCGATCGAGATCCGCGTCGCCGACCAGGGCGTCGGCATTCCCGCTCGCGACCTCGATCGCATCTTCGAGCGTTTCTACCGCGTCGACCGAGCCCGTAGCCGCGACACCGGCGGTACGGGTCTGGGTCTCGCCATTGTCCGCCACATCGCCACCAACCACGGTGGCGACGTCTCGGTCCGTTCTCGCGAAGGCGAGGGCAGCACGTTCATACTCCGCATCCCGATTCAGGAGCAGTAGCACCACATGGTCACACAAGGGCGCCCCACCGTACTGGTGGTGGAAGACGAAGCGAGTTATGTCGAGGCGTTGACGATCGGCCTGACGCGAGAGGGTTTCAATGTCGAAGTGGCCACCGACGGCGCCGAGGCGCTGCTGAGGTTCGACGACGTCGAACCCGACCTCGTGCTGCTCGACGTGATGCTGCCGAAGATGAGCGGCATCGACGTGTGCCGGCTCATTCGCAAGCGGTCGCAGGTCCCCATCATCATGGTGACCGCCAAGGGCGCCGAGATCGACACCGTCGTGGGTCTCGAGGTCGGCGCCGACGACTACGTGAGCAAGCCGTACCGCATGCGCGAACTGGTCGCACGCATGCGTGCCGTCATGCGTCGCAACGGCACCGGCGCTCCGGCCGTCGAGCCCGAGCTGTCGGGCGGGGCCATCTCCGTCGGGCCGCTGACGCTCGACCCCGAAGAGCACCGCGTGCTGCTCGACGGTTCCGACGTGGCGTTGCCGCTGAAGGAGTTCGAGCTCCTGCAACTGTTGCTGACCAACGCCGGCCGGGTGCTCACCCGCGACGTGCTCATCGATCGGGTCTGGGGGAGCGACTACGTGGGTGACACCAAGACGCTCGATGTGCACGTGAAGCGGTTGCGAGCCAAGATCGAACCCGATCCTGCGAACCCGACCCGCATCACCACCATCCGCGGCCTCGGCTACAAGTACGAACGTCCGAAGGCCTGACCCGGACGACCCCTACGATGCGGGCGTGAACCAACCCCGCGTCGCCACGGCACCCCCGGTGTCGAAGTTCCAGCGGCTGGCGCGGACCCATGCGTTCATGGCCGTCGGTGACGCTGCGATGTACGGCGCGCTCGCCGGGTCGTTCCTGCTCGGCCTGACGCCCGACGCGCAGCGGCCGAAGGTGCTGCTGTACCTGCTGATCAGCGCCGCACCGTTCGCTGTGGTGGCTCCGGCGATCGGCCCGACGGTGGATCGCATTCCCGGCGGGCGTCGCATGGTGATGCAGATCACCGCTGCGGTGCGGGCGCTGACGTACCTGTTGATGATCTACCACGTCGACGATCTGCTGCTGTATCCGCTGGTGTTCGTCGCGTTGGTGATGCAGAAGACGTACTCGGTGTCGAAGAGCGCGCTGGTGCCACTGGTGGTGCGCAGCGACGAAGAATTGGTGGAGGCGAACTCGAAGCTCGGGCTCATCTCGGGCGCAGTCGGCGCGCTGGCCATCGGTCCACTCGCGTTGCTGGGCAAGGCCAGCACCACCTTGCCGCTGATGGTGGGCATCGTCGTGTTCGTGTTCGCGAGCCTGGTGGCTCGCCGGCTGCCGCGCGACGTGGTCGCCGCGGTGAAGGCAGAGCAGGCCGAGAAGGTGGAGCTGCGGTCGCAGGGCATCCGTGCGGCCAGCGTGGCCATGATGCTCATCCGTGCGTGCATCGGCTTCCTCACGTTCCACCTGCTGTTCTGGCTCCGCGAGGACTACGGCCTGGCGGCGTTCGGCCTCGCGGCCGGTGCGAGCGTGCTCGGTTCGATGGCGGGGAACCTCCTCGCCCCGATGTTGCGGCGTCGACTGCACGAGCGGCGCATGCTGGTCGGGGCGCTGGGCATCATCGCCGGCGCCGGACTACTGGCGGCCTTCACCGCCGGCCTGGGGAGTGCCGTCGTGCTCGCGTTCGTCGTCAACTTCTCGTCGTCGGTCGGTCGACTGGCATTCGACTCGATCGTGCAGCGCGATGCGCCCGACGCGAACCAGGGTCGCGCGTTCGCCCAGTTCGAGACCCGCTTCCAACTGGCCTGGGTGCTCGCGGCGTTGCCCCCGGTCGCGTTCACGCTGCCCGGATGGGCGGGCTTCCTGATCGTCGGCGCCATCGGCGCCGCAGCGATCGTGCTGTACCTGCGCGGCAACGCGCCTAGAGCTCGAGGCGGGCGATCCAGAGGCCCGGTGCGTCGATCTCCGCAGGGGTCGGCAACGCGTTCGGCTTCCTGAACAGGTCGGTGAGCCCGGCCTCGCCGACACGGTCGACCACGCCAGCGGCGAACGCCTTGCCGCGCTGCACCGTGTGCTGCGTGAGCTGCAGGCCCAGCAGTCGCTCGACGAACACGTCGTCGGGTGCCACCTCGACCCTGCGTCGACGAACGGCCTCGGCGATGCGCAGCGCGTCGCCACCGATGACGCGCACGGCGACCGAGTCGACCAGATAGTCGACGTACCCGACGACGGCTGCCGTTGCCGCGTCGAGTTGCGGGGCGAGGGCGTCCTGCGTCGGCGACTGCACGGCACCGAGCAACACAGCGGGGTCGCCGAGCAGTTGTTGGATGGCCTGCATGGGGTCGGTGACGTCGTCGGACTCGAGCGACCCGAGCCGTTCGGCCAGCGCGCCCGGGTCGGGTTGGAAAGCACCGACGTAGCTGCGCACCAACGCGGCGTACTGCTCGCGCAGCGAGGCGATGGAGAACAGGGTGTGGCCGGTGAGTTCCTGCGCCAGCACCCACAGCCGCATCTCGTCGACCGGCAGGCTCCAGTCGGTGGCGAACTGGTCGATGTTCGCCGGCACCACCAGCAGCGTGTCGTCGTTGCGCGGGATGGGAAGGTCGTACTGGCCGAAGGTGCGCACCGCCATGCGGCCGACCATCGAGCCCACGGCCATGCCCATCGTCGACGGCCCCATCATCTGGCTGAGCCCAGCCATCATCGCCATCATCGGGTCGGCATCGTCGCCCGGCTCGGCAGCGGGGCGCTTGCCCAGCGACACCGCCAGCTCGGTGAACAGTGGACGGTACGCGTCGAGGGTGCGCTGCGCCCACACGCCACGCATGACGGGCGTGATCTCGGGAAAGGTGGTCTCGACGCCGGTGAGGTCGCGCACATGGAGCTCGAGGATGCGGGCGAGGTCGCCCAACTGGATGCGCACCGCGGGGTCGACGTTCGGCTCGCTCTTGCCGTCGGCCGCAGCGATCGCCGCGAACTGGCGGGCGGCATCCCAGTTCAGCGGGCCCTGGTTGGCGAGCAACTTGGCGAACTCGCCGAACATGGGGATGTTCGCGAACGGGTTGTCGCCCGACGAGTCGTCGCCGAATGGGGCCGGAGCGTCACCGTCTGCCATGTCCGAAGCCTACGGCTGCCGAAGGGGGTAGCGTCAGCAGCGATGGAGACGGCGGCAACGACCAGCACACGCACCATTCCGGTCTGGGTGAACGACGGCACCAGTGGTCTCGGTGCCCGTGTGCTGCGGCGCCTGCTGGCCAGCGATCTGGCCCACGCTGCCGACGCCACCGAGTGCGAGGTGATGGTGTGGCTGAGTGCGCACGACGCCGACGCTCGGGCCAGCCGGCGTGAGAGCGCCCTGCAGGGGCTCACCGCGGCGCTCGACGGTTGTCCGCGCCTCACCCACGTGGTGCTCGTCAGCTCGGCGATGGTCTATGGCGCATGGGCGAACAATCCGGTGCCGCTGACGGAGGACGCCGCGCTGCGCCCCGACGTCGAGTTCGCCTACGCCCGCCAGCTCGGCGCCGTCGAGCAACTCGTCGACGACTGGCGGCGGGCGGTGCCCGGCAGGTCGGTCACCGTGCTGCGTCCGGTCATCAGCATGGCGGCCGACGGCACCAGCGGCATCGCCGCCGCGCTGGCCGCCGGCATGGGTCAGCGGGTGGGCGAGGACGATCCGCCCGCGCAGTTCCTGCACCTCGACGACCTCGCCGCTGCGGTGGCGCTCGGTGCCGAGCAACGGCTCGACGGAGTGTTCAACGTCGCCCCCGACGGGTGGGTCGCCGGCGAACGGGTGCGCGCGCTCGCCGGTGCCGTGCCGAGGTTGAAGATGCCCGATCGCGTCGGTGAAGTGGTCACCAACCTGCGTTGGCGTTTCCAACGCGGCCCCATCCCGCCCGGGTTGCGCAGCTACACCCGCTGGCCGTGGCTGGTGGCGAACGACCGTCTGCGTGCGGTCGGGTGGCAGCCCACGGTCACCAACGAGCAGGCGTACGTGGAAGGCACCGAGGCGAAGTGGTGGACGATGGTGTCGCCGAAGCGTCGCCAGGAGCTGTCGCTGGGTGGTCTCGGGGCGGGCATCGTGCTCGGCCTGCTGGTGACCGCGCGGTTCATCCGTCGCGCCCAGCTCCGTCGCCGCGCCAGCTGACTGCCCGCGTCACACAGCGCCCGCCGCGCGTTCTCCAGGAACTTAAGTTCCTGGAGAACGGCTCCGCCGGCGCCGTGTGTTCAGAGGGTGGCGCGGGGGACGGCGAGGACGACGTCGAGCGACAGTTCCTCGCCGACGCGATCGACGACGACCGTGATCGTGTCGCCGGGCTGCGATGCGGCGAGTGCTGCACCGACGCCCGTGGGGTCGACGACGGCGACGCCGTTCACCGAGGCCAGCACGTCGCCTGCCTGGAGCCCGGCGAGTGCAGCGGGTCCGCCATCGTTCACCGAACCGACGACGACCGCGCCGTCGACGACATCGAGCATCACGCCCATCCACACCTTGGTGCCGGCCTCGCGGGCCAGCGCCTTCTGCAGCGAGTCGAGGCGTTGCAGCGAGACCAGCGTCGCCGTGCCGTTGGCGTGCGAGCACAGGGCGACCAGTTCGCCGCGCTGGTTGACGACGGGCGTGCCCTCGGGCAGGCCGTCGAGCGGCGCGGCCGGGTCGGTGCCGGTGGTGGCGATCGAGCCGTCGTCCTGCACGATCGCGCTGGCGGCGTCGGAGCCGTAGAAGCGGAGCTCGTCGCCCGGCTGCACGTCGGTGGCGACGGTGAACGAGGCCATCGAGGTGCCGGGCTCGTGGACGAGCACGGCGAAGCCGCTGCGCTCGTCGACGAGCAGCACCTCGGCCTGTTCGATGTCGCCGTTCGGCAGCAGCAACGCCACGGTGTTGTCGTCACTGACGGCACTCGCCGTGGTGATGATGAGCGCGCCGCCGTTCACGGCGACCGCCACCGCGATGGGCTCGACCGACGTGCCCACGGTGACGGCGTAGGTGGGAAGCGGTGTGGGTCGCTCGCTCGTGGGTGTCGTGCTGCCCGTGGTGACGGGTTCGGTCGTGGCGGAGGTCGAGGCCGAGGTGGTGGTGTCGACCGTGCTCGACGTGGCGACATCGGTGGTGGTCGGCGCGACCGTCGGCCGGGTGGATGAAGCGCCACCGAACGCAGAGGTGTTGGCAACGGTGGATCGCACGCTCACACCGGCACTGCGGCCGGCGTGCGTGGACAACATCGTCCACAGCACGGCGAGCGCGAGGACGCTGCCGATGACCCCCGTGGCGGCGGTCAGCCCGCGGCCGATGGTGAGCGGCGGCTCGCCCGCGACCCAGGCTTGCTCGCCCATTTCGCTCGGGTGGCGCCACTGCCGTTCGTGCGCGGGAATCGGCGCGATGGGGTACAGCTCATCGTCGTTTCCCTCACTCCGGTCCACGAGTGGTGCAGACTAGTGGTGGTGGCTGCGCGTGTGTCGTCGCGGCACCCGACCTGCCGCGACACACCCATCGCCGCTCCGTGCCCGCCTCGGGCTACGCTCAGGCATTGTGCATGCACCGTCCGACGGCAACTCCTGGCTGGCTCTCACCGAGCAACCACTGCCCGTCGGCGACGTCTACGACTGGTGCCTGCAGCCGCAGTGCGGAGCGGTCGTGCTCTTCAGCGGCACGGTGCGCGACCATGCGCGCGACGACGAAGGCGTGATGCGCACCGACGTGCAGCACCTCACGTACGAGGCCTACGAATCGCAGGTCGTGCCGGCGTTCGACGCGATCGAGGCCGAGCTGCGCACACGGTGGCCGCACACCGGTCGGGTCGCGTTGCTGCACCGGGTCGGTCGCCTCGAGCTCATGGAGAGCTCGGTCATCGCCTGCGTCAGCTCGCCGCATCGGCCCGAGGCCTTCGAGGCCGCCCGATACGCCATCGACGCGCTGAAGGCCAGCGCTCCCATCTGGAAGCACGAAGTGTGGGCCGACGGCGCCGACTGGGGCACCGGTGCACACCAGCCCGTGTCGCCCGAGTCGGTTCCCTCCGCTGGCGCTGTTTCCTCGGGCAGCGTGAGCCGCTCGTGATCTGGGTACTCATCGCCATCGTGGTGGTCGTGCTGGCCGTCCTCGTCATCGTGTTGCGTCGACCGCGGCAAGAGCCGGGAGTCGCCAGCTTCCGCCGACACATCGATGCGCTGTCGCCCGAGGCGCGCCGCGAAGTCATGGATCGCCATCGTGCGCAGGACGACTCCAACGACGGCCCCAACGACGGCCCCAATGAAGGGCCCGGGAACTGACCCATGGCACGTGACCTCGCGATCGACCTCGGCACGGCCAACACGCTCGTGTACATGAAGGGCCGCGGCATCGTGCTGAACGAGCCGTCGGTGATCGCGCTCAACCGTCAGACCGGCGAAGTACTCGCCACCGGCCGCGAGGCATGGCAGATGATCGGCCGCACCCCCGGCTACATCGTGGCCGTGCGTCCGCTCCGTGGCGGGGCGATCACCGACTTCGAGATCACCGAGCGCATGATCCGCCTGCTGCTGCAGCGCGTCGGCGTCAGCCGGTTCACCCGCCCGAAGGTCGTCATCTGCGTGCCGTCGGCCATCACCGAAGTCGAACGCCGCGCCGTCACCGATGCCGCCCGTCGCGCCGGTGCTGCCGACGCCCAGCTCATCGAACAGCCCATGGCCGCGGCCATCGGTGCCGACCTGCCCATCGACGAGCCGGTCGGCAACATGGTCATCGACATCGGCGGCGGCACCAGCGAGACCGCAGTCATCAGCCTCGGCGGCGTGGTGGCGCTCGAGGCCGTGCGAGTCGGCAGCTTCGACATCGACGCCGCCATCCAGGCGTACGTCCGACGCGAGCACGGCATCGCCATCGGCGAGCGCACCGCAGAAGAAGTGAAGATGGCCATCGGCTCGGCGGCACCGACCGACGACGAGAGCCAGGCCGAGGTTCGCGGTCGCGACCTGATGACGGGCCTGCCCAAGACCGTCGTGCTCACGCCCGAAGAGATCCGCTTCGCGATCGAGGACGTCGTGTCCAGCATCATCGCCTCGGTCGTGCGCTGCCTCGCCAAGGCCCCGCCGGAGTTGGCGCAGGACTTCCTGGTTCGCGGCATGTACCTGGTGGGTGGCGGCGGTCTGCTGCGTGGCCTGGCGCCGCGCATCGAGAAGGAGACCCAGGTGCCGGTGAAGATGAGCAACGTGCCGCTCGAAGCGGTCGTGCTGGGCGCCGGACACTGCATCGAGCACTACGACGCCCTGAAGAACATGTTCATGGGCGCCCGCCGGTCCTGACCCGTCGCTGCTGATCCCGCCGACATGCGCCGAAGGGCGCGATTCTGGCAGGGTGTACGTCGTGACTGACACGAAGCCTTCGACGCCCCCCGTTCAGGACTGGGCGACCGACTACGACATCTTCGATCCGGCCTACATCGACAACCCGTTCCCCGTGTGGGACCAGTTGCGCGAGCAGTGCCCGATCGCGCACACGGACCGCTGGGGTGGCTCGTGGCTGCCGACCCGCTACGAGGACGTCACCGAGATGGCGCGCAACATCCTCGACTTTCCGTCGGGTAACGGGATCTCGGTCATGCCGCCGCCGGCCGGGGCCGACGACCCCAATGGGCCGCCGCCGCTGCTCGAGTTCGGCTTGCCGCCGATCAGCAGCGATCCGCCCCTGCACACGTGGACCCGGCGTCTGGTCCTGCCGACGATGAGCCCTGCCCGTGTCGCCGAGTACGAGATCTTCACTCGCGACCTGTGCCGCACACTCGTCGACGGCTTCCTGGCCCG
>JANMFL010000400.1:0-8717 GCA_031377945.1 Acidimicrobiaceae bacterium | reverse complement strand
CCGCGCCGGCGCAGATCGTCGCCCGTCTCGTCGTGCGCCGAGAACACCACCCACGCGGGAGCCGCGGAACCGTCCGGCTGCTCGGCGAGGTACACGACGACCTGCTCCCAGTCGGCTTCGTGGTCGTTCACGCCATAGATGCGGCTGCGCCAGTCGTTGAAGGGGTAGAAGATCCAGTACTGCAGCGCGATGTAGCCAGCGGAGCGGACCACCCGTCCGTAGTACGGATGGTGCTCCGTCCGCATCCGCTCCCGATACAACGTCTCGGCCGCCGCCTCGGTGCCGCTCGCCACGCTGCCGCGGAACAGCAGGCTGATCCGGTTCAGCGCGTCCACCGCCCGGCTGAGGACCCCGACCCGAGCGAGCCGGCTCGCACGCTGGAACCGCGGCCGCTCGGCGCGATGACGCCACATGGTGGTGCGGGTGCGCGAGAACGGCTCGTCCACCAGCCGCAGGTACATACCCGGACCTGGATGTGCTGCGCCGAGCTCGGCGAGGCGCTCGAGCGTCAGCTCGCCGCGCGGCACCACGACACGCGGGGGACCGCCGGCCACCCGCTCCATCAGGTCGCAGCACGCCACGTGGTCCTCGACCGCTGTGGGGAAGAACAGCTCGCCGTCGTTGAAGCGCACCACGGGCTCGTACGCGGCCAGCAACGCGAGGTCGCCACTGGGAGACGGGGCGTTGGTCACGGGCACGACAGTAGCCAGCCCTGCCGCGCTCGAGGGGCCCTGCGCTCGCGATGACGCTGATTCGACTCAGTCAGTCGGTGTGAATGGACCCAGTACCTGTGTGCCCGCCTCGCCGACGTCGTCGCGGTCGAGGTCGCAGTCGAGGTCGCGCAGGGCAGCCCAGCGCGCTGTCGCACGCATCACATCGAGGATGGTGACCTCGCGTTCGCCAAGTGGCTCAGGGTGCCCGTGCAGGTCGGGGTGACGATTGTGGGTTCGGCACTCCATCCGCCCGTTGATCTCGCTCGTCGGCCCGCCCCGGGCCGCGGGTGTTCGGTGGTCGACATCGCACTCGGATGCGGGCGTGGGGCACACCGACTTGTGCTGGCAACGGCGATCGCGCACCTGGATGGCACGGCGCAGAACGCCGCGGAAGGTGCGCTGCCGGGAGACGCCGAGCACAGAATGTCGTGCATCGAACAGGAACGTCTGCATGACGGCGGTGTCGATGTGGGGGGCGAGGTCCTCGGGCGTCACGACGATGCCGGTGGCCAGCTCGCACAGGTGGCGGGCGGTCTCATCGCCGATGAGCACCTGGAACAGCGGCCGGGCGGTGGCGCCCTCGGCGTTGACCGAGCGAGCGGCCATCCGCACCAGCGCCGCGGCGCGTCGTTGGGCGGGCGTTCGCTCGACGCCATCGCGTCGGTCCTGGAGGCGGAGCTCGTCGGCCAGCCTCTGCAGCTCGCGCATGACGATGTCACCGTCGACAGGGTTCAGGTGACCGTCGAGGAGCACCTCTCCCGTGACCTCGGACCGGGAGGCGTAGAGCGTGGACGGGGCGGACGGGTCGCGACGGATGCCGAGCTGGTCGTCGGCCCACATCGCCCAGTACCTCACGTCGCGCGCGGCATCGTCGAACAGGTCGCGCGAGGCACACCGATCGACCAACCATTGCTCGCAGCGCCGGAAGAGGTCGGCGCGGACCTTGGTGAAGTGCTGTACGAGCAGGTCCACGTGGTCGATGGACAGCCGCCCGTCGAGCGCGGCCTGACGCGCGAGCGGCAGCACCGCGAGCACGCGGGCCCTGTGCAGGTCGTGGCGGGCGGCAAGGCGTTCGCGCCTCGCGTCTCGGGCGATGGCGAGTTCGGGCCGCAATGTGCCGCCTGCCCTCCAGACACCCGACTCCTGCCACGGGGCCAGCGCGTCGGCGGTGACGACCGCGAGACGTGTGGTCTCGCGCTGCAGCGCCATGACCAACTGCCTCTGCTCGTCAGCTCGCAACGACGCAGGGTCGAGCGCGGCGAGCTGATCGATCAGCTGGTGCATCTGCTCGACGAGGGTGGCGGACGAGGACATGCCCCGATCATGAACGAGGGGTGTGACGAGGTTCCCCCGGCCTCTCACCAGGTGTTGTGGTGGACGACCTCGACGCTGGCGCGGCGGGGGCGGGTGCGGGCCGACCCGCTGGGTGCGTCGTCGACAGCACGGTGGCCGAGGGCGACTGCGCCGACCTGCTGCACGTGCGGCGGGATGCCGAGCTCGTCGAAGGCCTCGCCCACGTGGTCGAACAGGCCGAAGTACAGCGCGCCCAGGCCACGGTCCTGGGCCAGCAGGAGCAGGTTCTGGGTAGCCATCGCCGCATCGGTGAGCCAGAACGGCACGGACCAGTTCTCGGCCAGATGCAGACCGTGCTGGATCTTGTCGTCCTCGCTGTAGCGCGCCGTGTACGCGGTGGGGTCGGCCAGTGGCAGCACCACGACGGGCGCCTGCAGCACACCGGGCTGCGAGGAGGCGAACCAGTCGCCGCCACCGGTGGTGCGCCAGAAGCGTGCCAGCGTCTCGCCGGTGAGGGCGAGGAAATGAACGCCCTGGCTGAACCCCGCCGACGGGGCGCGCCGAGCCAGATCGAGCAGTTCGACCAGGACTTCGTGATCGAGCGGCCGTGCGTCGAAGTTGCGGGTCATCCGCCTCGAGCGGATGACGTCGTCGAGCGATTCGCTCAGCGGGCACCCAGCTTGACGAGGTTCTCGGCCATGACCCAACCATGGACGATGAGCGAGCCGGCCTTCTTCTGGTCGACACCGGCGAACAGCGCGGCGACCTCGGGCTTGACCTTCTCGGGCTTCAGCGTTTCGTGATCGAGGAACCCACTCTGGCCGTTCGTCTTGGCGATGAACGTCTGCTCGTCGTAGCTGTGATCGACCGAGAAACGCTTCGCGAGGCGACGGCCCCACGCCCGCTCCTCGCCCACCGCACGATGACCCGAACGGGGAATGAGCTCGTCGAGCTGCTTGAAGCCCTCGAGACCGCCCGCAGTGACGAAGCGCGAGCCGACCACGACGTCTTCGTCGGGGAAAGCCATGAGCGCACGGTGATAGGCCTCGGTCATGAGGCCCTTGAGCACCTGATCGCGCTTGGACGTGCGCTTGACGCTCATCATGCCGAGCAGCACGCACGGCGTGCCACCAATGCGCTCGAGCGTCGAGAACGTGAACCCGTGGAGCTTGTCCTCCAACCGGCATGTGGTGCTGAGCACCCAGTCTTCCTTGGCCTTGGAGAGCGCTCCGATGTCGAACGCGCCCCCCATCGACGCCATCTCGTCGAGATCGCCGTCGGTGAGCGCAGCGCAGTCCCTGGTTTCCACCTGGAGTGCCATTCCCCTAGAGCTCCTGTCGTGCGAGACCTCACCCGAGGCACGGATGAGGCATTGACCTGAGCCACCTATTCTGCCACCAAATCATCGCGTTCACGTGTCCGAGACAGGAACGCCCTCGTGAACAGGCGGTGAGACCCCTCAGAGGACCACCGCATCGTGGCCGAGCGCCATGCGCAACTCGCCCACGACCCGATCGAGGTCGACGCAGAACTCGTCGGCCAGGCGCAGCACCTTGCCCTGACCGATGTGCAGGTAGACGGGCGACTCGCCCGGGTGCTCGCGCAGGATCTTGCGAATCTGATGGATCTTCAGCTCGGTGAGCGACGTCGCCGGAACCCGCAGCTTCAAGGGAGCCGCCGAGGCGGTGTCGAGGCCTTCGATGATCTGCACGTCCTGCACCATGAACCCGATGCGCGACTCGTCCTTGCGGTCGATGCGACCCTTCACCGTGACGATCGCGTCGTCGACCAGTTTGTGGCCCTGTTCGGCGAGCATGCGCGGAAACACCGTGCACTCGATCGTGGCGTCGAGGTCCTCGAGGACGAAGACGGCCATCTGGTCGCCCTTCTTGGTGAACTTGCGGGCCAGGTTGGTGATGAGCCCACCCAGGACGATCATCGCCCCGTCCTCGCGTTCGGCCGCCTCGGCGACGCTGCACTCGACCTTGCGACGCAGTGCCGATTCGACGCCGAGCAACGGATGGTCGCTGACGTACAGACCGAGCATCTCCTTCTCGAACTTCAGGCGATCGCTCTTGTCGAACTCCATCGCCGGGATGGCGACGCGCTCATCGAAACCGGCGCCACCACCGTCGCCACCGACGTCGCCGAACAGACTCATCACGCCCTGGTCGCGTTCGCGGCGCCGCACGACCGTGGTGTCGATGATCTGCTCGAACACCATCAGCAGGCCCTTGCGCGGGTGGCCGAGCGAGTCGAACGCGCCGGCCTTGATGAGGGACTCGACCGTTCGCTTGTTCAGCACGGGCTCGGGGACGCGCTCGGCGAAGTCGTGGAACGAGTCGAACGGGCCGTTCGCGTCGCGTTCCTTCAACAGCTGGTCGACGAGGCCCTCGCCGACGTTGCGGATGGCCGACAGCCCGAACGTGATCGCGCCGGGACTGTTGCGAGGCAGTTCGACGTCGGGCGGCACCTCCGACGGTGCGAGCGCGGCGAAGTCGGTGACCGACCGGTTGATGTCGGGCGTGAGCACCTTCACCCCGTTGGCGCGGGCGTCGCTGAGGTAGACGGCGGCCTTGTCGAGGTTGCTCTTCACCGAAGTGAGCAGGCAGGCCATGTACTCGACCGGGTAGTGGGCCTTCAGGTACGCGGTCTGGTACGTGACGAGCCCGTAGCCGTAGCTGTGGCTCTTGTTGAACGCGTAGTCGGCGAACTTGGCAATGACGTCGAACAACTGCTCGCCCAGTTGGCGACCGTATCCCTTGGCCTCGCACCCCGCCTCGAAGCTGCTGCGCTCCTTGGCCATGACCTCGCGCGACTTCTTGCCCATCGCCTTGCGCAAGCTGTCGGCGTCGGCGAGCGAATAGCCGGCGAACTTCTGCGCCACGCGCATGACGCTCTCCTGATAGATCATCAGGCCGTACGTGTCGGCGAGCAGTTCCTCGGCGTCGGGGTGGAAGTACGACACCGGCTGCCGGTTGTTCTTGCGGTCGGCGTAGTCGTAGTGCATGTTCGCACTCATCGGACCCGGGCGGTACAGGGCGATGAGCGCGCCGACGTCGTCGAACGTGGTGGGCGCCATGCTGCGCAGCAGGGCGCGCATGGGTGGCGACTCGAGCTGGAACACGCCCATCGTGTCGCCACGGCCGAGCAGAGCGAACACGCCGGGGTCGTCGAGCGGGACGTGGTCGATGTCGAACTCGGGGTCCTTCGTCGCCAGCACCATGTTCACGGTGTCGGTGATGACGTCGAGGTTGCGCAGGCCGAGGAAGTCCATCTTCAGCAGGCCGAGGTCTTCGACGCCGTGCATCTCGTACTGGGTGACGACGGGGGCATCGGCCGGGTTCTGCCCGGACTCGGGCTTGCGCTGCACGGGCAGGTAGGTGGTGAGCGGGTCCTTGGTGATCACCACCGCGGCGGCATGGATGCCGTCGCTGCGCTTCAGGCCTTCGAGCCCCTTGGCGACGTCGACGACGCGCTTCACGTCGGGGTCGGCGTCGTACATGGCGCGCAGCTCGGCGGCGGCCTTGTAGCCGTCGGCGTACTTGGGGTTCTGCTCGAAGCAGTACTTCAGCGGCGTGTCGCGACCCATCACGAGCGGCGGCATCGCCTTGGCGATCTTGTCGCCGACGCCGTACGGGTAGCCCAGCACGCGGGCTGCGTCGCGAGCCGCGTTGCGGGCCTTGATGGTGCCGAACGTGATGATCTGGGCGACGTGGTCGCGGCCGTAGGTGTCGGCCGCGTAGCGGATCATCTCGTCGCGGTATCGGGAGTCGAAGTCCATGTCGATGTCGGGCATCGAGATGCGGCTCGGGTTGAGGAACCGCTCGAACAGCAGGTCGTACTTGATGGGGTCGAGGTCGGTGATGCGCAGGCAGTACGCCACCGCACAGCCGGCAGCCGAGCCACGGCCCGGACCGACGCGGATGCCGACGCCCTTGGCGTGGTCGATGAGATCGCCGACGATGACGAAGTAGCTGGCGAAGCCCATGTTCTTGATGGTCTGCAGCTCGTACGCGACGCGCTCGATGACCGGCTGCGGCAGCGGGTCGCCCCACCGTTCGACGGCGCCCTTCCACGTGAGGAAGTCGAGGTACGCGGCGTCGTCTTCGTACTCGGCAGGACGTTTGGGGAAGTTCGGCAACTGCGGTTTGCCGAACTCGATGTTC
Organism: Acidimicrobiaceae bacterium; assembly: GCA_031377945.1. Lineage (GTDB taxonomy): Bacteria > Actinomycetota > Acidimicrobiia > Acidimicrobiales > Ilumatobacteraceae > UBA668. Next base: position 2,542 of record JANMFL010000400.1, on the reverse strand, counting down.
ACGTCGGCGCGCTCGGCGACCCAGAGCGTGTTGTCGCACGCCTCGGGCAGGTCGCGGAACAGGTAGCGCATCTCGGCCGCGGACTTGAGGTAGTGCTCCTGGCCCTCGAACTTGAACCGCTTCGGATCCGACAGGTTCGCGCCGGTCTGCACGCACAGCAGCGCGTCGTGGGCTTCGTGGTCGGCACGGTGGACGTAGTGCGAGTCGTTCGTCGCGATGATCGGCGCGCCGATCTTCTTCGCCAGCTCGACGAGCTTCGGGTTGGTGTCGCGTTGGGCCTGCAGGCCGTGGTCCTGCAACTCGACGAACAGGTTGTCCTTGCCGAAGATCTCCTGCAGCCGACCCGCCTTCTGCAACGCGCCCTTCTCGTCGCCCTGCAGCATGGCCTGCAGCACATGCCCACCAAGACATCCCGTCGTGGCGATGAGCCCGTGGTGGTACTTCTCGAGGAGCTCCCAGTCCATCCGCGGCTTGTAGTAATAGCCCTCGAGGAACGCCAGGCTGGCCAATTGGATGAGGTTGCGGTACCCCTGGTCGGTCTCGGCGAGCAGCGTGAGGTGGTAGTAGAGCTTCTTGCCACCCTCGGTGTCGCCACCCGAGTCGTCGACCCGGCCACGGCGTGCCGGCCGCTCGAGACGCGAGTCGTACGCCATGTACGCCTCGGTGCCGATGACGGGCTTGACCCCCTGCTTGCGGCACTCCTTGAAGAACTCGAGGACGCCGTACATGTTGCCATGGTCGGTGATGCCCAACGCCGGCTGACCGTCCTGCACCGCCTTCGCGACCAGTTCGTCGAGGCGCGCCGCCCCGTCCAACATCGAGAACTCGGTGTGGACGTGGAGGTGGGTGAACGAGTCGCCCAACGCGCCTACCTCCTACGAATCCGGGGAATCACACAGCTGTGATTCGGTGGGTCGACCATACCCCGCGCGTCGCCCCGTGCGAAACAGCGGACCGAGCGAGGAATTCGTCACAGATAGGTACCGGGCCGCTCGCCGGTGTCGATGGGTTGGCCGGGGCCGCCGGGCATTCCGGGCGGGAGTTGGCGCATCTGGTCGAGCTGTTGGCGAGCGGCCAACTGCTGGGCGAACAACGTGGCCTGGATGCCGTGGAACAGGCCCTCGAGCCACCCGACGAGCTGGGCCTTGGCCACCCGCAGTTCGGCCTCGGACGGCACCTCACCGTCCTTGAAGGGCAGGGCGAGCATGGCCAACTCGTGCTGCAGGTCGGGCGACAGGGCCTGGCTGACCTCGATGATGGAGCGTTCGTAGATCTCGGCGAGGCGCTCACGACTGGCTTCGTCGAGCGAGCTGCCGCGCACCTCTTCCAGCAGTTGCTTGACCATCGAGCCGATCCGCATGACCTTGGCGGGCTCGGTGACGGTCTCGTTCGGAATCTCGTCGGTCACCACATCGGGCAGGATGGCCACTTGCGACTCGTCGGGTGCGTCGGGTGCGTCGGGTGCGTCGGACATGCGCTCGTCTCCTTCGGGAATCGGGTCAGCGTACGCCCGCGAGCAGCGGGACCAGCATCTCGGCGGCGGTGAGTGCACCGTGCCGACAGACCAGCGCGTACGGGCCGCTGTCCGCCGGATCGTGGAAGCTCACGGGCGCGTGGGTGACCAGTCCGACGTCGCCGTAGCGGGCGGCCACGGGCGGGCTCACCACCGGCCCGAACCAACCCTGGTCGATCATCTGTGCCCGGCTGAGCACCCAGGCGACGTCGCCGTGGTGCTGTCGGGCGGCGGCGAGCAGATCGGTCGCCGCGCCAGGACGGGCGTGCAGCCAGCGGAAACGACCCTCACCGCTCTGGTGGCGGGTGAGCGACAGCACCTCGTGATGCGGGGTGACGAGACGGTCCCCCACCTCGACCTGACCGTGATCGGCCGTGACCAGCAACACCGCCCCGGCGGGCAACTGCTCGAGCACCTGCGCGACCATGGCATCGGCGGCGCACAGCTCGGCGTCGTAGAACGGGCCGAATCCGCGCTCGTGGGCGATCTTGTCGATGCCGTCGTAGTAGGCGTAGACGAACCGATCGCCGCGCCGCAACAGCTCGCCGACGATGACCGGCAGGCTGGACGGTGCCCGCCAGCCGCGCGGCTCGGAGCCGCGCAGGTGGGCCTCGGTGAACGCAGAACCCTCCAGCTCGGCCTTGCTGACGACCGGCACCTGCTCGCCCAGGAACGGCGCGAACGGTTGCGTGGTGCGCGGTTCGATCTGTCGCCGCGAGTCGCCGTGACCGGTGGACCAACGCAGCACGTTCAGGACCTCGCCGGCGATGTCCATGCGGTAGCCGACGATGCCGTGCTCACCGGGGGTGAGCCCGGTGGCGATCGATGTCAGCGCCGTGGCCGTGGTGGACGGGGCGACCGTGGTGATCGGCCCACCCACCAGACCGGCGATCGTCGGCGCGATGTCGCGCCGCGTCTGCAGCTGCTCCCAGCCCAGGCCGTCGAGCACGAGCAGCACCACCTGGTCCGCACCGGCCACCACCGAGGGCATCCACGCAGGCATCGCCGCGCCTCGGGGAGCCAACAACG
>JANMFL010000394.1:0-9049 GCA_031377945.1 Acidimicrobiaceae bacterium | reverse complement strand
AGGTGCAGCTGCTGCGCGAGTTCGGCTGCACGTCCGCGCAGGGCTTCCTGTTCTCCGAGGCCGTGCCCGAGGACCGGTTGTTCGACCTGCTCGGCCAACAGTTCGCCGTGCTCTGATCCGCGTCTCGGGACGCTGAATCCGGTATCGACCTGGCTACCGTGAGGGCATGGGCGACACGAACCGCGACCTGCACGGGCCGTTGCTCAGCCCTCTCGCGGCCCTGCTGTCGGTGGTCATGCCGGGTGCCGGCCACTACGCGATCGGCGCCCGCTTCCGTCCCGCGGTGATGGCGGCCACCACCGCCAACATCGTCGCGATGGTGGTGTCCGGCATCATCCTTGCCGGCGTCGGCAAGAGCGCCGACTTCGCCGACGTCGTGGCCGACCGCCCGACGTTCCTGCTGTTGGCGCTGCTGCTGGTGGTCATGGCCGGTACCCGACTGTGGGCCGCGCTCGATGCCGGCTGGCGGTCTCGCCCCGATGGGGCGCCGAGTTGGGCGATGGCCACCTCGGGCGTCGCCGTCGTGCTGGTCACGCTCATCGGTGTGGCCCCCATTGCCGTCGCTGCCGACTACGCCCGACGCACCGACGCGGCGGTCGAACGCATCTTCGGCGGGGCCCAACCGGTGACCGCCAACCCCGGCGCGGTGGCCACCACGACGACAGCCCCGACCAACACCACGTCCACGACGGCGGCGGTCGCCACCACGAGCACGTCGTCCACCTCCACGACGTCGACCACGCTGGCGCCGTTCCCCGGCCTCGACCGGGTGAACGTGCTGCTGCTCGGCGGCGACGCCGGCCCCGGCCGCTACAGCCTGCGCACCGACTCGATGATCGTCGTCTCGATGGACCCGGTCTCGGGCGACACCGCGATGATCTCGATTCCGCGTGCGCTCGACGACCTGCCGTTCCCGCCCGGCACCCCGCTGGCCGAGGAGTTCCCCGACGGCTTCACCAACCTGGCCAACGCGGTCTACACCTACGTCAACGGGCATCGAGAGCTCGCCGGTGGCGGCGAGGACGCCGGCGCACAGGCCATCAAGCAAGGCATCGCCCAGCTGCTGGGCATTCCCATCAACTACTACGTGCTGGTCGACATGGCCGGCTTCGTCGACGTCGTCGACGCCCTCGGTGGCATCGACATCCTGGTGCCCCGCCGGGTGCCGTCGCCGGGCAACCCGCGCAACGCCAAGCACCCCGTGCCGCCGTACATCGACGCCGGCCAACAACACATGGACGGCACGCTCACGCTGGCGTATGCCCGCACCCGCTCGGCCGACAGCGACTACCAGCGCATGGCCCGCCAACGGTGCGTGCTCGCGGCGATCAGTGCGTCGGCCACACCGAAGGCACTCGCCACCGGGCTGCCCGCACTGCTCGACGCGTTCGGCGCGGCGGTGCAGACCGACATCCCGCGATCACAGCTCGGTGCGTTCGCCCAACTGGTCGAGCGGTACAGCGACACGTCGGGCGCCGGTGCCGTGCGCACACTGCACCTGGCGCCGCCGCTCGTGAAGCCCTCGCGCTGGGATGCCGCGGAGGTGCGAGCGCTGGTGACCGCCGTGCTGCAGCCGGTGCCGCCGCCCGAGTTCACGGGCGAGCTGCCGATCCTGGCCGACGCCTGCGCCGGCTGACCCGTTCACCAGGAACTTAAGTTCGCGCGGGTACCGGCCGGGCGGGTTGGCCCGGTCAGGGTTCGATGTGGGCGCGGACGCGTGTGCCGTCGGGTGAGGTCCAGCCCTTGCTCACCGCGTAACCGATCATGCCGTCGTAGGCCTGGGCCCACTCGGTGCGCTCGTCGTCGGACGATACGGCCATCGTGGCCAACGCGGCTGCCTTGAGGCCGGTGATCGAGAGCCACACATGGTCGGCGTCGGCGCCGCCATCGCTCGGGGCCACGTGTCCCAGGTCGCCCAACGCCGACAGATGGGCGCGGTCGGCCGCGTGCACGGCCAGCGCCTTCAGGTTGGCGGCATCGCCCACGGCGACGTGCCCCTCGGTGACTTCCACGACCATGACTCCTCCTCGGTCGCCAACGTACTGTGCCGGTGTGCGCTCACTCTTCAACGACGATCATCAGGCCTTCCGCGAATCGTTCGCCGCGTTCATCGCCAAGGAGATGACGCCCCACTACCTGGACTGGGAACGCGACGGCATCGCCCCGCGCGAACTGTTCGCCGCGGCGGGGCAGTACGGGTTCCTGGGCATTGCCGTGCCCGAGCAGCACGGTGGTGGCGGCACCAACGACTTCCGCTTCAACATGATCCTCGCCGAGGAACTGGCCGCGGCGGGGATCGGTGGCGCCGGACTGGGGCTGACGCTGCACAACGACATCACCACGCCGTACTTCGTGGAGTACTGCAACCCCGAGCAGGCGGCGCGCTGGCTGCCGGGCATCGCCAACGGCACGTTGATCACCGCCATCGCGATGACCGAGCCGGGCACCGGCAGCGACCTGGCCGGCATCGCCACCACCGCCGTGCTCGACGGCGACGAGTACGTGCTGAACGGGTCGAAGACGTTCATCACCAACGGCATCAACAGCGATCTCGTGATCGTCGCCGCGAAGACCGACCCCACGGCACGTCACGCCGGTGTGTCGCTGCTCGTCGTCGAGCGCGGCATGCCCGGCTTCGAACGCGGCCGCAACCTCGACAAGATCGGTATGCACAGCCAGGACACGGCCGAGCTGTTCTTCACCGACGTTCGCGTTCCCGTGGCCAACCTGCTCGGCGACGAGGGCAAGGGCTTCCACTACCTCACCGCCAACCTGGCCCAGGAGCGGCTGTCCATCGCCGTCAGCGGTGTCGCCACGGCGCGCGCCGCGCTCGGGTGGGCCGTCGACTACGTGAAGGAGCGCACGGCCTTCGGTCAGCCGATCTCGAACTTCCAGAACACCAAGTTCGTGCTCGCCGAGGTGAAGACGTCGGTGGAGGTGGCGCAGGCGTACGTGGACCAGTGCATCGGGCAACTGAACGCCGGCGAACTGTCGCCGGCCGACGCCGCGCAGGCCAAGTACTGGTGCACCGAGTTGCAACAGTCGGCCGTGCACGAATGTCTGCAGCTGTTCGGTGGCTACGGCTACATGCTCGAGTACCCCATCGCCCGGGCGTACGCCGACTCGCGGGTCACCACCATCTACGGCGGCACCACCGAGGTGATGAAGACGATCATCGCCAAGTCGCTCGGTCTCTAGGCGACGCGGTCTCTAGGCGACGCGGTCTCTCGGCGACGCGGTCTCTCGGCGACGCGGTCTCTCGGCGACGCGGTCTCTCGGCGACGCGGTCTCTCGGCGACGCGGCCGTTCCGGACTGAACGGTTCCGAGACCGGTGAGTATGTTGGACCCGTGATGCAGCGGACCCGACCTCACCCCACGGCACGCGACACCCTCATCTCGGCGGCCGTCGACCACCTTTCGAGGTACGGCCCGGCGGGCCTGCAACCGCAGGAGATCTGCCGCGAGCTGGGCATCTCGAAAGCGCTGGTCAACTACCATTTCGGTACTCGCGAAGGCCTCATCGCCGAGGCGATGACCCTGGGCTACGAGCAGTACGTCGACACGCTGATGGCCGCCGTGGCCGCTGCCGGCCCCGACCCGCTGGACCGGTTGTTCGCCTGGATCGATCGCCAGATCGAGTGGACAGGGGAACACTCCGGGCTCGCCGCGGCGCTGGACTTCCCCGATGCGGCCCTGGGACGCAGCACGCTCGACCCCGACCTGGAGGAGCGCCTCGGCACGGCCGGAGCGCGCAACTTCGCCAACCTGCAACTGCTGGTGCTCGACGCTCGCACACACCTGAAGGCCGACGACCCGGACTGGTCGCCCGACGGCACCGAGGCGGGCCTCACCTCGGCCGTCATCGGCTGGATGACCCTGGGCATCTCGGTGTGGAGCGGTGGCAACCACCTGCCCACCCGGCAGGCCCACATGCGCGTGATGCTGCCGCTCGCCCGCGAGCACATGCGCACGTTGCTCATCGAGATGCTGTCGCGCTGATGGAGTCGCACCAGCACGTCGACCCGCTCGTTCACGTCGACCAGCCCGACCTTCCCGACCGCGAAGCCGATGCCCGCGCGTGGGCGGCCAAGGCCATCCGCGACGTGGGCCACGCGCTGGTCGGCCATCACGCCGACATCGAGCAGATCGACCGCGTGTCCACCACCGTCGACGAACTCGTCGCACAATTGTCCACCGGGTCCCGGCGAACGCGTGCGCCGCGCACCGCCGGCGACGTCGCCGAGGTGCCCGCCGATGGAGCGGACATCACCAGCTACGACGAGCGCCCCATCTCGGGGCGGTCCAGCCCCTGGGGTCTGGACCTGCGCGTGCAGCGCGAGGGCGACGAGATCGTGGGACGCTGCACGTTGCGCTCGGCCCACGAAGGCGCACCGGGCCGCAGCCACGGCGGCATCGTCGCCGCACTGTTCGACGACGTCTACGGCTTCGTGCTCAACCTCATCGGCGAGTCCGCGTTCACCGGCGAACTGAGCGTGCGGTACGAGGCCGGCGTGCCCATCGGCGTGCCGGTCGAGTGCCGTGTGCGTCTGGCCGAGCGTTCGGGCCGCAAGCTGTTCATGACCGGCGAGGTCGTGCACGACGGCGCGGTGCTGGTGCGCTCGAAGGCCACCTTCATCACCATCCCGCGCGACGTCCTGCTCGCCGGCGGCTGACCCGCCGACACGTCAGGCGAGCGACCGGCGAGCCCCTCGGCGCGTTCCGGCGACCGGCTCCCTGGGCGCGAATCGTCCCAAATCTGGGTCACTCCGCGCCCGTGGGTTCGAAACGTCCCAATACTGGGACGAATCGCGCCCAACCTCGTGCTCGGCGGCGGCTGACCCGATCTGACCCGGCCCGACCGGCTGGCCCGACCGGCGGCCCGTCAGGTGGGGGGAGGGGTGCGCATGGCGTTGCGCCGTTCGAGATCGGCAGCCCGCTCGTGGAACGTGCTCTGCATCTCGAGCATGTCGAGCATGGCCAAGATGGCTTCGCTCGACACCTGGACGCCCGACTTGTGGACCCGCAGGAACGGATTGTCGTGGCGGACGGAGCGATCGATGGCCGACAGCGCTCGCTCGCGAGGCGACTCGGTGGTGTCGTCGGGGTCGTGACGGCTCAGTTCCTCGGCGCGGGCGAGCAGACCGGCCACGTAGCCGGCTTCCCATGCCTCGCATGCCGTGAGCACACGGGCCACCGACAGGTCGGCGGCGGCGAGCTCGAACAGCGACTCGGCGAGGTCGGCGCGTGACAGCCGAGCGGCACGTACGTGCTCCATGTGTCCACCCCTTCCGACCGTCTGGTCCAGGCCCCCACGGCCAATGACGAGGACAACGTACACGACCTGTGTGCAATTGTGCGCCGTCGATCTGTTCGATTTTCGGCAAGCTGTGGCGGCGAACGGCGCCCCGCGCTCAGACCACGTACGTGGCGACGACCGGTGCGTGGTCGCTCCACCGTTCGGCGTAGGTGGGGGCACGGTCCACGCCCACGCCCGACGCCGTTGCGGCGAGCTCTGGTGAGGCGAGGTGGTAGTCGATCCGCCAGCCGCTGTCGATGTCGAACGCCTTGCCACGCCACGACCACCACGAGTACGGCCCGGCCACGTCGCCGGCGTGGGCGCGGCCGACGTCGACCCAGCCGTCCGCCAGCCGCCGATCGAACCAGGCCCGCTCGTCGGGCAGGAAGCCGGCCTTCTTCAGGTTGCCCTTCCAGTTCTTGATGTCGAGTTCGCGGTGGCCTACGTTCAGGTCGCCCATCACCAGGACGTGCCGCCCTGCAGCGCGCAGCTCGTCGGCGCGTGCTGCGATCGCGTCCATGAACGCCAGCTTCTCGCGCATGCGCGCAGGGTTGTCGGCGTCGCCGGTGTGCACGTACGCAGACGCCACGGTGAGGCCGCGACCGTCGGCGGTGTCGATCGTCGCCTCCACCCAACGGCCCGTGCCGTCGAACGCGTCGCCGGGAAGTTCGCACGCGGTCTCGACGATCGGGTGGGCGCTGGCCACCGCCACGCCGGCGCGGCCCTTGCTCGCACATTCGTGGTGGGTGACGTGCCACCCGGGACCGGCGACGCGCTCGACGAGGTCGGCCACCATGTCGTCGGGAGCGCGCACCTCCTGCATCGCCACCACGTCGGGTCGACGCTCGCGCCACCACCCACCCATGCCGTTCGTCGCCGCGGCGCGCAGCCCGTTCACGTTGATCGAGGCGATGGTCAGGCGGCGGGCGGTGGGCACGAGGGGTGACTCTGTCACGCCTCGGGTCGCGCCCCCAAGACGGCCGGCGACCCTGCACTATGGTGCCCGGCCATCGAGTGATCGTCGCCCGACGGCGTCCAACGAGATCGACGGGAGTCCGGCGTGAGCAGCTTCTGGTTCCGCAACGGTTCGGTGTACACGATGGAGCCCGATGCGCCGTGGGCGACGTCGCTCGTGGTGCACGACGACCGGATCGCCTTCGTCGGCAGCGACGACACGGCTCGCGCCCACCTGCGCGCCGACACCGAGGAGGTCGACCTGGAGGGTGGATTCCTGATGCCCGGCTTCATCGACGGCCACAACCACCTCATCGGCGGCGCGATGGCCAAGGTCGGCGTGGCGCTGGAAGGCCTGCAGGGCAAGGACGCCGTCGTCGAGGCCGTACGCCGTTACGCCGAGACCCACCCCGAGCACGATGTCATCCGCGGCCACGGGTGGACACCGTTCACGTTCGGGCACGGGGTACAGCCACACCGCAGTTGGCTCGACCCGGTGACCGACGTGCGCCCCGCGTACCTGCACACCTACGACGTGCACGACGTGTGGGCGAACACCGCCGCGTTCGTCGCCGCAGGCATCGACGCGTCGACACCCGACCCCAACCCGCCCACGTCGTACTGGCCGCGCGACGCGGACGGTTTCCCTGCAGGCACCTGCTGCGAACCCGAGTCGTGGTTGCCCATCGCACTGCGGCTGGGCATGTTCAGCCTGGCCTCGGTGCAGGAAGCCATGGCGATGACACTGACGCCGGCACCCTCGTGGGGCATCACCTCGTACTACGACGCGAGCACCCTGCTGCAGTCGCGTCGGCTGATCACCGAGGTCTACGAGGAACTGGTCGCGCTCGATCAGGCCGACGGCCTCCCCGTCCGCATCGTCGGCTCGCACCTGGTGCGCGAAGCCAGTCGCTCACCCGAACGCGAGGTCGAGACGCTGCGTCAGATGCATCACGACATCCGTTCGCCGCGGTTGTCGATCACCACGCTGAAGTTGTTCATGGACGGCGTCGGCCCGCAGCACACGGCCGCCATGCTCGAGCCGTACAGCGACGTCGGCCACCACGGTGGCTGGGTGCTCGACCCCGAGTTCGTGCGCATCCAGGTGGAAGCCGCCAACGTCGGCGGCTTCGACGCGCACATCCACGCCTGCGGTGATGCCGGCGTCCGCGGAGCGCTCGACGCGTTCGAACACGTCAAGGCCGAGCACGGCCATCTCTCGCCGCGGAACACCGTGTGTCACCTCGAGTTCTGCCATCCCGCCGACGTGGTTCGCTTCGCCCGACTCGGTGCCACGGCGAACGGCACCCCGCTGTGGGGCACCGACTACCGCGGCGAGTTCATCGACGCCTATCCGTCGCTCGTGGGCCACGAGCGCTTCGACCGCGACTACTGCCCGTACGGATCGGTGGTTCGAACCGGCGCCAACGTGACCTTCGGCGCCGACTGCCCCGGGGTGGAGGTGCACGAGATCCAACCGCTGGTGCAGATCGAAGCCGCGGTCACCCGTCGGCGCCCCGGTCGCCCCGACGACCGGCCCGCCGGTGAACACGAACGGGTCGGCGTGGCCGACGCGTTGCGGTGCTACACCATCAACGGGGCCCGTGCCCTGCGCCTGGAGGACATCACGGGCAGCCTGTGCGTCGGCAAACAGGCCGACCTGGTGTGGCTGGCCCGCAGCCCGTTCGACGCGCTACCGCACGAGATCCATGCGATCGGCGTGCAGGGCACGATGCTCGGTGGGCGGATCACCCACCGGGCGTGAGGCGAGGGCGACGGCCGCTCACGCACCGACTCCCGCGATCCGGTGCATGAGCGGCCGCCCGAGGCGCCCAGGGGAAGGGCTGCCGCTGGCGGGTGATCGCCCTTGCACGGTCATCATGCGCTGAGTTGCACTCCGTCACCATCGGCGCGGCGACACCCGAACCGTCAGGAAGCCGACAGACACACCGCCTAGGGGCAGCCGACGCCGTGCAGCGTCGCGCAGGGCGGGCACAGCCGTGCCGGCCCCTGCGGTGTGGCCCAACGGCGCGCCTGTGGCGTGCCGCACGACTCGCATGCGCTCGACGGCACAGGGACCGGCGATGCGGCCGGTGCGGGCGCGGTGGTCACCGGTTCAGTTGTTGTTGCGTTCGCGGGCCGACTGGACGCCGGCCTTGACCAGCAGGACCGGGATGATCAGCGCAGCGATCATCCCCGCGAGCCAGACGATGATCGACGCGAAGACCCAGGTGTTGAAACCGCGGATGGACAGCCCGTCGGTGACCCAGTGGGTGACGATCAGACCGATCAGCGTGGAGATCAGTGCCATGGCGCCCATCAGCGCCGACGCGTTCTTCATGGCCATCTTGGCCAGGAACGGCAGCGCGAGCGCCTGCACCACGGTGAAGATGAGCACGGCGACGAAGAACGACATTCCGTTGATCGTCATGTCGTCGAGCACGATCGCAGCCACGAGGAGGCCAACCGCTGCAGCGAGGCAGGCGATGAGCGTGCTGATGAGGAATCTGATCATGGAACACCCCTTCTGTCGGGCACGATGCCCGCCGGAATCGTAGTCATGGCGCGGTGATGCCGATGAGGATCGTGCCGAAGATCAGCGCACCGAAGATCACCGGCTCGCTCCCACCCCCACAGGGGAGCGGCGCCGGTGATCGTGGTGGCTCGCGCTGGTCCCGTGCCGGGCGGTACCGGCACGGGAGGAGGTGGACGTCAGACCTTGTAGGTCAGTGACGCCGAGCAGGTCTCGGCGCCGTTGGTGGCGACGATCGTGATCGTGTGGTTGCCCTTGTCGGACA
>JANMFL010000381.1:0-3946 GCA_031377945.1 Acidimicrobiaceae bacterium | reverse complement strand
GTGGCCGGGTCGAAGGTGACGCTGTACGAGGCGCGAGCGAGGTTGCCGAGGTGCTCGACCGTGCGGTCGATGTTCCGTCGTGTGGAACGCTCCGTGGTCAGGTCGAGGGTCCGATCGAACAGTTCCTGGTCCGTGAAGCACTCGCCGAGCGAATCGAGCGCGAACGAAGCGTTCTCGTTGTCGTCGCCGAGATCCTCGAGGTGGAGGTGGAAGACCGATCGGTGGTTCAGACCGGCCGTGGGCTCTGCGATGGTCGGGAACCGACCGGGTGCATCCATCACCACGGTGCCGTCGTCGCCGATCAGGCCGGAACGGAAGCCGATGGACGAACGGTGTCCTTCGCCGATGCCGCGGACGCTCATCACGAAGCGCCTTGCGCCGTTGTCGAGGACCTCCGGGAGCAGCACGATGGAGGGGTTGCACAGTGCCGCGCCCTCGATGGCGAACTCGTGCGTGAACGTCGCGCCGATGAGGAGGCGGCGAGCCGTGCTGAGTGGTGTGTCCAACGTCATGTGCGAGCCGAGTTGGTCGGCGTGGTGGCGGAACGTCTCGTGCAGGTCTCGGTGTCGATTGCGGAACCGCTGGTCGATGTCGAGCAATGCCATCTCGACCTCGTCGTCGGTGAGGCCGAGGAGGCGGTCGAGGACTGCGCCCGCCCGCGAGTCGCCGGGACCGACGTCCTCGCGTCCGGGCACGAAGAGTCGGGCGACGACCCGGTGGTGATCCGGTCGAAGCTCGATACCGGTTTCGGTGATGGTGACGTTCATCCGACTCTCTGCATCTGTGCGGCGCGATACATCGTCGAGACGTACGCAAGCGTCGACTCGGCGCCCTGGTTGAGGTTGACGCGATCGGCGTGCAGCCCGTCGTAGCCACCGTTCGACGTCTCGTCGAACATCGTCAAGCCGCAATCGTTCACCCCGCGGAACCAGGCTTCAGCGGCCATGATGCCGCCGGCCCAGCTCGAGTCGTCGGTGACGCGAAGTGCGCGCCAGCACGCATCTGCCATTGCCGCGACCTCGATCGGTTGCTGATCGAATTGTGGGCCCTCGTCGTCGGGGCCCCGTCCCGAATGGCCGACGACCGAAAGGTGGCCTGGCGCCATCTCCAGGTCGAGCAACCAGGACAACATCTCCAATCCCTGTTGGAGCACGCGGCGTTGGTCGAGCACCGCTCCAGCGGCGATCAGTGCCTCGGCCATCGTGGCATTGGCGTAGCGCAGCCGGGGCTCGGGCCAGCACCATGTACCCGACAAGGGCAATGGCCCGATCGATTCCACGGCGTCACGCAACAGCGAATGGGCCGCTCGATGGCCGGGCGACGCTGCGGCGACTTCGGCGGCACCGATCGCGGCGAAGGCCATCGATCGAGGCCACTGGGAACGTTGGTGTGCGCCGTGGTCGAAGCCTCGCATGGCCCACTTCCGCACGGTCGGATTGTCGTGGTGGGCTGCGGCATTGCCCAGCCCGGACAGGCTGCGCCCCCAGCAATCCTCGGTGCTCGAGCCGTCGGTCCACCGTCCCTCGGCGTCCATCCGGTTGCGTGTGCCGCCATCGGGCATCTGTGCCTCGCGCACGAAGCGCAGCGCGATCCGGCTCAGGCTGTGCGCCGCACCGATGTCGTCGTGGAGCGAGGCGATGGTGAGCAGCCGGGCATTGTCGTCGGTGCAGTAGCCGTGCTCGAGACGGGGTTCCGAATCGTTGGCGTGTTCGAACAACCCTCGGTCGTCGGTCATTGCGACGAGGTGGGCAAACGTCCGATCGACGATCAACGTGCGACCGAGTGGCTGAGTTGTCGCACGTGGTCGAACAGATCGAGATAGCGGCGAGCGACGTTCGGCCAGAGGAGGTCGGGAGCGAGGCGGGCTGCTTCGGCCGACATGGTTGCGCGCAGCGAAGGCTCGCTGACGAACCTCTCGATGGCTGCGGCCAGACCTTCCACGTCGCCGTGCGGTACGACGATGCCGGCACCGGAACCGAGTAGCTCTTGTGCATGGGGGAACGCGGTCGCAATGATCGGTCGACCGGTGGCGATCGCGTCGACGAGCACCCCGGAGGTCACCTGGTCGCGGCTGTCGTACGGGAGGATGACCGCCCACGAGCTGGCCACGAAACGAGTCAGCTCAGGAACGTCTCGATACGTTGCGTCGAAACGGACGCGCCCGGTCAGCCCGCTCCGGCGGACCTGTTCGATGAGCCCCTCGCGGTAGGCGTCGCCGTGATGGCGCAGCACGTTGGGGTGGGTGATACCGGCGACCGTGTAGTGCGGCGTCACACCTCGCCGGTTCAGCAACTCGAGGGCGGAGATGACGTGCTCGATGCCCTTGCCCGGGCCGAGTAGGCCCCACGTGAGCAGTTGCGGGCGCCGATCTCGGATGTCGACCTTCGACGCAGCGGGGCGAGGCGTGGGTGCGGCGGCACCGTGGGGAATGGTGACGATGGTCTCGGCGTCCACGGGGTAGCCGGTGATCAGTCGGTCGCGTGCGGTCTCGGTCATGACGATCACCTGTGCGGCGCGGGCGCAGACCGCGACGAGCACTTCGGCTTGGTGGGGGGTGGGGTGCAGGGGCACCGTGTGGGCGACGACGACCACGGGGACGTCGAGCGCATCCATGATGGCGAGCACCTCGTCACCATCGGCACCGCCGAAGATGCCGAACTCGTGCTGGACGACCACGACGTCGCAGTGGCGCAGCGCGGCGGCCGTGCCCTGCGGTGCTCCCACGGTGTCGGTCAGATGGCGAGCGACGACCACGCCGCCGACGGTTGCATCGTTCTTGCCGTCGTCGAGGCACACGACCGACACATCGTGACCCGCACGTCGGAACTGCTTGACCAGCGCAGCTGAGAACGTTGCGAGCCCGCAGTGCGTGGGCGGATAGGTGCTGATGATCCCGATGTGGACCGCATGGGCGTCGCTGAACGCGGGGTGGGCGGCGAGTACGGGGTCGCGAAACACAGGTTCTCCTGGAGAGTCGGGGAGGAGACGTCGAGCCTGCACGGGGCGACAGCGCAACGCCGTCCTGCCCAAACGAGGCGAATCTTCCGTGGTGTGACGATTGTACCCCGGTCCCTCAGGTCTCAGACGGCGGGCTCAGGGGGCCGGACAGGTGATCGAACCCGTGAACGTGCGGCCCTCGTCGCCCGCCGTGCCGAACACCCCGTTCGACGTGCCAGAACCGGCGACCGTGCTCAGCTCGCCTCGGCCAGAACTGTCGACGATCTGCCATGTGCCCTTGTACGTGCCGGTGGGTCGGTCGCGATCGGCGCCACTGACGAACTGCATCACCTCGACCAGCATGAACTTTCCCGTGCCGCAGCCGTCGATGGCACCGTTGACGAGATACGTCCCGACGTGTTCGAGGTGATCCACCGCTCGGCCGGGGTAGTCCTCAGGGTCGTTCCAGTACACGGCCTGCATCCCTTCACCCTCCACATCTCCAGTGAACCGAGCAGATGCGGGGATGTCGAAGTGGTTGAGGCAGGTGGTCGAGGTCGGGACGCAGTCGCTGGTGATCTCGCTGTACTCCCAGTGCACCACGAATGTCACCGGGGTGCCGGCGGTGACGGCGGAGCGGTCGGGCTCGCGGCCAGGGAGGATGGCCGCGACGGCAGCAACCAGTGCGATCGCGGCGGCCGCCAGCGCCAGCCACTTCCATGTGGTGCTGGTTCGATGATCGGTCCCGGGCGTGTCGGAGTCGAGGTCGAGCGTCATGAGTTGGTCCTCCTCAGAGGTGGTTGTGTCGTGCGGTGGTGCCGTCCGTGCGGCGATGGCTGGCTCGCCGAGGGCTCGGAGCAGGTCGCGCTCGAGCCGATCGGCGAACGCAGCGCTGGGGGAGCGATCGAATCGGATGGGCTCAGTCATGAGGGTGACTCCGGTGTCGTGCGCGGAGCTCGGCCCTGGCGCGGGCGAGCAATGAGTTGGTGGCGCTCACGTTCCTGCTCGG
>JANMFL010000362.1:0-34747 GCA_031377945.1 Acidimicrobiaceae bacterium | reverse complement strand
ACGGCAGCACCCAGCTGCGGTTGACGACGATGCTCACCAGCAGCCCGGTGAGTGCGATGGCGAGGCCGGTGACGACCACCCACAGGTTGTCCACCTTCCACCAGTCGAGTGCGTTGCCGATGCCGACGACGGCGAACCACAGCACCATGACGCCGGCGCCGATGCTGGCGATCGGGCGACGAACGCGGCGGGGAGTGGTGGCAACGACGGGGTGTTGCGCGGTGACGCTGGTGCCCGACCAAGTGGTCGTGCTGCTCGCGGTGGGAGGTGGGAACGAGCCGTCGGAAGCCGTCGAGCTCACGGGGGTGTCAACCTGGCCCGTCGTGTTCGTGGTGGGACTCACGGCGCCGGTGCGTCGGTCGAACCGACCGGTGGTCGACGCCCACAGCAGCACGCCGATGCCGATGAGCACTGCACCCCACGGGGCGCCGTCGAACAGGAACCAACTACCGAACGCGCCCAGCACAGCCATCACCAACAGCGCGGCGAGCACCACCATCAGCGGACGCCGCCGACGATCGCGCACGATGGCGTCGATCGGCTGGGCCTCGGCCGGGGTGTCGGGGAGCAGCACCCAGGCAGCGATGTACACCAGCCACAACGGCGGGAGTACGAACAACGCCACGACCGTGGCGATGCGCGTGGTGCGCAGGTCGAAGCCGTAGGCGCGGGACAGGCCGCTGACCACACCACCCAACTTGGCGCCATCAGGGACACCCTTGGGCATGCGTGACAGTGGCGTGGTGCGCCAACCGTGCCGCCCATCGCCGGGCGAGCCCTTGTTGCCGTCGTTGTCGCCGTCGCCGTCGTTGGCGCCGGGGCCGGTCGTCGTGTCGTGGTCATTCATGTCGGTACTCATGTTCGCAGTACTCCTTCTCGGCCTCCATCATCCGCACCGAGCGGTGCTCGGCGCATCGGGGACACACCCTGAACCGACCCTGAAACGTCCCCGATGGCAACGGCGACGCAAAGTGCGACAATCAACTTCATGGAGACCGAGGCACTCGCCTTTCCGCGCAGCGACGACGGTCGTGTCGTCGCGGGTGTGGTGGCGGGCTTCGCTCGGCGTCATCGAGTGCACCCGCTGGTCGTGCGTGGTGTGCTGGTGGTGCTCACGTTCGCCGGCGGTTTGGGCCTGGCGCTCTATGCACTCGGCGCTGCCGTGTCGGCACCGTCGCCGGCCCAGCCGGTCGCGGCAGCGCCCTTCGAACCGCGCCGCAACGCCGCGGTGGCCAGCATCGGCCTCGGACTGATGTTGCTCGTGCGCTCCACCGGGCTGTGGCTGGGCGATGCGCTCATGTTCCCGCTCGCCGCACTGGTCGCCGGTGGCGTGGTGCTCGGTCTCGTGCCGGGCGACGGCACTGGTGCCGGGGTGTCGGGGACGCGGTTGGCCGACGTGATGGGCGGCCGTCACGCCAAGGTGCGCATCGGAGTGGGCTCGGCGCTGCTGGTGCTGGGTTTCGTGGTCGTCGCCATCGGTGACGACGTCTCCGGCGCAGTGCGCGCCGGCGCACTCGCCGCTGCCGCGGTGGTGGTGGGGTTGGCGCTGATGCTCGGACCCTGGATCGCTCGGCTGGTGCAGTCCGCGGCCGAGGAGCGTCGCGAGCGGATTCGCGCCGAGGAGCGCGAGGCGGTGGCTGCGCACCTGCACGACTCGGTGCTGCAGACGTTGGCCCTCATCCAGCGCAGCGACGACCCGCGCCGCACCGCGACCTTGGCGCGCCAGCAGGAGCACGAGCTGCGCCAGTGGCTGTACGGCGCCAACACCACGGTGGCCGACTCGCTGGTCGCCGCCCTGAAGGAGATGGCCGTCGAGGTGGAGGTGCGACACGAGGTGCGCATCGACGTGGTCGCCGTGGGCGACGCCGCGCTCGACGACCAACTGCAGGCGCTGGTGGCCGCGGCGCGCGAGGCGTGCGTGAACGCCGCGAAGCACAGCGGCGAACGAACGGTGTCGGTGTACGCCGAGGTCGGTGACGCGGCGGTGGAGGTGTTCGTGCGCGACCGCGGGCGCGGCTTCGACCCGTCCGCCGCCGAGGTCGACCGGATGGGCATCGCTCACTCGATGGTGGCGCGACTGGAACGAGTCGGCGGTTCGGTGCACATCGACAGCGCGGCAGGCGTCGGCACCGAAGTGCAGCTGCGGGTGCCTCTCGCGCCGCGCACCGCGCCGCTCGACCGAGATGGCAAGGTGGCACCGTGACCGCTTCGACGACGCTCTCCGTGTTCCTGGTCGACGACCACGCATTGTTCCGCAGCGGCGTGAAGGCCGAGCTGGGTGCGTCCGTCGCCGTGGTCGGCGAAGCCGGCACCGTGCGCGACGCGATCGCCGGCATCCTGGCCACGCGTCCTCAGGTGGTGCTGCTCGACGTGCACATGCCCGAAGGGGGAGGCCGCTCGGTCATCGAGGGCGTGCACCGCGAATGGCCCGAGGCCGTGTTCCTGGCCCTCTCGGTCAGCGATGCCGCCGACGACGTCGTCGCGGTCATTCGCGCCGGCGCGCGTGGTTACGTCACCAAGACGATTGATGCGGCCGAGTTGGTCGACGCAATCGTTCGCGTGCACGACGGTGACGCGGTGTTCTCACCCCGACTGGCGGGCTTCGTGCTCGATGCATTCTCCGGTCAGGTGCCGACGGCGAGCGACCCCGAGCTCGACCTGCTGACCCCGCGAGAACAGGACGTGATGCGCCTGATCGCCCGTGGCTACACCTACAGAGAGGCGGCGGCGAGCCTGCACCTGTCGGTGAAGACGGTGGAGACACACGTGTCGGCCGTGTTGCGCAAACTGCAGTTGAGCAACCGCAAGGAGCTCACCACCTGGGCCGCCACGCGTCGCATCACCTGAGCAGCGTGCAGCGACGGTGCCGTCACTCGGCAGGTGACTCGGTCAGGAACCGGATCTGCTTGGCGACCTCTCCGAAGCGTTCGATGCGGTCGGGGTCGCCCATCATCGCGTTGTACAACACGAGCCGCGAGGCGACGTCGCCGTACTTGTCGACCAGCGCCTGTGCCAAACCGTCCCAGGTGGCCTCGGTGCAGAACGTACCGAGGTGATCGTCGGTGATCTGTGCGGCCATGCCGGCCATGTCGCCGGCCTTCTGGTGCTCGCGAACGCGGGCCGTCGTGCCGTCGAAGCCGGCTTCGTCCCAGATGAACGCATAGTTCGGTGTGCTGCCGTAGAAGCTGAGCATCGTGCGCATCACCTGGCGGTCGGCCTCACGCGCTTCGTCGGTGTCGCCGACGATGAGGTTCACGGGCACGATGATCGACACCTCGTCGACCGACCGGCCCATTTCGCTCGCGCCCCGCAGAACGTTGGGCAGCACGTGGCGGTGCAGATAGCCGGGCTCGCCGATGGGGTGCACGTGCACACCGTCGGCCACCTCGCCGGCCATGCGCAGCATCCACGGATTCACCGCGGCGACATCGACCTTCGGGTCGGGCATGTCGATGGGGCCGGGGCTCCATTGCCGGTTCAGCCAGGTGAGTTCGTAGAAGTCGCCGCGGTGGTCCAGTGGCTCGCCGCGAAAACCGGCGAAGCACGCCTTCACCGCCTGCACGTAATCGCGCAGTCGTGGCCCGGGGCTGTCGAACTCGACCCCGTAGCGGCGGACGATGTGCGTGCGCACCTGGGTGCCGAGGCCGAGCCGGAACTTGCCGTTGGTGGCCTCGTGCAACTCCCATGCCACCTGCGCGGTGACCATCGGGCTGCGCGGGAACGCCACCGCCACACCGGTGCTGAGCTCCAGTTCCGGAGCGGCGGCTGCAGCGACCGCGGCCGACAGGTAGGCGGTGCGGCCCGCTTCGGTGAACAGGATGCCGTCGAAGCCGACATCGCGGAGGGCCTTGGCGGTCCCGTCCATCCGCTGCAACGGTTGCGGGGTGAGCATGACGTCGACGTGCATGCCGCGAGCGTAGGCCGCGGCTACCGTGCGAATCGGAGAGAACCACACCCATGACGAGGATCATTCGATGACCAAGGCAGCCATCGCCGCACTGCGCGCCGAGCATTCGCACGCGCTGGAACTGTTCGATTCATTGACCGATGCCGAATGGGTCGTGCCGAGCGCGTGTGCCGGGTGGCGGGTGCAGGACGTGGCCCAACACATGGCGGCGACGTTCCACTCGATCGCCGATCCGAGCACCATCGAAACCGGGACGTCCGAGCACACCGAGGAGAACGCCGAAGTCCCGGTGTCGGCCCGCCGCGACTGGACGCCGGCCCAGGTGATGGCCGAGTACCGAGAGTGGAGCGAGAAGGGCATCGCCGCATTGGCGGGCATGCAGGAGCCACCACTGGCCGACATGGTCGTACCGATCGCCGACCTCGGCAGCCACCCGCTGCACATCCTCGGCAACGCGATCGCGTTCGATCACTACTGCCATCTGCGCCACGACATCGGTGTGGCCGTGCGGCGAGCCGCCGACCTGCCTCACGACCCGGCGGTGCTCGAGGCCACCATCGAGTGGATGATGGCCGGCCTGCCGCAGATGTGCGCGGCAGCGCTCGAGTCGTGCGAGCACGGCGTGAACTTCGTCTTCACCGACCTTCGCCACGTCGAGTACCACCTGCGCCGCAGCGACGGCAGCGGTCCGTGGGAGGTGCACCAGGGCGTCGATGCGCACCTGCCGGTGTGTGTGACCTCGGCGCACGAGTTCGTCAGCTGGGCCACCCAGCGCAGCGACTGGCGCGGCCACGCCCAGCTGTCCGAGATGGACGCCGCCCCCACCCTCGACGCGATCAACATCATCTAGGCAACATCATCTAGGCAACATCATCTCGCCAACATCACCTCGGGCTGGTTCGGTTCGGCGCGTGCACCAGGAACTTAAGTTCCTGGAGCACCGGCCTAGAGTCGGGTCATGGCTGTCGTACTGCTCCACGGGAACCCCGAAACCCCGGTCATCTGGGATCCACTCCGCGCCGAACTCGGACGTGACGACGTGTTCACCCCGCAACTGCCCGGCTTCGGGTGCGAGGTACGCCCGGAGTTCGGTGCGACCAAAGAGGAGTACGCGATGTGGCTCGTCGCCGAGCTCGAGCCGATCGTGGACGAGCACGGCCCGGTCGATTTCGTCGGCCACGACTGGGGTGGTGGGATCGGCATGCGCGCCGTGTCCATCCGTCCGCACCTTTTCCGCACCTGGGCGTGCGACGTGCTCGGTCTATTCCACCCCGACTACGTGTGGCACGACTTCGCCCAGATCTGGCAGACGCCGGGCGCAGGTGAGCAGTACTTCGAGCAGAGCCTGGCCGCATCGGTCGACGAACGTGTGGCCCTGTTCGAGGCCATCGGCATCCCGCGCGAGACCGGCGTGCATCTGGCCGCGGCCGGTGACGAGACGATGGGGAAGTGCGTCCTCGCCCTGTACCGCTCGGCCGCGCAGCCGGCGATGAAGGAGTGGGGCGAGCACCTCGGTCCGGCGTCCACCATTCCCGGGTTGGCGATCATCGCTCCGAACGACCCGTTCGTGCAGAGTGACACCCTGGGTGCAGAGGTGGCCGACCGTATCGGCGCCACCAAGCACGTGCTCGAGGGCCAGGGCCACTGGTGGATGCTGGGCGATCCGGCGTCGGGTGCGGCGATGCTGCGCGACTTCTGGGCCGACGCCTACCGCGGAGCAGAGTGATGGACGGCCTCGACCTCACTGACACGTCCGACACGACCAGCGACACCATGGCGGTCACCTGCCCGCGCTGCGGGTCCAGCGGGACAGAACGCTTCTACGGTCCGTGTACGTCGTGCCGCGACGAACTGCGCGCCAAGTTCCTGGGCGAAGGTCGCGACGTGGAAGTGGCCGAGTACGTCCCGAAGATGAACGTCACCCCCAACGCGGTGGCGTTGAAGGACGACTGAGCAGGTCGGTCGACCGACTCAGTGCGGCTGCGGCAGCGGCTCAGTCGCCGACGGCGGCGGTCTCGGCGGTGGGCAGACCACCGCCCGGACGGAACACCGGGTCGTTCTCCTGCTTGGCCATACGGGCCTGCATCTGCTGCATGGTGACGCCCATTGCGGCTGCGGCCTTCTCGTCACCCATGATCTTGCTCATCACCGCAGCGGTGGCTCCGGCCATCAGTTCGGACTTGCGCTCGGCCACGTACTCGGCGGAGGCGATCTGCGTGCGCGTCGCACCGGTGACCGCCGGGATGACGTGGCGGGCGACGAGGTCCCACGACGTGCGGGTCGCTTCGAGGTTGGCCCAGTCGTTGGCGAAGCCGAGCACCACGCCGAAGCCACCGGTGGTCTTCTGCAGGTTCAGAATGGCCTCGGTGAGGTCGTCGGGCGTGCCGATGACGGCCGCGCCGCCTCCGGCGGCGCCGCCCGCAGCGACCTGGTTGTAGAGCTCCTCGGGGTCGTCGACCCACTGGGCACCGGGTCGGCCGAGCACCTTCACGTTGTACTCGTTGTGCCACTTCTGCAGACCGAGGATGGCCTCCTGCTTGGCCTGCTCGCGGGTCTCGGCGATGTGCCAGGCCATCATGACTCGCCAGTTGGCGCGATCGACCGTCTGGCCGTGCTTGGCTGCGGAGTCCTCCGCGAACTGCCACTGGGTCGGCAGGGCCTGGATGCCTTCGCTGCTGTTCGACGCGATGCTGAGTGCGCCGATGCCGTACTTGCCGGCGATGGTCATACCCGACGGCGAGATGCTGCTGGCCGTCACCATCGGCATGTCCTCCTGGTGGGGGAGGATCTGCAGGCCGGCGTCGACGAGCGTGAACCAGTCACTGTCCATCGAGAAGCGCTCACCGCGCATCAGGCGGATGATGACGCCGAGTGCCTCGTCCTGCCGGTCGCGCTGGGTCATCGGGTCGATGTTCAACATGCGCGCGTCGCTGGGGAGCGCGCCCGGGCCGCTGCCGAACATGGCCCGGCCTTGGCTGATGTGGTCGAGCTGCACCATGCGCTGGGCGACGTTGAACGGGTGGTGATACGGCAGCGACACGACGCCGGTGCCGAGCTTGATGCGGCTGGTGACCATCGCCGCCGAGGCCAGAAACATCTCGGGGCTGGCGATCATCTCCCAACCTGTCGAATGGTGCTCTCCCACCCAGAACTCGTCGTAACCGAGCCGATCCAGCTGCGTCGCGAGCTCGAGATCGCGCTGGAACTGAAGGGTGGGGCTCTCGCCGAGCGGGTGGTGCGGGGCGAGGAACGTGCCGAACTTGATGCGGGCCATTCGGCGAGCCTACGGAGGGGCGCTCAGCCACCGAGAGTCGGACGTGCGGTACCTGATCACCGGCTCGGAAAGCGCGGGCGACCGCTACTGTCGTGCCGTGTCGCCCGCCCGCACCCTGCTCGCCGGCGGGTACACGAACCAGGTGTGGAAGGTGCGAGCCGGTCGCGACCTGCTCATCGAGAAGCGGTACTCGGATCATCCGCCCGAGCCGAACCCGATGTACCCGAACCTGCCCAACCATGAAGCGACCGCACTCGCCCATCTCGCGGGCACCGGCCTGGTTCCCGAGTTGGTGACGTTCACACCGGCACACGACCACCACGGCGCCGTGCTCGTGTACCGCTACGTCGCGGGCACGCAGTGGCGGCGCGGCACCGGGGACGTGGCCCGATTGCTGCACGCCGTGCACTCGGGTCCGTCACCGGAGGGGTTGCGCGTGTTGCACCGTTCGGCCGCCGAAGCGCTGGCACGGGCCGACGAGGTGATCGACGACGTGCCGATCCCCGAGCAGCGCAGGCGGGTGATCGCCCATCGACCGGTGGGCGACCTCGGCGACCGACCCGTGCGCCGTCCGGTCCTCGTGCACACCGACTGCGGTCCCGGCAACCTGGTGCGCAGCCGGCGGGGCCTGGTGCTCATCGACTGGCAGTGCCCCGGCTTGGGCGACCCAGTGGAGGATCTGGCCTGCTTCTTGTCGCCGGCGATGATGGTGCTCTACGCGGCACCGCCGCACGGACGGGCAGCGGTCGAGTCGTTCCTGTCGGCCAACCCCGAACAGGAGGTCGCCGATCGGTATCGCCGCGACGGCGCCGCGTGGCATTACCGCATCGCCGCGTACTGCCTGTGGCGCAGCCATCGTCTGGCCGAGTCACAGCCCGAAGTGGCTGCCCGCTACCGTCAGGCGCTGACGGCCGAGCTGGCTCTGTTGGCCCGTTGGCAGCGTTGATCGGACAGGGGGCGCGGCGACCGTGAAGCAGATCGAACTGCACGTGCACTCGTTCTCGATGCGGTACCACCTGCGTCATCGCGAACGAACCGGCTACGACGTGTTCGCGTACATGGAGGAGATGGCCGCCCGCGGCTTCACCGGTGTGAACATCTCGGCCAACGGTCCGGGCTTTCGCGACCTGTGTGGAACCACGAACGATCACCTTCGTCTGGTGCGTGGCGCCGCCGAACGGCTGGGGTTGCGTGTCGAGATCGACACCAGCGACACCGGTGTGGAGCACATGACCCGCATGATCGAAGTGGCTGCGCGGTGCGGCGCCGACACCCTGCGCACCTACACCAGGTACGAGGCCCCGCTCGCCGACCTGGTGCGGTGGACGAAGCACGACCTGGGCGAGATCGCGCCCGTGGCCGAACGGCACGGGGTGCTCGTGGTCCTCGAGAACCACGAGGACTTCACCGGGCCGGTGCTGGCCGACATCCTCGCCACCGTCGACCATCCGTGGGTGCGTGCGCTGTACGACTACGGCAACAGCCAGATGGTGGGCGAGGACCCGTTCGTGGCCCTCGACGCAATGGCGCCGTTCATCGCCCGAGTGCATGCCAAGGACCACGTGCTGTTGCGCGGTCCCGACGGTCTACCGGTGGTGCAGGGCGTGCCGTTCGGCAGCGGCCGGCTCGACGTGCTCGGCACCACCGACCGGCTGTACGCGGCTGGCGTCCGCCGGTTCTGCTTCGAGAACGTGTGGGCGTATCGGGCGCTGGTGAAGACCCGGGTGGCTGCCCTTCCCAGCACTCCGGCGTTCGTGTTCGACGACCCGGCCCGCTACCTGCACGGCGACTCGCTGCCGCCCGACGAGGCGGTGCGTGCAGAGCGGCAGGCGTTCAGCGATGGGCTCCGCGCCTTCATGGCGATGCTCGCCGACGGCGGGTACGAGGTGGCGAGACAGCCGATATCGTGAGGCCCGCCGCGGGGACGTAGCTCAGTTGGCAGAGCGCCACCTTTGCAAGGTGGATGTCAGGGGTTCGATTCCCCTCGTCTCCACAATTCCGAGGGCCGGTCGAGGTGCAAGACTCCGGGCATGTACCGCTTCGGCGAGCACGAGTTCGACGTCGCTGGCCGCGAGGTGCGGCGTGGTGGCATCGTCGGGCATCTCGAGCCGCAGGCGTTCGATCTGCTGGTGTACCTCGTCCAGCACCGCGACCGAGTGGTTCCCAAGCACGAACTGCTCGACGCCGTCTGGGGTCATCGGCACGTGTCGGAGGCCGCGTTGACCACCAGGATCAAGGAGATCCGCCGGGCCGTGGGTGACGACGGTCGCCGGCAGTCGGTGATCAAGAACGTTCCCGGCCGGGGGTATCGGTTCGTGGCCACACTCGACGATGGTGACCAGCGCGCCACCGCCACGGTGCCGCCCGCGGATGGGCCTTCGGCCGACCTCCTCGGTCGCGACGAGCTGCTCCGGACGGTGAGCGGTTGCATCGGACCTGGCCGGGTGGTCACGTTGCTCGGCCCGGGCGGCGTGGGCAAGTCGACGCTTGCCGTCGCAGTGCTGCGTCGCTCCCACGATGCGGGTGACGAGCAGGTTGCAATGGTCGACCTCGCGACGGTGCGCGACGGGGCGGATGTGCTGCCGGTGATGGCGCGGGCACTCGACGCGCTGCTCGAGCCCGGCCACGAGGACCGGACGTGCGGTGCGATGGCGGCACGGCCGGGGCTCGTAGTGTTGGACAACTGCGAACACGTGGTCGACGCGGTGTGCGACGTGCTCGAGCGGATGCTCGCCTCACCGAGCGCGGTGGTGCACGTGCTCGCCACGAGCCAGGTGCGTCTGGGGTTGCCCGCCGAGACGGTGGTCGCGGTCGATCCACTCGATGTGGACGACGCCGTCGATCTCTTCGTGCAGCGGGCGAGGGCGGTTCGGCCATCGTTCGACGGTGCCGCGATGCGCGAGCGCGTGCGGGGTCTCGTCGAGCAACTCGACCGCCTCCCGCTCGCGCTCGAGATGGCGGCGGCACGCCTGGGATCGATGACGTTCGACGATCTCGAGGCTGCCGTTCTGAGCCCGACGCATCTGGTGCAGGTCACCCATCGCACGCCCACCCGTCGACACCGCACCCTGACGTCGGTGGTCGAGTGGTCGACCGCGTTGCTCGACGACACGCAGCGCGCAGCGCTCACCGAGTGCTCCGTCTTCGCCGGATCGTTCGGCGCACGCGATGCCATTTCCGTGTTGTCGGCGGGTGCGGCTGCTCCCGCGCAGATCGTGGCGCTCGTGGAGCGATCGTTGCTCTCGGCCGACCTCGACGGCCCCACGGCGCGCTATCGGATGCTCGAGACCGTGAAGTCGGTGATCGCCGTGTGGCTGCACCAGGAACCCTCCGCTGCAGGTGTCCACCGCCGGCATGCTCGGTGGGTGTCCGACGAACTGGCGGGCATCGATCGTCGACTGCGGACCGATGAGGAGGTCGCCGCCCGCCGTCGACTCGACGACGTCGTGGCCGACGTGCGCCGCGGGTATCTGTGGACTGCCGCCGATGCTCCCGCAGAGGCGGCTCGATGGAGTGCCCTGTTGCACCACGCGGCGTACTCGACCTTCTGGCGTGAGCCGGCGGTGTGGAGCCGAACGCTGCTCGCCGATCACCCCGATGCGAACGCTGCCGATCTCGCCGGAGCGCACGTGGTCGCGGCGGCCGACGCGGCCAATCGCGGCGATCTGGACGATGCCCGGTCGCAGTTGCTGCCGCTCCTCGAACTGGATGATCCGACGATCGTCGGATCGGCGCTCGAGGTGATGTCCGACGTCGAGCTCTACTCCGGCGAGCTCGACGAGGCGCGCCGCTCGACGGAACGCTTGCGGCAGCTCGGTGTCGATCTCGGCGACCGACACCTGGTCGCCTGGGCCGACGTGAACTTCTCGCTGGCGTCGACGTTCGCCGATGAACCCGAGGTTGCGCTCGATCACCTCGATCGCGCCGCGCACGAGGCGCTTGCGCCGTCCGATCTGGCCTGGCTCGTGTACTCGCGTGGCGAGGCGCTCGCTGCACTCGACCGCGACGACGCCGCAGCCACCTTTGTCTGCGCCATCGACATCTCTCGGTCGGCGGGAAACCCGTTCGTCGTCTCGGTCAGCCAGCAGTCGCTCGCGGGTTGCCACGCCCGTGCCGGTCGCGTCGCCGTTGCGTTGGACACGTATCGCGAATGTCTGCACGACTCGCTTCGGCACGGCAACATGGTCCACAGCGTCACCACGCTGCGGAACCTGGTGGAGCTCCTCGCCGCCGCCGGTGCTCCGCGTGGCGCCGCCGAGCTGCTCGGCGCGGTGGGCCGACCCGAGCTGCGCCGGAACTACGGCACCGAGGCCGAGCGCCAGCGACGGGTGGTTGCCGACCTGGAGCACCGGTTGGGTCCTGCGGCCTACGAGGACTGCGTGGCGACGGGACGGCAACTCGTCATCGATGCCGCGGTGCGGCGCGCCGTCGAACTGATCGATGAACTGCGCCGGCATGGAGGGTGATCCTCAGACCATCCTCAGACGATCCCCGAGACTCGCCGTCCGAACTGTGGTGTGCTGACGTGATGAACAGCAACACCTCCTGGCCCACCCCTGGTACCGCGGTCGTCACCGACGGCGGGCTCGAGACCTGGCTCGTCTTCCTCCGCGGGCAGGACCTGCCCGCGTTCGCCGCATACCCGCTGGCCGGTACACCCGAAGGGCGTGCCCTGCTGACCGAGTACTACGAGCACTACGCGGCCATCGCTGCCCGCCACGACGCCTCGGTGGTCCTCGAGGCCCCCACCTGGCGAGCGAACCCCGAGTGGGCCGCCACGCTGGGCCACGATCTCGACGCACTCGCTGGGTACATCCGCGACAGCGTGGGGGTGGTGCAGGACGTTCGCTCGCGGTGGTCGGGTTCCGGTTCGTTCCTGGTCGGTGGCACGGTGGGACCGCGTGGTGACGGCTACGTGCTCGGCTCGACGATGACGGCCGACGAGGCCGAGGAGTACCACACGTTCCAGGTGCAGCAGATGGCTGCGGCGGGTGCCGACGTGGTCACGGCGCTGACGATGGGCTACGTGGAGGAGGCCGTGGGCATCACCCGAGCGGCTCGCGCGGTCGGCCTCCCTGCCGTCGTGTCGTTCACCCTCGAGACCGACGGTCGGCTGCCGTCGGGTGCGACCCTGGGTGACGCCATCGCCGCGACCGATGCGGCCACCGACGGCTACGCCACCCACTACATGATCAACTGCGCGCACCCGACGCACTTCGAGCATGTGCTCGACGCCTCGGCGGACTGGGTGAGCCGTATCGGTGGGGTGCGGGCGAACGCATCGACGCTCAGTCATGCCGAGCTCGACGAGATGGAGGTGCTCGACGACGGCGACCCCACCGACCTCGCGGCCCGCTACGTGCAGCTCCGCGCCGTGTTGCCGGCGCTGCAGGTGGTCGGGGGCTGCTGCGGCACCGACGAACGTCACGTCGCTGCCATCGCGGCGGCGTGGCACGAGGCGACCTGACCGTTCGGGAGTACGTTCGGCGCATGCAGCTGAACGAACGAGTGGTGGTGGTCACGGGTGCGGGCAACGGGATCGGACAGGCCATCGCGCGGCGCGTCGCGCTGGCTGGTGCGAAGGTGCTCGTCGCCGACATCGATGGTGCCGCGGCGGAAGCCACGGTGGCGGGAATCGTCGATGTCGGCGGCGTCGCAGCTGCGGCCACCGTCGACGTCGCCGCCGACGCGCAGATGGCGGCGCTCGTGGCCGACGCAGTGACGCGGTGGGGTCGGCTCGACGTGATGGTGAACAACGCGGCGGTGAACCTGCCCGGCCTGGTCACCGACGACGACGCGGTCGAGAAGTTCGTGCGCAGCTTCACCGTGAACGTGGGCGGTGTGCTGAACGGATGCCGGCAGGCCATTCTCCAGTTCCGCCGTCAGGGCGGCGGTGGCGTCATCGTCAACATGAGCTCGGCCAATGCGATCATCGCCGAGCGCTACCTGTCGATCTACTCGGCCACCAAGGGCGCCATCGCCCAACTCACGCGAGGCATGGCGTTGGACCACGCGGCCGAGGGCATCCGCATCAACGCCATCGCACCCGGGCTGGTGATGACTCGCTTCAACGACGCGCACGCCGAGCGACTCGCGGCCGACGGCATCAGCGTCTACGAAGATCCCGGTGCCGGCGTGCCGATCGGTCGTGGCGCGCACCCCGACGAGATCGCCGCGGTGGCGCTGTTCCTGGCGAGCGACGATGCGTCGTACGTCACCGGCGCGTTGTGGGGCGTCGACGGCGGGGTCACCGCAGGCGTGTGACCGGCCGATCGTGACGATCAGCACCAGGGTTTGGATGACGTCCGCGGGCTGTCGAGTGGGACGGAGCACCAACCCGCCACGCCCGTCGCCGAGGTGGCCCCGTCTCAGCCCTGAGCGGCGGGCGACACGGCTGCCATCGCGATGGCGAGCGCGTGGCCGAGATTCAACGAGTCGACCCCGTGGTGCATCGGGATGCGAACGTCGTAGTGGGTCCGTGCCCGAGTGGTGGGCAGCAGACCAGGGCCTTCTGCGCCGGCGACCAGGGCCACCTTCTCGGGCATGCCCATGGCGAACAGGCTCTCGGCATCGGTGTCGGGTGTCAGCGCCCACAACTCGAAGCCCTGCTTCACCAGGTAGGCGAGTGGGTCGGGCCAACTCGCAGCCCGGGTGATGGGCAGGTGGAGGATCTCGCCCATCGACACGCGGATGCTGCGGCGGAAGTAGGGGTCGGCGCACGTGGGGTCGAGGATCATCCCGTCGAACCCGAGACCGCGAGCCGAGCGGGCGATGACGCCGATGTTCTCGTGGTCGTTGGAACCTTCGAGCACCACCAGTCGCTTGGCGCGGCCGACGACGTCGGGCAACGTCGGCCAACCGCGACGCCCGGCCGAGGCGAGCACCCCGCGGTGCAGGTCGAAGCCGACAATGGCCTCCAGCACATCGCTCTCGGCGATGTAGACCGGCACCGTTCGCTCGTGGGCTTCGATTGTCGCCTTCATCCGGTCCCACCCCTTCGGGCTGAGCAGGAACGAGCGCACGAGGAAGCGCGATGTGAGCAGCCGCTCGACCACCGTCGCGCTCTCGGCGATCATGAACTGATCGCTCTCCTTGCGGGTCCGCACATGGCTGTAGTCGCCGAGCCGGGGATCGTCGGGGTCGTCGATGTACTGCGGTTCCACGGTGGACACGTCGTGGATGCTAGGCCGAGCGGTCGTCGGCGCCCGCTTCGTCAGAGGTTGCGAACAGGTGTTCGATCACGCGAGGATGGGTGACATGCCCATCTCCGCCGCCCATGTGCTCGACGATCCGGCCCTCATCTGGCAGCAGTGCCTGTTCGCGTTCGAGGACCCCGCCATCGACGCGTCGTTCCAGCACCTGACGCGCACCATGCTCGACGACGAGAGCTGGATCGACCACGCGCCGGGCTGGCTGCACGGCGCCGACCTGGTGTTCGCCGAGCTCGTCGCCAAGATCGCCTGGCGCCAACGAGAAGTGATCATGTTCGATCGGAAGGTGGCCGAACCGCGGCTCACCGGATGGTGGGCCGACGAGCCACCGGCCGAGGGCACCGCCGGGGGAGAGCCGCCGCTGCCGGTGCTCCGCGAGGCGCTCGACTCGCTCACCACCCGCTACCACCGCCCGTTCGACGCCATCGGGTTCAACCTCTACCGCGACGGGCGCGACTCGGTCGCCTGGCATGCGGACCGTGAACGGTTCCACCTCGAGAATCCGGTCGTCGCCATCGTCAGCACCGGCGTGCCACGAGCGTTCCAGGTGCGGCCCAAGGGCGGCGGTCCGTCGCGCAGTTGGATGCTCGGCCACGGCGACCTGCTGGTGATGGGCGGGGCCTGTCAGCACCAGTGGGAGCACAGCGTGCCGAAGAGTTCGTCGGCGCACGAACCGCGTCTGAGCATCATGTTCCGCCACCACCTGGCCGGTCACGTGTCCGGATGGTTCGACGGCCAGCCCACCCCTGCGGTGTGAATCCGGTCCCGGGCCGAGGCGCACGTAGCGCGATACTCGGTCCGATGCCCACCGACACCGATCGCTACGCCTTCCTTCCTGGCGCCCCGCCGTCTCCCACCATCGTGGGCGGCGACGGAGTGCACCTCATCACGGCCGATGGTCGGCGCATCCTCGATGCTGCGGCCGGCGCGATCGTCGGCAACATCGGCTGGGGTCGCACCGAGGTGGCCGAGGCCGCCGCCGCAGCCATGCCGATGGGGTACGTCGTGCCGCTGTGGCCCACACCGGCGCGGCTCGCGCTGCACGACGAACTGGTCGACCATTGGTTGCCCGAGGGCATGAGCCACGTGTTCTTCACGAGTGGGGGCAGCGAGAGCACCGACTCGGCGCTTCGCCTGGCTCGGGCCTATCAGGTCGCCAAGGGTCGACCCGACCGTTGGAAGATCGTCGGTCGCCACCCCAGCTATCACGGCATGACGCTGGGCACGATGGCCGCGGCCAGCCATCTCGGTCGCCAGGCCGGGTACGAACCGCTGCTGTTGCCGTTCCCGAAAGTGCCGTGGGACGACCCCGAACAGGTGCTCAAGGTGATCGAGCAGGAGGATCCTTCGACGATCGCCGGATTCATCGCCGAGCCGATCACCGGCGCCGCCGGCGCGTGCCTCGTCGCCGACGACGAGTACTGGAAGGTCGTCAACGACGTCTGCAAGGCGAACGACATCCTGCTCATCGCCGACGAGGTGATGACCGGCTACGGCCGCACCGGCACCACCTGGGGTCACCAGCACTTCCCGATGCAGCCCGATGTGATCGTCGGCGGCAAGGGGTTGGGCGGCGGGTATGTGCCCCTCGGCGCCGTCGCCGCGACCGACGAAGTGGCCGAGGCGCTGCGCGGCTCGGGCTTCATGTACTTCACCTTCACCGGCAACGATGCCGCCTGCGCCGCCGGTGCGGCGGTGCTGGGCATCCTGCGCCGCGAGCACCTCGTCGAGCGCGCCGCAACGATGGGCGCAGTGCTGGAAGCGAGGCTGCGGGCCGAGCTCACCGATCACCCGGCCGTGGTCGACATCCGCGGCAAGGGCCTGTTCTGGGGCATCGAGTTGCGCTGCAGCCGCGACGCCGTCGTCCAAGCTGCCCTGGCGCGCGACATGTGGGTGTACCCGGCGGGCTCGGGACCGGTGCAGGACGCGGTGATGATCGCCCCGCCGTTCGTCGTCACCCACGACGAGATCGACCAGATCGTCACCCGGTTGCGGGCGTCACTCGACGCGGTCCACCCCGGCTGACGGCCTGCTCGCCGCGGTCGTCGACGTCGCTTCGGCAGGGTTTCATCGCCCTGACACCCCTCGGTCACCGAAGCGGCACCCGCCATCGGTACCGTGACCCGGTGATGACCCCCCACCTCCTGCCCGACATCGGCGGCGACCCGCGCCGGCTCGTGCGCCTCGACGCGGTGCACAACTTCCGCGACATGGGCGGCTTTCCCACCATCGACGGACGCACCACGAAGTGGCGGCGACTGTTCCGCGCCGACGGTCTGTACCGGCTGAGCGGCGACGACCTGGAGGTCGTTCGCGAACTGGGCCTGCGCACCGTCATCGATCTGCGCACCTTCGCCGAACTCGAGGAGCGGGGGACGTTCCCCCAGGCGCATCACCCGGTGCAGTTCCACCACGTGCCCGTCATCGACAGCACGTGGACGGCTGCACAGGCCGATGCGATGCCCGAGGATCCCGCCGACTTCCTCGAGCAGGCGTACGTGGCCATGCTCGAGGAGGGCGAAGAGCGGTTGGCCGAGGCGCTCGTCACCCTCACCCAGCCCGAGGCGTTGCCCGCGGTGTTCCACTGTGCGGCGGGCAAGGACCGCACCGGCATGCTCGCGATGATGGTGCTCGGCTGTCTCGACGTGCTCGACGAATACATCGTCGCCGACTACGCGATGACCGCCGAAAGCATGGAGCGGATGCGCGACTGGTCGGCACGCGAGTACCCCGAGCTGCACGCTCGGATCATGGCCGGGCCGTCGGTGTTCTCGGCGGCGGTGCCCGAAGCGATGCTGCGCATGATCGGCCACGTCCGCGCCAAGCACGGCAGCATCCGCGAGTTCGCGATGAACGTGGGCGTCCCGACCGACGCGATCGAACGGTTGCGCACCGAACTGCTCGACTGAGCAACGTACGCTCGGTCGCATGACCGGCACGATTGCACTCCAGGGCGGCGGCCCCTTCACCGCCAACGACGAACTCGACGCCCGCCTGCTGGCCGCGGCCGCCGCCGATCGTGTCGTGGTGCTCCCGACCGCCGACGCGTTCGAGCACCCAGAGCGGCTGGTCGCTGCGGCGATGAACTGGGCAGAGCGGCTGTCGGTGGAGGTCGACGCGCTGATGGTGATGCGCCGCGCCGAGGCGATGGAGGACGGCGCCGCCGAACTGGTGCGTCAGGCGCGAGCCGTGTACTTCGTGGGCGACCAGCCGCTGCACCTGCGGTCGGTGCTGAAGAACACGCCGTTGTTCGACGCGCTCGCCACGGTGCTGGCCAACGGTGGACTGGTCGCGGCGGCCGGTGGCAGCGCCGCAGCGATGTGCGACCCGATGGTCGACCCCCGCGGTGGCGCCTTCACGCTGGGCCTCGGCCTGGTGTCGGGTCTGGCGCTCGTCACCGAGGCCGAGACGTGGTCGCCCGAGCGTCTGCACCGCACACGCGCCCTGGCGAACACCCCGCTCGCGGTGTTGCGCAGCGGCGATGCGCTGGTCGGCGGACCGAGTGCGTGGGAACGCGTCGGTGCCGTCGAGGTGTTCGGCGACCTGGCCTGATCAGCCGGCGGTCGTGGTGGTGGCCGCCGCCGTCGTCTGCGAGGCCGTCGTGGTCTCGGTGGTGGCGCCCGGGGCGATCGCCATGATGTCGACGACGAACGTCAGACCCGCGTTGGCGGGGATGGACTCACCGGCACCGTTGGCGCCATAGGCCTTCTCGGCCGGGATGTCGATCTGGTAGCGACCGCCGACCTTCAGGCCCACGAGACCCTCGTCCCAACCGGTGATGACCTGACCGGCGCCGAGCGTGACGACCAGCGGCGCACCCCGGTCGTAGCTGTTGTCGAACTCGGTGCCGTCCTTCGACAGCACGCCGACGTAGTGCACGTCGAGCGTGTCGCCGTTCTTGGCGGGTTCGCCCGTGCCCTCGGTGATGGTGGTCACCTTCAGCTCGGTGGGATCGGTGCCGGGTGCGCTGACCTCGGGCTTCGGCGGGGCCGTGGTGGTGGGAGCGTTGGGATCGATCGTGGTGGTGGTGACACCGACCGACGTGCTGGTGTTCGACGCTGCGTTGTCGTCGTTCCCACCAATGAGGTACACCGCGCCGACGACGGCGACGAAGGCGACGATGCCGCCCACGACACGGAACACGACGCGCTTGGACTTCTCCTTGCGCTGCTCCTTCGCGAGTTCCTGCAGACGGATCTGGCGGTTGGCTTTCTGACGTTCACGCTTGGCGGTGCCCACGAGTCGTGGAGGTTACCGGACGCCCGGCCCGGTCACCCCGTCACCCGCCCGGGCATCTGACCGGTCGCGCTCGTGGATCCCGGCCCTGGTGAGTGGCTCCCGCCCGTATTGAGGGGTCAAGTTCACGCAGCGTGACGCCGATGAAGAAAGTCAGACGCCCGTGGGAGGCGTGTACGCACCAGTCGACGTGACCACGAGGCCAGTCGACACCACCGTGAGGAAAGGAAACAGAACGGGATGAGGAGGAACGAGCACGTCGGGGCACGTGTGCTCGCAGTGACCGGGCTGCTCGGCGGCACCGCGTATCTGGGCTGGCGACTCGCCGCCTCGATGCAGGGTGCGCCGGCATGGTTGGCGTTGCCCTTCTTCGTCGTCGAGGTGTTCGGCTTCATCGGTGCGGTGTTGCTGGTGTGGGCCCTGTGGCCGATGCCGCTCGGCCGACTGCCCGACGACCGTCGCCGCTACGGCGACCCCGTCGACGCCGTGGTCCGCATCGCGGCCCAGCCGCTGCACGAACTGCGTGCCACCCTGCTCTCCCTGCGCTCCGTCGAAGGCGTCGGCGACGTGATCGTCGTCGATCACGACGGTCGCCCGGAGGTCGCGAGCATGGCGCTCGAGTTCCAGGCGGTCTACGCCGCCACGGACCCCGACGACCGCAGCGGCCTGCGCGTGATGATCGCCGCCGTCCGCTCCGCCGAGTTCCTGCTGCTCGACGCCGGCGATGTGCCGGCCACCGACATCGTCCGCTGCTTGTCGGTCGATCTCGCTGATCTGAACGTGGCCGTCGTGCAAGGTCTGGGAGTGTCGCTCAGTGACGACTCACCCGAGCACGGCCCGGATCGCCGCCACGAACTGCTCTTCGAACGGAGCGCACTGAACCCGGCCCTCGGCCGCCGTGGCGTGGCGGTGTGGCTCGGCTCGGGATCGCTCGTCCGCACCGCGGCACTGCGCGACGTGACGCTCGGAGCGAGCGCCGCCGTCGAGGCACACTGGGCCGCCACCTCCGCGCTCCACGGCGCCGGATGGCGGATCACCGCGCCCTGCGACATCCCCGTCGTGGCGCACCGGTCGCTGCGCACCGCCGAAGAGGTCTACCGAGATCGTGTGCACAGGGTGCGCGGTGCTCGCCAGATGCTGTTCGGCGAACACGGTGCGCTGCGCATCACCTCGCACACTGCGGCGCAACGTGCCGCCGCGCTGGCGTGGGCCGTTCGTCCATTGTCCAGCGTGCGTCGTGTCGCGTTCCTCGCGTTGCTCTGCGGCGCGTTGCTCGCGGGTGAGGTGCCGTTCCACGCCACTCTGGTCACGATGACCATCCTGTGGGTTCCCTACTTCGTGTACGTGTCACTGTCGTTGGCGTTGCTGAGCGGTTGGACATTGCGGCCCGGCGACCGGGCCCGTTGGTCGCTGCACAACATCGGCGCGACGTTCAACAGCGGCGTCGACCCCGACGACGTGCCCGAGCGTGCGCCGATCGTCAACCTGCCCGCCAGCCAGTACGGGGCGAGCCTGGTGGTGGCAACCGTCGTGCTCAGCGTGGTGCTCGTGCTGCGCGGTATGAGCGACCGCCTGACGCACACGATGGGCACGCTGCCCCAGCCCTCGCTACTGGCGATGGTCGCGGTCTCGCTGTGGTTGCTCGTCCTGTCACTGGATCAACTGCGGGTGCTGGGTCGCCGCTCACATCGGCGCCGGGCGACGCGCATTGGCGCCGCGCTGTCGGCCAGCCTCGGGGAGCGCGCCGTGTCGCTGTTGGACATCACGTCCTTCGGTGCCGGAGTGATGAGCCACGCTGGGTTCGAGGTCGGCGAAGCAGTGATCCTGGAGGCCGCGGTGCCCACCCGAACCGGCGTGACCACCGTCTGCATCCCGACCGTGGTGCGCAACGTGAGCGTCCTCCCGCTCGGCGAGTACCGGCTCGGTGTCGAGTTCCACGCGCTCGACGACGCCACGGCCAACGCCCTGGCCGAGTACTGCGTGATCGAACCCGTCTGGGAACAGATGGGTCTCATGCCCGGTACGTCGATCACCGAGTCGCGGCCGCTCGTGCCCGTGGGCGCTTGGAGTGGCGGCGACCTGTCGGCCAGCGCTGGACGCATGGCGATGCGGGTCATCTCCCTGCTCGCACTCGCCGGAGCAATGGCCAGCGTGCTGCCGGCCCGAGCGGAAGCCTCGGCACAGACACAGCGCTGGACGGGCGCGGTCGTCGTCGACGGCGCCGTGAGCTCTGGCATCGTCCTCACCGCCGTGTGCGGCGACGGTGCCGACGAACGGCGCCTCACCGCGCTCAGCGACGACATCGGCCGCTTCTCGATCGATCTCGCCGACGGACCGTGCCGCGGCTACGTCTCGGCGCCTGCCGGTGCTGTGCTCACCGCTGCAGCGACGATGTCGCACGTCGACGTGTCGACCGCCGCCGGATCGGCCGCGACGACCGGCGGCCCCGGTCTGCTCGTCGCGGAGGTGCTGTCGACGAGCGTCGCGAACGAGGAGCCGGTTCGTTCTTCGCTGTCGCTAGTGCTGCTGGCACTGATCGCGATGATCGCCGGGAGTCTGCTCGTCGGGTTCCGACGACCGAAAAATGTCGCGATCGCATGATCGCCGGCTCACTCCTCGTCGAGGTCGTCACCCGACTTCGCGATGAGATAGCCGATCGCCCGTTCCGCCTTCGGGTAGCGATGGGCCAGCTTCCAGAAGTCGGCGCCGTGACCGCGGATCTCCAGATGGCACAACTCATGCACGATCACGTAGTCGATCACCCAGTCGGGGAACGGTGCGAGACGGGTGGAGATGCGGATGCTCGCCGTGCCGGAGGTGCACGACCCCCAGCGCGTGGTCATGTCGTCGGCCCACCGGATGTCGCGAGGCCGCGGCAGTTGGTGTCGTCGGGCGAGCGTGTTGGCCCGCTCGGTGAGGTCGATGCGGTCGGCGGAACGCTTGCGGCGGAAGCTGGCCGACATCTTCTCGACCCACGCGGCCTCATCGGCGCGACTCATCCACGACGGCACGGTGATGCGCAGCACGTCGCCGCGCAGTTCGGCGCCGACGGTGCGTTTCCGGCGGGCCGACCGCACGACCTCGACAGAGAAGGGCCGACCCTCGTGGTGGAGTGGCTCGGCGTCGACCGCGTGGGTGGGTTCGACCCCGTCGGTCGCTGGTGCGCGACGAGGGTGGAGGGGCTGCGGCTCGAGATCGAACAGGGTGGGGCGCAGTTCGTCGTCGGCCATGACGGGTCAGAGTGTGTCGCGGAAGGCGGACGGCTCGATCAGTTGCACCTGCTCGCCCACGAATACCTGCCCGTCGGCGTGGATGATGAACCAGGCACCACTCAGGTTCGGGAATCGCACGTCGAGGCCACCCAACGCGCGGCACAGCGTGCGGATGAGGCCGGCGTGGCTGACCACGAGCACCTCGCCGCCCGGCGACTGGTCGGCGATGTCGCGGAACGCGCCCAGGGCGCGATCCACCACGACGGCGGGTGCCTCGGCGCCTTCGGGGCGTCGGTGGTCCGCCAGGTAACCCGGCCAACCCGTCTCGATCTCGGCGACCGTCAACCCCTGCCACGGTCCGAACGCGGCTTCCATCAGGCCCGGATGTGTCTGCACCGGCCCCACGCCGATCGCCTCGGAGATGATGGCCGCGGTGTGGGCGGCCCGCTGCAGGGTGCTGGCCCACACGGCGTCGAACGTGCCCAACTGGTGTCCCGCTGCCACCGCCTGCAGCAGTCCGGTCTCGGTGAGGGCCGGATCCGCCTGGCCCTGCCAGCGGCCGAGCGCGTTCCACTCGCTCTCGCCGTGGCGCAGCGCCAGCAGACGAGTGACCGGTGCGTGGCCGGTGCGGGGGTGGAACTCGGGCATCGCCCGGAGGGTAGCGGTCCACCTTCGGAGACGCCCACTACCATGCAGCCGATGGCCACGCTCCTGATGTTCGCCTCCGCCCGCGATGCCGCGGGCACGGGCCGAGCCGACATCGACGCGGCGACGGTGGGCGACGTGCTGGCGCACGCCGAGGCGACCTACGGCGAGGGTTTCAGGGCAGTGCTGAAGAGCTGCCGTGTCTGGGTGAACGGTGAACCGGCCGACGCGCACACCGCGGTCAGCGCCGGAGACGAGGTGGCAATCCTGCCGCCCGTGAGTGGAGGTTTCGCATGAGCACGACCGAGTTCGATCCCCGCCTGCTGCCGCTCGACGAGCTGCGCGCGCTGCGGTCGAAGCTGCAGCACGAGGACGATGCCGTCAGCTACGTCCGTCGTCTGGTGCAGGCACGGCTCGACGTCGCCCGTGCCGAGCTTCGCCACCGTGCCGTCGGTGACAGTGATGCGAACATCACCGGCGAGCTGCCCGCCATCCTCAGCACCCAGCTCACGGGCGGGCCGGCACGCCCGCCGCGACCGGCCGACGACTACAGCCACCACCCGCTCGCGATCGAGCTGGAGGATCTGTGCTCCGACGCCGGCAGCGCGGACCTCGCCTCGATGTCGCTCGACGAGTTGGGCGCCTACATCGCCAGCTTGCACGGCTTCGAACAGTTGCGCTCGACCGAGCGCAAGGAGCTGTTCGTGCGCATCGACGCGCTCAGTGCCGAGCTCGTTCGCCGCTACCGCGACGGCGAGGCCAACGTCGACGGTCTGCTGGCGAGCGACAATGACGGCCTCCCTGACTGATCTCGGCGACTTCATCCGCACGCAGCGCGAGGTCGCGCGCATGAGCGTGCGGCGCCTGGCCGAGACCGCCGGGGTGAGCAACCCCTACCTGTCGCAGATCGAGCGCGGGCTGCGCAAGCCGTCGGCGGAGATCCTCCAACAGATCGCCAAGGCGCTGCAGATCAGCGCCGAGACGCTGTACGAGCGCGCCGGCATCCTCGATGCCGACGCCAACCCTCGAGGTGTCCGCGAGGCGATCGCCAACGATCCGTTGCTGTCGCCCGAACAGCAGCGTGCACTGTTGAACGTCTACGAGAGTTTCGTGGCATCCAGCCGCGAGCGCTGACGCAACACCAGCCACGCCACCACACCGCTCACGACCGAGGCCAGGAGGATGGCCATCTTCGCATCGGCCACCTGCGGTTCGTTCAGCGACCCGTCGTCGTTCACGAACGCCAACTCGGCGATGAACAACGCCACGGTGAAGCCGATGCCGGCGGCGTTGCCGGCGCCCAGCAGCTGCCGGGCGGTGGTGCCATCGGGCCGGTCGGCCCGACCGGAGCGCACGGCCACCTTCGCCGCGATCAGCACGCCGAGCGGCTTGCCGAGCACGAGTCCGGCGGCGATGCCCCAGAAGATGGCCGACGAGAACGCGGTCCGCAGACTGTCGGTGCTGACCGTCACCCCGGCGTTGGCGAGAGCGAAGAGCGGGACGATGAGGTAGCTCGTCCACGGGTGCAGCACGTGCTCGAGCCACTCGACCGTGCTGACCGACGACCGTGCCAGGTCGGCGGTGCGATGGGCGGCGTCGGCCGAGCTGAGGTCGGCGAGTTCCTCGGCGTCGACGTACTCGGGTGCGATGCGCGGCGTGACGGGCGCGAGCAGACCCATTGCGACACCCGCGAGCGTGGGGTGCACGCCGCCCTCGTGCAGCGCGAGCCACACCGTCGTCCCGAGCACGACGTAGACGACCAGGTTGTGGACGCCGAACCGTTGCAACAGCACGGTCGCGGCCACGGCGGCGACCGCCGCGGCGAGCCACCCGAACGCAACCCCGGTGGAGTAGAAGACGGCGATGACGACGATCGCGCCGATGTCGTCGACCACCGCCAGGCCCAGCAGGAAGGCCCGCAATCCGGCCGGCGCATGGCTGCCGGCCAAGGCCAACACACCGACGGCGAGGGCGATGTCGGTGGCCATCGGGACACCCCAGCCCTTCGGCGCCGAGCCGCCGGCAATGGCCAGGTACAGGGCGGCCGGCACGATCATGCCGCCCAGCGCGGCGGCCACGGGCAGGGTGGCCGCACGTCGTCCGGCGAGGTGACCGCTGGTCAGTTCGCGTTTGATCTCGAGTCCGACGACGAGGAAGAAGATGGTCATCAGGCCGTCGTTCACCCAGTGCTGCAGGTCGAGCACCAGCGAGTGGCCCGCCACGCTGATGCCGATCTCGCTGTGCCACAGGCGTTGGTAGCTCGCCTTCCACGGCGAGTTGGCCCACAGCAGCGCCACGATCGACGCGAACACCAGCAACGCGCCGCCGGCGGCCTCGGTGTGCAGGAAGTCGCGGAGCGGCGACAGGGCGCGCGCGAGGGGTGACCTGCGGTTCGGCTTCACCCGACGAGTCTGGCACGACCTGCGGCGATGGCCGCTCCCCTGGAATGTCGACCCAACAGGTAGTGTTCTCATCCGACGTGCAACAGGTGGCAGTGCTCTCGTTCCACACGTCGCCGCTGGCCCAGCCGGGTTCGGGCGACAGTGGCGGCATGAACGTGTACGTGCGCGAACTGTCCTCCGCACTGGCCCAGGCAGGGGTGGAGTGCACGACGTACACACGGCGCACCAGCCCCGATCAACCCGACGTCGTCGCGGTCGAACCCGGCCATCGGGTGGTGCACATCGACGCCGGCGCTCACGATCTGCCCAAGGAAGCGCTGCCCACCGTCCTCGACGAATTCGGCGACGCGGTCATCGACCACATGAAGAACCACGCCCCGGTCGACGTCATGCACGCCAACTACTTCTTGTCGGGGTTGGTGGCGCACCGGCTGAAACACGAACTGGACATCCCGTTCGTCGCCACGTTCCACACGCTGGCCAAGGTGAAGGCCGAGGGTGGCGACCACGAGAGCGAGTGGCGGCACCAGTCCGAGGCCGACATCATCCGTTGCGCCGATGCCATCTGCGTCAGCTGCACGGAGGAGGAGAACCAGTTCCGGCGGCTGTACGGCAACCCGGCCGGCCGCATCGAGATCGTCGCTCCCGGTGTCGAGCACGCATTCTTCGCGCCGGGCGAGCAGTCCGGAGCGCGCAACGCACTCGGGTTGCCGCTCGACGCGCCGGTGCTGTTGTTCGTCGGCCGCATCCAACCGCTGAAGGCGCCCGACGTCGCGGTGCGGGCCCTCGCCGAGCTCGGACGCCCCGATGCCATCCTGCTCGTCGTCGGCGGGGCCAGCGGCCAGGAGGGCACCGCCGAGGAAGCGCACCTGCAGGCACTCGTCCGTGAACTCGGTCTGGCGGCGCAGGTGCACTTCGTGCCGCCGCAGCCGCACCACATCCTCTCCACCTACTACCGCGCCGCCGATGCCGTCGTCGTGCCCAGCCGGAGCGAGAGCTTCGGCCTGGTGGCACTCGAGGCGTCGGCCTGCGGCATCCCCGTCGTCGCCAGCGGCGTGGGCGGACTGCTCACCCTGGTCGACCACGGCGAGACCGGCTACCTGGTGCCCGAGCGCGACCCGGTCCTGTTCGCCCACTACCTGCGCGAGATCATCGACCACCCGAACCATGCCGCGGCACTTGGTCGGCGTGGTGCCGAACGCGCCCGCCGCTACACGTGGAGCTTCGCCGCTGCTCGTCTTCGTCGCCTGTACACCGACCTCGGCGCCCGCGAGTTGGTGGCCTGCGGATGACCGACTACCACCTGCCGCCCACGCTGCAGGAGTACGAGTCGGCCATCACCGGGTGGCTGCACGGTTTCGCTCGGGACAACGAGTTGTTCGAGGCCATCGACCGGGGCGACCCCGGCGACGCCGCCGAGCCGCGCTGGTACGTGCGGCTGAAGGGTGACGAGAAGGACCACATCACCATCTGGTTCACGCTCGGCCAGCGCACGCTTCGCTACGAGGCGTACGTGCTGCCCGCCCCGCCCGAGAACGCGGCCGCCGTCTACGAGCTGGCGCTGCGCCGCAACGACCGGCTGGTCGGGGCCCACTTCGCCATCGGTGTGGAGGACGCGCTGTTCCTGCGCGGTGAACTGCTGCTCTCGTCGCTGAACGAGGCCGAACTGGATCGCATCATCGGTTCGCTGTACCAGTACGTCGAGTCGGTGTTCCCCTCGCTGGTGCGTCTCGCGTTCGCCAGCAAGTTCACCTGAACCGCTCCGCCGACGCGCCGGATCTTGCCGACGGCCGCTCCTCGCCGTACCCAGTGAGGGTGCGGGTGGCCGGCGACGTCGGGGAAGTCGTGCCGGTCACCCGCGACGTGCTCACGTAGCCTGACCGCATGACTTCGTTCCGGTTGGCAGTGGTGGGCGGCGGCAACATGGGCGCAGCGCTCGTGGGTGGCCTGTTGCAGGGCGGCTGGCCCGCGTCGGACCTCGCGGTCGTCGAGCTCTCGGCCGCCCGAGCCGCGCAGCTGGGCGATCTGTTCCCCGGCGTCACGGTCACCGCGGACGTCCCTCCCTGCGCGGCGGCGCTCATCGCCGTGAAGCCGTACGACGTGACGACGGCGTGCGCCGCGGCCGCGAAGGCGGGTGCCACACGGCTGCTCAGCATCGCCGCCGGCGTCTCGATCGACACGCTGCAGCAGGCCGCGGGGCCCGACGTCGTCGTCGTGCGGGCGATGCCCAACACCCCTGCACTCGTCGGCGAGGGCGCCGCGGCGATCGCCGGCGGCTCGTCGGCCGAGGAAGCCGATCTGGAATGGGCCGAGGGCATTCTCGGAGCCGTTGGCATCGTGGTTCGCGTCCCCGAGCACCAACTCGACGCCGTCACCGGATTGGCCGGCAGCGGGCCCGCCTACCTGTTCCTCGTCGCCGAGGCACTCACCGAGGCGGGCGTGCTCGCCGGCCTCAGCCGAGCCAACGCCGAA
The DNA here is from genome assembly GCA_031377945.1 of Acidimicrobiaceae bacterium. Classification (GTDB taxonomy): domain Bacteria; phylum Actinomycetota; class Acidimicrobiia; order Acidimicrobiales; family Ilumatobacteraceae; genus UBA668. The sequence continues at coordinate 7,388 of JANMFL010000362.1, read as the reverse complement.
CAGTTGGTCACCCAACTGTTCGTCGGTTCGGCGGCACTGCTCGCCGACCGCGGCGACCCGGCCCAGCTGCGTGCCAACGTCACGTCGCCGGGCGGGACCACGGCCGCGGGCCTGCGCGTGCTGGAAGAACACGGTGTTCGGTCGGCGTTTCTCGAGGCCGTGATGGCGGCGATGCAACGCGGGATCGAGCTCGGGAAATCCTGATCCTGCTGCTGTGCTGGGCATTTACCGAAGCGCGCGGTCGCCAAATCCATTTCGGAAGAATCGTACTTTTTCTGCTGTGACGCTTTTCTCATGGCCGCGCGTGTGCCTATTGTTCGCGCTGGTCGGAAGACCACCGGACGAACAACTCATCCGGATGTCGCGCTCTTCTTCGGGAGAGCAGCGCCGGAGAGGGCTGGTGCCATCGGGGGGTTGGCATCGGCCCTCTGCGTTTTTCCGGACACGTGCGCGACGACACGGGTAGGTTGCCTGCCCATGGGCCGCCGGTTCGACACCATCTCCTTCCTCAGCGATCTGGGTGTCGCCGACGAATCCGTCGGCGTGGTCCACGCGATCGTGCGCGACCTCGCACCGCACGTCTCGATCGTCGACCTCGCCCATCACGTGCAGCCGTACGACGTGCGTGGCGGCAGCCTGGCGCTGGCGCGGGCCATCGGGTACGTGCCGTCGGGTGTCATCGTCGCGTCGGTCGACGCCGGCCCGCAGACCGGTCGTCCGCTGGTGGCCATCGAGGTCGCCAACGGCGAGGGTGTGCTCGTCGGGCCCGACAACGGGCTGCTCGCACCGGCGGTGGCGATGGCCGGTGGCGCCGAACGCGCCGTGCTGTTGACGAATCCCGACTTCCAGTTGGCCAGCCCCGGAGCGGTGCTCGCCGTACGTGACGTGCTCGCGCCGGTGGCAGCGCATCTGTGCAACGGCGTCGACCTCGGCGAGCTCGGCGAGTTCGTCGAGACCGAGGTGCTGCTGCCCGGTGTGGTGCCGCTGCCGCGCGACGCCGAAGGCGGAGGCGTGGCGGCCGAGGTGCTGTGGGTCAACCGGGTGGGCGACTGCCAGCTGAACATCGGCCTCGACGACCTGCAGCCCTGGGGTGCCGACCTGGGCCTGCGGCTGATGGCCCACGCCGGCGAGGTCTCCCGAGTCGCCGAGCGGGTCGAGCACTCCGGCCGGTTGGGTGCAGGTTCGGTCGGTCTGGTGGTGGATCCGCACGGCATGCTCTCGCTGGTACTCGACCGCCGCTCGGCCGCCGAGGAACTGCAGTTGGGCGTCAACGATCAGGTGGTGCTGGCGCCGCTGGCCCAAGGCGACCGCGGGCCTGGCGTCAGCAGCCCGGTCACGCTGCGCCCGCACCGGTAGCGTGGCAGCCATGCGCCCCGCCACCACGCTCACGCTCGGACTGCTGCTGCTCGCGATCCTCGCGGCCGGCATCATCTCGCTGCTCCGCCTCTGACGAGCGCACCGCGGCTGCTCGCACGCGGGCCGGCGACCGGCGAGTAGCATCGGAAGTCGGCAGAGGGGGCCACACCACGTGAATCTCGCGCACATCATCGACCCGCACCCGGCGGACCGCGTGGCCATCTTCAGTCGCGGCCGGGCCACCACGTACGGCACACTGCGCGACCAGGTCGCCCACTTGCGCGGCGGGCTCGCCCGGCTGGGCGTGCAGCCCGGTGACCGCATCGCGCTGCTGTGCAGCAACGGCCGCTACTTCGTCGACATGTACCTTGCGGCGCTGGGCCTGGGCGCGGTCACCGTGCCGCTGAATCCGGCGAGCCCGGCGCCCGAGATCGAACGCGAGATCGCAACGGTCGAGGCCAAGGTCGTCGTCGTGGAACCGCTCGCCGCGCACGCATGGAGCCAGGTGCTTCGCCCCGCGCTGCCGTCGGTGACCGTCGTCGTCGCCACCGAGGCGGGCACGGTCGACGGCGCCGATGTGGTGTTCGACGATCTGCTCACCGCCGACCCGATGGAGGCGATCGACGTCGAGCCCGATCACCTCGCGGTGCTCATCTTCACCAGCGGCACGGCGGGTTCGCCTCGGGCCGCGATGCTGTCGCACGGCAACCTGCTGGCGAACATCGAGCAGTCGCGCTCGGCCACCGAAGGTGTCAACGACACCGACGTGCTCTACGGCGTGCTCCCGATGTTCCACATCTTCGGGCTGAACGTGGTGCTCGGTCAGAGCCTGCACCGAGGCGCGTCGGTGGTGCTGGTGCAGCGCTTCGACCCGTCCACGCTGCTCGACACCATCAAAGAGCGGGCCATCACCGTCATTCCCGGCGCGCCGCCGTTGTGGTTGGCGTTCAGCCACTTCGACGAGGCACCGGCCGACAGCTTCGCCGGCGTGCGGCTCGCGCTCACCGGCGCGGCGAAGATGCCCGAGGAGGCCATGCGTCGGCTGCACGCCCGGTTCGGCATCACGCTGCTCGAGGGGTACGGCCTCACCGAGGCCGCACCGGTGGTCACGTCGTCGGCCGGCCTCGCGCAGAAGGTCGGCTCGGTGGGCAAGGTGCTCGAGGGCATCGAGGTGCGCCTGGTCGATGAGCACGGCGACGACGCACTGCGCGGCGACGCCGGCGAGATCCTGGTGAAGGGCCCCAACGTGTTCCTCGGGTACCTCCACGAGCCCGAGGCCACGGCCAAGGTGCTCACGGCCGACGGCTGGCTGCGCACCGGCGACATCGCGGTCACCGACGACGAGGGCTACCTGTACCTGATCGACCGGGCCAAGGACCTGGTGATCGTCAGTGGCTTCAACGTGTACCCGGCCGAGGTCGAGGAAGTGCTGATGCAGCACCCCGCTGTCCGTGAGGTGGGCGTCGTCGGTGTGCCGCACCCTCACACCGGTGAGGCCGTGAAGGCGTTCGTGGTGCTCGAGGCTGGTGCCACCGCGCACGAGGACACCCTGGTGAGCTGGTGCCTCGACCATCTGGCGCGGTACAAGTGCCCGAACAAGATCCTCTTCGTCGACGAGTTGCCCCGCAACGTCAGCGGCAAACTCCTCCGCCGCTCCCTCGTCTGATCCCGCCGGTGAACGGCGCGAACTTAAGTTCCTGGTGACGGCCACGGCGCGAACTTAAGTTCCTGGTGAACGCGTCTCAGGCGACGGAGCGGAGCTCGGTCACTGCCGCGCGCCGCCGCGGTGCGGCCGCGGCGACCAGGAAGCCGGCGAAGAGGATGACGATGCCCACCAGCAGCGTGACGGCGAAGGCTCGGTCCTTGCCGAGGCGGCCGGCGAGCGTGCCGCTGCCGCTGAGTACCAGGGTCCCGAGCGCGATGAGCAGGTTGCCGCCGACCAGACGACCCGGGGCGAGCACCGTGCGCTGACCACCGACCGACGGGCTGCGGCCGCGCCACACCCGCCACGCGCTCCACAACGCACCGGCGATGATGACGACCGCGGCCACGCCCGAGCCCACCGCGGCGAGCACTCGCGGGGCCACACCGAACACGTCCTTGCCGGTGGGGAACTCGTCGGCGACGATCGCACCCTTGGTGGGGGCGAAGCCGACAATGCCGACGGTGAGGCCACTCACGAACACGAGCCACCACTTCACCCGGTCGCCAGGGCGCTGACCGGCGAGGAGATACACGGTGCCGAGCGCCAACCACGGCACGTTCAACACGGCACCCGCGATGTAGAAGATGCGGAACGCACCCGGGCTCCACCCGGCGCTCTCGGCCCACCACAGCGCCAGCGACCCGATCGTGAACAGGGCCAGCGACACCGTCCAGGCCAGCTCGTGTGGACGCCGCCGGCGCAGCCAACGGTCGAGCGTGCTCAGGCAGAACGCCAGCGCGACCAGGGTGGCAGCAGCAGCGAGCGCGGCGTTCATGCGCCGCAGGTTACGACGGTGGCCAACGATTGCTACGTCGATGACGCGCCGATGACGCGCCGATGCAGCACGCCGATGACCCGCCGATGACCCGCCGATGACGAGCCGATTTTCACAGGGCTCTCACCGGCTGGCTTTGTGAATGTGTGCACGAGTGCCTAACGTTGTCTCCGATGTCTCCCGAGCGCACACGCCGCCGCATCCCCGACGCCACGGTGTCGCGACTGCCGGTCTATCTGCGCATCCTCGGTGAGCAGGGCGAAGTGGGTGTCGAGAACATCTCGTCCGAGGGTCTCGCCGAACTGGCCGGGGTGAATGCCGCCAAGGTGCGCAAGGACCTGTCGTACCTGGGCAGCTACGGCACCCGAGGCGTCGGCTACGAGGTCGCCTATCTCGTGTACCAGGTCCGCCGCGAGCTCGGCCTCACCCACGACTGGCCCGTCGTCATCGTCGGCGCCGGCAACCTGGGCCAGGCCCTCGCCGGCTACGGCGGCTTCGGCGAGCGGGGGTTCCCCGTCGCCGGCATCGTCGACATCGACGAGTCCAAGGTCGGCTCGGTCCTCGGCGGCACACGTGTGCGCCACATCGATGAACTGCCGCAGATCGTGCAGACCCGGCGGGTGAACATCGGCGTCATCGCCACGCCCGGCGCTGCGGCGCAGGATGCCGCCGACCGTCTGGTGAAGGCGGGCGTGACGAGCATCCTCAACTTCGCCCCGGTCGTGTTGTCGGTGCCGCGGGCCATCGAAGTCCGCAAGGTCGACCTCGCGGTCGAACTGCAGATCCTCAGCTATCACGAGCAGCGCCGCGCCGGTGGCGCCATCCATGCCGTCCAGAACGGCACGGGCCGAACGGCGAGCGCGTAGGGTGGGCCACTCATGAGCATCGTGGTCATCGGCGTCAACCACCGCACCGGTCCCATCTCGCTGCTCGAACGCGTCTCGGTGCCGGCCGAGGGGCTGAGCAAGGTCATCAACGGGCTCGTCAGCCGCGAGAACATCCGTGAGGCAGCGGTGCTCAGCACCTGCAACCGCACCGAGGTGTACGCGGTGGCCGAACGATTCCACGGCGCCTACGCCGACATCCGTGACTTCTTCTGCGAGCTCGGGGGCCTCGAGCCCGACGAGCTGCATCCGCACCTCTACAGCCAGCACGACGATGCGGCCGTGGCCCACCTGTTCGAGGTCGCCTCCGGGCTCGAATCGGCAGTGCTCGGCGAGAGCGAGATCCTCGGCCAGGTGCGCGGCGCATGGGAGATGGCCCAGACCGAGGGCGGCGCCAAGTCCACGCTGAACCTGCTGTTCCGCCACGCGCTCGAGACCGGGAAACGGGCTCGTACCGAGACCGGTATCGGCAAGCACACCACCTCCGTCAGTCACGCCGCGGTCGACATGGCTCGCGAACTGCTCGGGTCGTTGGCGGGCCGCAAGGTGCTCGTCGTCGGTGCCGGCGAGATGGGCGAAGGCATCGCCGTCGCGCTCACCCATGCCGGCGCCACCGACATCACCGTCACGAACCGCACGGCGGCTCGAGCCGAGCAACTCGCGCGGCGAGTCGGCGGCCGAATCGTGCCGTTCACGGACATGGGGGTGGCGCTCGCCGACACCGACGTGCTGCTCACCTGCAGTGGTGCCGGCACGGTCGTGGACTACGAACTGGTCGTCGGTGCCCGCGCCGGTGCCCATCAGGGTGATGCTGCGCCGTTGCTGGTGGTCGACATCGCCGTGCCGCGCAACGTCGCCGCCGATGTCGAGGTCGCGCCGAACGTCACCCTGTTGAACCTCGACCACCTCCGCGATTGGGCGGCGCGCGGTCTTGCCCAGCGACAGGCCGAAGCCGACCGCGTGCGGGTCATCGTCGGCGAAGAGGTCGAGCGGTTCTCGCTCGAGGTCACCGCCCGTCAGGCCGCGCCGCTCGTCGCCCAGCTGCACGAGAAGGCCGAGGCCGTGCGTCAGGCCGAGCTCGAGCGCTTCCACAACAAGCTCGGCACGCTCGATCCCGCCCAGCGCGACGCTGTCGAGGCGCTGACGCGCGGCATCGTGGCCAAGCTGCTGCATCACGCGTCGGTGCGCCTGAAGGACGACGCCGGCACCCCGCAGGGCGAGCGCAACTCCGCTGCCGTGCGCGAACTGTTCGACCTGGGCTGAGGCCCGCGCATGCGCACCCTCCGACTGGCGACGCGCAGCAGTGCCCAGGCCACGGCGCAGTCGCAGGCCGTCGCCGAGGCGTTGATGTCGGCCCATCCCGACCTGCAGGTCGAGTTGGTCTTCGTCGAGACCTTGGGCGATCAGCGGCTGGACGTGCCGTTGCACACCATCGGCGGACAGGGTGTGTTCGTGAAGGAGGTGCAGCGCGCGGTGCTGGCCGGTCAGGCCGACATCGCGGTGCACAGTGCGAAGGACCTGCCGTCGGTCACCGACGACGGTCTGCAACTGGCCGCGTTCACCGCTCGCCGCGACGCACGCGATGCGCTCGTCGGCGCTGCGCTCGCCGACCTGGCGCCGGGTGCCACGGTCGCCACCGGCTCGGTCCGCCGGCGCGCCCAACTGCAGGCGGTTCGACCCGACCTGCAGTTCGTCGAGTTGCGCGGCAACATCCACACCCGGCTGTCCAAGCTGCCCGAGGGTGGCGCGCTGGTGATGGCCGTGGCTGCACTGCAGATCTTGGCGCTCACCGACCGCATCGCCGAGGCGCTGCCGTTGGAGTCGTTCGTCCCCGCGCCCGGACAGGGATGCGTGGCCATCGAGTGCCGAGCGGACGACGACGACACGGCGGCCTTGCTCATCGCGATCGACCACGGGACCACCCGCGCCGACGTGGTCGCCGAGCGCGCGTTCCTGGCCGAGTTGGGCACGGGGTGCTCGCTGCCCGTCGCGGCCCACGCCATCGACGGCGTGCTGCACGGGTTCCTCGCCGCAGCCGGGTCAGCCGGGTCAGCCGAGTCCTGCGAGCCCCGCCACGTGGCGCGCTCGGTGCGCCTCGACAGCGATCGCGTCGCGGCCGCCGCACGCCTCGCCCGCGAGTTGCGCGACGAACTGGGAGCTGGCTGAACCGATGACCCGTTCGACCGCCCTGCACGGTCGGCGAGTGGTCGTCACGCGCTCGTCTGCCCAGGCGGGCTCGCTGGCGGGGTTGCTCGAAGCTGCCGGTGCCGTGCCGGTCGTCGTTCCGCTGGTGGAACAGGTACCCGAGCCGGAGGCCGCTCGACGCTTGGCGGCACTCGATCCGGGCCGGTTCGACTGGCTGGTGGTGACCTCGCCGAACGGAGCCGAGGCGTACGTGGCCGCGCACCGCCGAGGCCCCGCGAACGTGGCCGCGGTCGGGTCCACCACCGCATCGGCCCTGGTCAGCGGCGATGTGGTCGCGACGCTCGTGCCGGCACAGCAGAGCGCGGTGGGGCTGCTGGCCGAGTTCCCGCGCGGCGATGGGACGGTGCTGCTGGTGCAGGCCGTCGACGCCGAGCCCAATCTTTAGTGAAGGTCTATGATTTTTTGGTTGACCACCACATCTGGTAGAAATTTTACTGACTACCCCCCTCCCTTGAGAGATGTT
>JANMFL010000232.1:0-2612 GCA_031377945.1 Acidimicrobiaceae bacterium | reverse complement strand
GAGCACGGCGGCGGCGAACCCGTCGACGTGAGCATCGAGGTCGTCGGCGAGGGCTTCCAGATCGATGCCGCCACCGACGTCACCGACTTCGACCCCGACTCCACCGACCTGCGCCTGTGCCGGGCCGTGTTGAACGGCGTGTGCGCATCGCACCACATCCACGTCGAGGACGGTCGCGCCCACATACGCGCCGTGATGGTTCGGAGCGATTGACGTCCATGACCGACCAGCGCGACGACCGGCGCGACGACCCGCGCGACGACGCGCAACGTGCAGCCGACCAATGGTTGGACGAGGCGCTCCACGAGTTCGCACGGACGCGCGACGAACTGCTCCGTGAGGAGATCGTTCACCACACCCTGTGGCTCGCGGCCCGCGGCGCACGTCGCTTCGCCTCCCGAGGCGAGCCCTTCGACGACCTGTTGCAGGTCGCCCGACTCGGTCTGCTGAAGGCGATCGACCGCTTCGACCCCGCGCAGGGCGTGCAGTTCGGCGCCTATGCCACGCCCACCATCATGGGCGAACTGCGGCGACACTTCCGCGATTACACGTGGAGCGTCCACGTTCCGCGACGGGCGAAGGACATTCGCGCCTCGGTGAACGACAAGGTCGACCAGCTGATGAAGGAGCTCGGTCGCTCGCCCACCATCGAGGAGATCGCCGAACAGCTGCAGGTCTCGCCCGACCTGGTCATCGAGTCGCTCGAAGCGAACAACGCCTACCGGTCTGCCTCGCTCGACGTGTCGGGCTCGGGACAGGCGGCGATGGCCGACACGGACACAGCGCTCGACGAGGTGCTCGACATCGACCTCGTCGGACAACTGCTGCAGCGACTCAAGCCGCGCGAACAGATGATCATGTACCTGCGCTTCTACGAGGAGATGAGCCAGTCGCAGATCGCCGAGCGCATCGGCACGAGCCAGGTGCACGTGGGCCGACTCATCGCCGGTGCCCTCGAGCACCTCCGACGGATCGTCGCCACCGCCGACGCGACCGACGACGCCACCGATCGCGCGCACGTTTGACCATGCGGGCCGACGGGTAGGGACCGCGCATGCTTCCCAAGTTCCTCGCCCGTCGCCTTCGCTGGGGCGCGACCATGGCCGTCGCCGGTGTCGTGATCACCAACCGACACGACTCGACCCGCTGGTGGGAGTTCCTCCGCCGCACTGCTCGCCGTGGCGGAGAGCTCGGTAGCCCTCAGTGGCGGACCGAGGTCCGCGTGCGCGCTGCCGTCACCATGGACCGCACGCTTCGGCGCAGCCCGACGATCAAGGACATCGTCGTCGACGACGACGAAGTGCTGTTGTTCGTCGAAGGGGCCGTGGGGCCCGATGTCGTGCGCCACCTCGGTTCGCTGCAACGCGTGAAGGGCATCCGCGAGGTGCGCTGTGTGGAACTGGTCGATGCACCGATCGAGATCGCGGAAGGCACCTCGGTCGCCGACTGACCGAGGCTGGTTCGAAATGGCCCGACGTGGACATGGGCCGCCGCACATGGCATCGTCACCGGTATGACTCCGGACGTCGATGCGCTTTCGGCACCCGACTGGCATCGCGTCGCCGTCGGCGACCAGGCCTCCACTGTGTCGAGACGTCACGTCGAGACGTGGTTGCGTACTCGCGGCGCGACCCCCGCCGAGATCGACGATCTGTCGCTCGTCGCCAGCGAGCTGGCGGCGAACGTGGTCCAGCACGGCGATGCCCACGAGCTGCTGGTCCGCCTCGACGACAGTGATTCCAGTCGATGGACGCTCGAGGTGGTGGGCGGACGCAACCTGCTGCCCGCCCACCTGGCCGACCCCACCTCGTGGGAGGTGTCACGGCCGCAGGACACCCACGGCCGCGGGCTGGGCATCGTGCGCACCGTCGTCGACGCGGTCGAGGTGCTGATCGAGCTCGACGTGCTCACGATCCGTTGCCATCGGCTCCGGTCGCGGCCGGCCTGACCGCGACGGCTCGACCATCACGTCCGTCTGACGCAGGCCGCTGCTGGGTATCGATCAGGCACGTCCACGTCCGTGGGCTCCAAGCCCTTCGAATGGAGGAACTCATGTTCCGCACCCAGCACGTCGACCAGGTCGCCGAGGTCGGCGACATCCAGACCATCAGTCGGCGGTTCGCCGCGAGCTCGATCGTCGGTGCCCTCATCGGGGCCGCACTGCTCGTGATCGGCATCGTGGTGTTGCTGCGAGGTGACGTCACCGGCTCATGGAAGGACCCGGTGGTCAGCATCCTCGGGCTCGACCACACCCCCCTCCTCGGCCTCGCCGAGATCGTGACCGGCGCTCTGCTGCTGATCGCGGCGTTCGCCGGTTCGCGACCTGTCCTGATGTTCTTCTCGGCACTGCTGATGATCTTCGGTGTGGTCGTGCTGATTCAGCACGAGTCGCTCGTCGACGACCTCGGCGTGCAGGCTGCGCACGGCTGGTGGGTATTGGGCGCCGGCGGCCTGCTGATGCTCGTCACCCTGATGTCCACCGACCGAGTTGTCGAGCACCGCAGCGTGGCCACCGTGCAGCACGACGAGCACGTGCAGCCGGCTGCATTCGCCGCCCCGGTCGACCAGGCTCAGCAGGTCCAGCCCGTGCAGCAGGTCCAGCCCGTGCAGCA